>JBEKLQ010000028.1:0-36687 GCA_050010115.1 Acidimicrobiales bacterium | reverse complement strand
GGCCGGCCTCGGATCAGTCCTCGAGCTCGAGCAGGATGGTCACCGGCCCGTCGTTGCCTATCTCGACGAGCATGTCGGCTCCGAACCTGCCGGTGGCGACCGTGGCGCCCAGCTCCCTCAGATCCGCGACGAGCCGCTCGACGAGCGGCTCGGCCACTGGGCCGGGAGCGGCGGCGAGCCAGGAAGGGCGCCTCCCCTTACTCGTGTCGCCGTACAACGTGAACTGGCTGACGACGAGCAGCGGTGCGTTGAGCTCCGAGGCGGAGCGGTTCATGCGGCCCTCGCCATCGGCTAGGACGCGAAGGTTCCACAAGCGATTGGCCATGGACCGAGCGATGCCCTCGTCGTCGGTGTGGGTGATGCCGACGAGTACGCACAGACCCGGCCCCTCGATGGAGCCGACGACGTCGCCATCGATCGTGACGCGCGCCCACGACACACGCTGGACTACCGCCCTCATACGGTGAGCGAACCACCGCCGGCCCGTGTGCCAGCGCCACCAGCGCCGCCAGCGCCGCCAGCGCCACCAGCGCCACCAGCGCCCGCAGCGCCAGCAGCGCCAGCAGCGCCAGCAGCAAGGTAGGCAGGGAGCTCGATCCCAACTCTCAGGTCATCAGCCGGTACCGCCGTCCCGCGCTGGCATACGATCGGCTGGATCCCGGCCCACACGTCGAGACCGAGATCGCTGTCGTCATCGAGCGGTCCACCCGTCCGGACCTTTGCACCCACGTCGACCAGCGGCAGCTCCATCACGGCAGTCTTCCGCAGCTCGTCGCGCGTAGGCGACCGGGCGTCGTCGCCACGCCCCGGCAGGAGCTTGTCCATCAAAGCGCGCAGCACCGCGTCCTTCCGTTCGGGCTCGTTGACGAGGGTCAGCTCGCCGTGGGTGACAACGCACCGGTAGTTGGCCGAATGGCTGAACGCTGATCGGGCGAGCACGAGAGCATCGACGAGCGTGACCTCGAAGCTCACGTTCAACGTCCCCTCCCGAGCCGCCATCCGCGCAGGGTGGGCGCCAGTGGACGAGTGGACGTACACGGAACCGCCCGACCGCACGAAGAGCATCGGCAGGATGTGAGGACTCCCACCGTCGATGAATGCCAGATGGCCGATCAGCGCCTCGTCCAGAATGGAGTGGATGACCTGCTCGTCGAAGGATGCTCGCTCAGCGTGTCGGGATGGCGTGGTGGTCCGGTTGCCCTCGTACATCGTGCCTCCGAAAGTTCACGTCTCGGTCCGGGTCAGAAGCTGCCCGCAGGCAGCTATGTATTGATACAATCACTACACTGTGACATTACAATATCAGCCGACAGGCGGGACTGCTGCGGCGATCGCCGAATCGATCGAGCACGGTATACGCGACGGCGCCCTCGCGAGCGGGGACGCATTGCCACCGATCCGCCAGCTGGCGAGCGGGCTCGGCGTGAGCCCCGGGACCGTGGCGGCTTCGTACCGGTTGCTCGGCGTCCGAGGCCTCACTGCATCAGACCGGCGCCGCGGGACGTGGATCCGCGAGCTCCGCACGGAGGACATGACGTTCGCTCGGCGGGCGATCCCGGTTCCCGACGGCGTCACCGATTGCTCGACGGGGAACCCTGATGCGGCGCTTCTCCCCGATCCCCTCTCGCGGCTGGCCTCCATGGAATACCACCCTGCCAGCTACGGGTCGCCCGTCGCCGATCCCGAGCTGATCGCCGAGGCCCGGCGGCGCCTTGCCGGCGAGGGCGTTGCCGCCGAGCACGTCACGTGTTCGTTCGGGGCGCTCGACGCGATCGGCCGGATCCTGTCGTCCAACCTCGCCCCGGGTGACCGGGTCGCTGTCGAGGATCCCGGGTGGGCGGCGCTGATCGATGTGGTGGAGCGGTTGGGTTTCTTGACGGTTCCCCTGCCGATTGATCCGGAGGGCCCCACGACCGACGGCGTCTGGCAGGCACTCGCCGCTGGAGCTCGCGCCGTCGTCGTCACTGCCCGCGCCCAGAACCCCACCGGCGCGGCGATCTCACTGCAGCGGGCCGGCGAGCTACGAGCGCTCCTCGCCCGCTACCCCGGGCGGCTCGTCATCGAGGACGATCATGCCTGCGGCCTCGTGGAGGTGCCGCTGGCACCTGTTGTCGGCACGACCGGCCGGTACGGGTTCGTGCGCAGTGTGGCGAAAGGCTACGGACCGGACCTGCGGCTTGCCGTCGTCGCCGGCGACCCGGCGACCGTCACCCGGCTCGAGCAGGCGATCAGCATGGGAGCCGGCTGGGTCAGCCACCTCGTGCAGCAGCTCGTGCTCGCCATGTGGAACGACGCGGATGTGTCCGACCAGCTCACCCGGGCCTCAGTCACGTATCGGGAACGCCGGTCGGCGCTATGCGAGGAGCTCGGCCGGCGCGGCATCACCGTGACGGCGCCGACCGGGCTCAACGTCTGGATCCCCGTTGGCGACGAGGCCACCGCGGTGAGCGCGCTGCTGGCGGGAGGGTGGCTCGTGGCACCAGGCAATCGCTTCCGGATCAAGTCGGCTGCGGCGATCCGGGTGACGACGTCCGCACTGGGTGTTGAACGGGCGCCCGAGCTGGCCGATGCGATCGCCGCCGCGTGCGCGTCGGCCGGGGGGAGAGGCCGTCGAGCGGACTCGGGCGGTTGAACGCCACCACTCAGGCGGCCCCCGGTCGCCGGGCAAGGACTAGTTGCCGAGCAAGCGCCCCAGTGCTTCGCGGGCCTCGGCGCTCTCGGACGCCAGCGCTGCCAGGTAGGCCGCCAGCTGCTGCACCCAGTCCGCTACCGGGACCTCTCGCTTGCTGATGGTCACGCCCCGCACGTCCTGGGCCACGGTGGCGACGAGCCTGCCGTGATGAGCCACGAGCTCCAGCGTCTTGTCCCCGATATGGAGCCGGATCGCCGTTGCCGCCCCGGGCCGGCCGGAGAGCCGATCGCTCATGGAGCGCTCCCGATCCACCTCCACCATCCCCGCCGGCAGCAAGTCGCCGATCGTGGAGGACAGGACGCGGTGATAGGCGTCAAGGTCGGACGTGTCGGCCCGGAGCGCGGCGGCGAGCGCCTCGACGTGCGGGACCTGCAGGTCCGCATCAGGATCAGGATCAGGATCAGGATCAGGATCAGGATCAGGATCAGGATCAGGTATCAGTGACATGCGAACCCCCGGCGGTCGACGAGCGTCAGCTCAGCGGTCAGTGAGCGGCAGCACGAGCTGCGGCTTGGCGATGACATGGTCGTCGCGCAGTGGTCGCACCGCCGTTCCGACGGCGAAGAATTCCGTCGTATGGCCGCCCCACTTGTGGGCGAGCGACAGCAGCTGGACGCCGACGATGCCCTCGGCCTTCAGCTGCTCGCCCTCTGCCTGCATCCGGCTCATCGCCAGCTCCCGGGCGTCGTAGAGCGCTTCGGTGTACGTCGGGATCTCCACGTTCCGGCCGACGTTGCCCATCGCCTTCAACGCCCCCTGGTGGGCGATGTGGTACACGCAGCTGCCCATCACCATGCCCAGCGGGGCGTACCCGGCCTGCACGAGCGTCCAGAAGTCCTGACCCGACAGGTCGGAGGTGAAGGGCTGACCCTGGTTGTTCTTCCAGTTGCCGGCCTCTTCGGCCTTCACCGCCGTCCCGACGGCGATGAACTCGGCGAGATCGTTGCCGAACTCCTTGAACTCGATGTCGAGCCGCACGCCGACGATCCCGTCGGCACCGAGCGTGGCGGCCTCGGCCTCCATGCGCGTCATGGCCAGCTCACGTGCGTGGTACATCGCCTGCGAGAGTGTGTCGAGCTCCATGTTCTTGGACCATCGGCCAATCTGGATGCCGACGTGGTAGATGCTCGAGCCGAGCACAAGGCCCAGCGGCTGGAAACCCGCCTCCCTCACCAACAAGAACTCATTCACGCTCAGATCGGAGGTGAACAGCGCCCCAGGCTTGCCCGGCTTCATCTCCGCCAGACGCTTCATGGCATCCTCGGGGATCCCGAGGCTGGCCGCCGTGGTGTCGATGTCGGTCATGGTTTCCTTCCAGCTACAACAGCTCCAGGTGGATCGGACATTGGCAGGACGATGAGGCTCGAGGTGGGAGCGACCGCACCTTTGTGGAATTGGGCGATGGCCGTGCCGTGCACGAACGACAACGCCACGTGGTCGCGGTGGCCCTCGCCGGGCTCGATGTCCCAGATGTCGAGGGACATGTCGGACATGATCGCCCCGTCAGCCCCATAGGCGGCGGTGCGCCGGGCGAACTGCTGGCGGGCGTCCTGGCGGACGTGATGGACGAGCTCGGTGTAACCCGAGACCTCGGTGTTGCCCGCCCAAGCCCGCGCCTGTTGCAAGGTGGCCCAGTCGTCATGGCGGATGGCGAGCGAGATCCCGATCGTGATCGCAGCGGGAGCCCATCCGCCGTGGAGGAGTTTTGCCACGTCGTGAGCTGGCAACGTGGTCGAGAACAGGTTGGCCGGCCGGACCTTGCTGTGGGCTCGCACCGCTGTGCCGTAGGCGATGAACTCACGGTTGTCCTGCCCGAGGTGCCGCTGCTCAAGCGTCACGCCAACGACCCCGTCCCCCCTCAGGTCGCGGCACTCGAGCAGCATCCTGAGCACCGCCGTGTCGTAGCCGTGGTACAGCGCGTCGACGTAGGGGGCGAACCCAGCCCAGCCTCCGCCCGAGCTCGTGCGCACACCCGGCCGGCCCCCCATGCCGTAGCCGCCGGAACGGTTGCCCAGGCCGTAGCCACCGACTCCTGCGTTGCCGAAATTGCCGTAGCCACCGTAGGCATTGGCCGGCATCCAGCCGCACCCGCCGTAGCCCGTGAAGCCGATGTGGTGGACGATGCAACCCATCACCTCGCCCACGACCGAGAAGCCGCACGCTTCCAGCGCCGCCTGCCCCGAGATGCCGAACAGGCTCGCGTGGGGGCCGCCAGCTTTCCCTCGCTCCATCCGCGCCATCGCGGCCGGCGGCAGGCCCTGCCCATTCCACTCAGTGGTCATCGAACCTCATCACAACCTCCGGACACGGCGCCCCGGGAAAGCGAGCACCGGCTACTCAGGGCCCTGGCATCCCAGATGGTCATCGAGCATCGGCCAGTCTGGACGCTACCAGCGGCCCGGCGGCCGGTGCCCGCCGCCGGCCGGCGGTGCAGCGAGCTGCGGCTCACCTCGTGTGGCTCCGGTCTAGCGTGAGCCCGTGCAGCTTGCCGACACCCGTTCCCTCTTGCGGAGACGGAGGAGGACTAGCCAATGGACCTGATCGAGGCCATGCGGACGACCGGCGCATGCCGCGAATTCGCGCCAGAGCCGGTCAACGACGCGACGCTGTGGCGAGTGCTCGATGCGGCACGTTTCGCCCCGAGCGGCGGCAACCGCCAACCCTGGCGGGTGGTCGTGATCCGGGACCCGGACCGGCGCCAGGCGATCGTCGACCTGTACGCCCTCGGCTGGCGTGAGTACTGGGCGCATGTCGAGCGTGGCCTCGTGCCGTTCGCTCCCGGCGACGACGGCCGCTGGCAGGGCCCCGCCGTCGATCTCGGCGCTGCCCGGGAGCGGCCTGCTCCCGATGCCTTCGGCGAGCAGTTGGCCAACGTGCCCGTCATGATGGTGCTGCTGGCTCATCTCGGCTCGCTGGCCGTGACCGACAACGGTCTCGGACGGCAGAGCATCGTCGGTGGGGCATCGGTGTACCCGTTCGGCCAGAACCTGCTCCTCGCCGCCCGCAACGAGGGATTGGGCGGGGTCCTGACCACGGTGCTCACCCGCCAAGAAACCGCCGTCCGAGAGCTCCTCGGCTTCCCCACCGCCTTCGCAGTCGCCGGCCTGGTCGTGCTCGGCCACCCGGTACGGCAGGTTCGCAAGTTGCGCCGCGGACCCGTCGAATCCTTCACGTTCATCGACCGGTTCGGAGGGGATCCCTTCACGGCGTAGCCGTCACCGGGCGGACGAGGCGAGGCGAGGCGAGGCGGGGCGGGGCGGGGCGAGGCGAGGCGAGGCGGGGCGGGGCGGGGCGGGGCGAGGCGGGGCGAGGCCAGGCCAGCCCGCGAGTGCGCCCTTCGGGCGCTAGTGAGGCTGTCTGGCGGGGCCTGGGTGTGGACGAGGCTGGGGACTATCGGGGGACATCGAAGACAAGTTGTCGAAAAGTCACCTGAGCCTGTCGATAACCTCCGCATTTCCTCAACTCCAGTTGACGGCCGGCCGCTGATGACGCAAAGTATGCGAGCCAAGGACGGAGACGCCGCAGTACCGGCAAGAGGGACGACCGCAAGGAAGACCTGATCGCAGGTACTTGGGTCCGGACGGGAGAGCAGCCCGCAAGGGCGGTTCGAACGAAAGGGTCTCGGCTCCGAAGGGAGAGCAGCCCGCAAGGGCAGTTCGAACAGAGGGCCTGGTCCCCGAGGAACGGTCGCCCGCAAGGGAGACAGGGACGAAGGGATTGGTGCAGGAGGGAAGGTCGCCCGCAAGGGAGGCTGGACCAAGCGCATCGGCTTCTGCCAGAAGGCCACCCGCAAGGGAGGCTGGAGGGAGCGGCCACGGCAATCCGCCGAGGACGGTGACAGTGCAACCTGACCGGGGAGCTGGCCCTTCGGGGCCGGAGCACCGGGCGAGGCATCGGGCAGCCGCAAGGCACCCGGAGCACCGCAGGGGCGTTCAGTTACCAGGACAGGGCCCCGGGAAGTACGGAGGTGCAAGCCGACCGGCTACCCGGGGCCTTTCCGCGTCCGGATTCGTCTGGAATTCGCTCCCGGCAGCCGCCTACACTGCGGCTCACGAAACTGAAACGTGTTCTATTCTTGGCGCGACGCCATTGCAATCACGAGGGCGGCGCCACGTCAGTAGCGCGGACCGCACAGGGGCACAGGGAGGGAACGCATGGATCTCACGACGGTCGACTTGACTGACCCCGATCTCTACGTACCTGCCGTCCCCCATCAGCTCTTCGCCCAATTGCGCCGGGACCACCCGGTCTTCTGGCATGAGGAGCAGGACGGGCCCGGCTTCTGGTCGGTGATGCGCTACCACGATCTCGTCGCCGTCAACCGCAACTCCGCCACGTTCTCCTCGTATACGGGCGGCGCGCTGATGATGAGCTGGAACGAGGAGGTCCTCGCGCAGCAACGGCTGATGATGCTGAACATGGACCCACCGATGCACACCCGTTACCGGCGCCTCGTCAACAAGGGCTTTACCCCGCGGATGGTGGCGGAGCTGGAGCAGACCGTCGTCGACCGCACTCGCCAACTCGTCACCGAGGCCCGGCTGAAGGGTGAGTTCGACCTCGTGGCCGACATCGCCGCCGAGCTGCCCCTGCAGGTGATCGCCGAGCTGATGGGCGTGCCGCAGGAGGACCGCCACAAGGTCTTCGACTGGAGCAATCGCATGGTGGGCTCCAACGATCCGGAGTTCACCGAAGCGCCCGAGCTCGCCACCGAGGCTGCGATGGAGCTGTTCGCCTATGCCGACGCGCTGACGGCAGAACGGCATGCCGACCCGCACGACGACCTGCTCAGCATCCTTGTCCACGCCGAGATCGCCGGCGACCGGCTCTCGCAGCTCGAGGTCGACCTCTTCTTCATGCTGTTGTCCGTCGCCGGCAACGAGACGACCCGCAACCAGATCGCTCACGGCACCTTGGCACTCATCGAGAACCCGGACCAGCGCAAGCTCCTCATCGAGCGCCCCGAGCTCCTCGACTCGGCCATCGAGGAGATGCTCCGGTACGCCTCACCGGTGATGCACTTCCGCCGCACGGCAACCAAGGACACCAAGATCGGTGGCCAACGGATCGCCGAAGGAGACAAGGTCATCTTCTGGCATGCGTCGGCCAACCGGGACGAGGAGGTGTTCCAGGACCCGGATCGTTTTGACATCACCCGAACGCCGAACGAGCACGTGGCCTTCGGCGGCGGCGGCTCCCATTTCTGCCTCGGTGCCAACCTGGCCCGGCTGGAGATGCGGATCATGTTCACCGAGTTGATGCAGGCGATGCCGGACCTCGAGCTCGCCGGCGAGGTCCAGCGGCTCCGGTCGAATTTCATCAACGGGATCAAGCACCTACCGGTGGCGGCAGGGTGAAGGGCGGCGTGTGACGATGAAGCTCGGCCTGCAACTTGGCTACTGGGGCTCAGGCCCGCCCTCCGACACGGCCGCGAAGATCGACGAGGCGGAGCGACTCGGCTTCGACTCCGTCTGGACAGCCGAGGCGTACGGGTCCGACGCGCTGACGCCGCTCGCGTGGCTCGGCTCCCGCACCACGTCGCTCCGGCTCGGGACCGCCCTGTGCCAGATTTCGGCCAGGACGCCGACGGCGATGGCCATGGCCGCGTTGACGATCGACCATCTGAGCGGGGGCCGATTCGTACTCGGCCTCGGTGTGTCCGGTCCTCAAGTGGTCGAGGGTTGGTACGGCCAGCCGTTCCCCCGCCCGCTCGCCCGGACCCGGGAGTACGTCGGCATCGTCCGCGACGTGCTGGCTCGCCAGGCTCCGGTCACGAGCGCCGGCCCGCACTACCCGCTGCCCTACGCCGGCGCCGACGGCACGGGGCTCGGCAAGCCACTGAAACCGATCGTGCACCCGTTGCGTGCGGACCTGCCCATCATCCTCGGGGCCGAGGGCTCGAGGAACGTCGCCCTCGCCGCCGAGATCGCCGACGGGTGGCTTCCCATCTTCTACGCGCCCGCCTACGACGAGGACTACCGCAAGTCGTTGGCGGAGGGTTTCTCCCGGCCTGACGCCCGGCGGACGCCGGAGGAGTTCGAGGTCATCGCCACGGCCACCGTCGTCGTCGACGACGACGTGGAGCGGGCAGCTGACGTCGTCCGACCGTTCCTCGCTCTGTACATCGGCGGCATGGGAGCGCGTGAGATGAACTTCCACTTCCAGGTGTTCGCGCGGATGGGTTTCGAGGCGGAAGCCAAGCGGATCCAAGACCTGTACCTGGACGGCCACAAGGCCGAGGCCGCGGCCGCCGTACCGACCTCGCTCGTGGAGGCCACAGCGCTCATCGGGCCTCGGGAGAAGATCCGGGACGACCTCGAGGCATGGAACGAGTCGCTCGTCACCACTCTGCTCGTCGGTGGCGGGATCGACCAGATGCGGTTGCTCGCCGAGCTCGCCGGCTGAAGGGCGCCGCTGCGGCGACAGCACCACGCAGCGACTACGGCACGTCCACCGGAGGGAGGGCGGCGGAGCCATCCGAGTAGAACTCCTGCCAGTTGGCCCCTGACGGCCGTGACGCCGCCGCCGGGCCCTTCGAGAACTCGGCGAGCACGTTCGTCGTGATCCGGGTCAGCGGCTCGGTCACCCCTGCGATGGGCCCCGGCGCGAACGGCTTGGGGAGGACGCCGGGGTTGGCCCACAGCCTGTCGACGAACGACGCCGTGCCACTGGAAAAGACGCCTCCCCCGCCGGGAACCGTGTAGTACGCCATGTCGGAATACGAGGGCCCGAGCACGCTCGTGATGGGCGAGTGGCACACGATGTGCACGTTCGTCGGCGACGAGGGCCCAGGTGAGTACCGGTCGAACTCCGACCCGTTGGTGAACGGGATCTCGGCGCCGTGGGCAAGGCCGGTGCCTTCGAGGATCCACGACTCGGGATCCACCACGACCAAGCTCTCGGGACTCGACTCGTACGGCTGGAACGCCTGGTAGGCCACACCGATCATCGACGACTCGGGTCGCGGGTCGGGACCCTCTCCCCAGTTGGCCGTCACCTCGGCGTTGTCCTTGCCCAGGTAGGGGTCCTCGGTCGCGTCCTTGTAGCACACGACCCGCCGGTTGTCCCCCACCGGCGAGGCGTCCAACCGGATGTGGCGGTAGCAGGCGTTCGCTCCGAGGAACGCCACGTTGAGGCCCTTTCCGATCGCCTCCTCGCACGAGTAGCGCATAGTGGAGGACCAGTACTCGTCGTGCCCGAGGCTGACCAGGCAGCGGTGTTGCGCCAGTAGGGCGGCACGGTGGTGGAGATCGATGTCGGTCCAGTAGCTCACGTCCACGCCGAGCCGCTCGAGGAGCGCCACGATCGGGTACTCGTTGCCGAACAGGTCCGCCGTCCCGTCCTCCCAGCCTGGTGGGTAAGGGCGATCGAACGACACGACCCTGGACCGGTTGGCCACGTCAGTCCCTCCGGTCCCGTCCGGGCCGAGGTAGAGGCTGTAGCCGCCCCACAGGTTGTAGGCCTGCCACGTGGTGACGCTGCTCTGGACGAGTACTGCCGAGGTGCTGGAGTCGTCCCGCACGACAAGCGGCACCCACTGCGAGAAACCCTTCGACGTCCCCAAGTGGATCAAGTAGTACCCGCTCGGCCAGTCGTGCCCCACTTCAAAACGCAACGTCGGCGACCAATGGCACTCCACCATGTTCACGCCCGCGGTGAATGTCGGCTCCGGCTGCACCACTCCCGGGTGCTTGCCGAGATCCGCCACGAACCTGGCGCCGTATCCCTGGTACCAGCCGAGCCGGTACACCTTCGGGATCACAAGCGAGGCGGTGCTCGTGACGAACAGGGTGACCTCGTCGCCGGGCGCCGCGCTGACATGGTCCAGATAGCCCTCCACGCCCATCGGGGGAGGGGGGTGGAGCAGCCACTCGAGCGTTCCCTTGCGGGCGTTCTCCTCGACCACCCAGTCGGCGATCGGCAGGCCGAGGTCGTCGAGCTGGATCCTGCTCGCCAGCCTTGTGCTGCTCGTAGTCGACCGGCCGGGCTCGCTGGTCGTGGTGTGCTGGACCGATGACTGCGGTGATGAGTCGCAGGCGTCGAGGGCGGTGGCTCCGACCGCCATTCCGGCGACGCCTCCAGCCGCCATCCCGAGCCGCCGGAGGAATTCACGGCGATCGAGTCCCTGCCCGCTCACGGAGCCATCTTACGGGCAGGTCACACGCGATCTCGCCGCGGATGTGGTCAGGCGGCCAGCCGCCGGCCGGCGCCGGCGTCGGTGCCGGCCCTGCGCACGAGAACTACGCCGAGGCGGCGATGCGGCGGCCGAGATCGGCGAGCTGGGGAGCGGCGCCGCCGAGGGCGAGGTCGATCTGCTTGGCGGCGAGGAAGTACCGGTGCACGGGGTAGTCACGGTCCATGCCGACGCCCCCGTGGAGGTGCTGGCAGGCGTGCACGACGCGCTGTCCCGCCTCGCTGGCCCAATACTTGGCGATCGTCACCTCGTCGCCGGCAGGCAGGCCCACCGACAGGCGCCACACGGCCTGCCAAGCGGTCAGCCGGACACCCAGCGCATCGATGTAGGCGTCGGCGGCCCGCTGCCCGACCGCCTGGAACGTGGCGAGCGGGCGGTCGAACTGCTTGCGCTCCTTCACGTACGAGGCGGTCATCCGGAGTGCTTCGTCGAGGCATCCGGCGGCGAGCACGGCCAGAGCCGCTGTGGCTCGGTCGACGAGCCAGTCGAGCACCTCACCCCGCTCGGCGGAATCAGAGCCACCCGAGCCCAGCACGGCGTCATCGGGCACCTCCACGCCATCAAGACGCACCAAGGCCTCCGGCCGGCCCGCCGTGGTGTCCTGGCGCACGCGGGTCAGCCCCCCAGCGCCTGCGTCTACGAACACCACCCCGGTGGAGCCGTCGGGGAACGTCACCGGTACGAGGTAGGCGTCAGCAGCCATGCCGGCCGGCACGCAGATCTTCTCTCCGTCGAGCCGCCACGTTGCCTCGGCACCCGCTGAGGCCCTCGCCGCCGGCGCCCGGAGGTCCGCCTGGGCCTCGGTGAGCGCGGGCGTCACGATGAACGACCCCGCCGCCATGCCGGCCAGGGCCCCGCGCACCGCAGTGGACCCGAACCTCTCGACTGCCAGCGCGCACAGCACGGTCTCGAGATAGGGCACGGCAGCCACTCGGCGCCCCACCTCCTCGAGCACCACGCCGGCGCCGGCGAGACCCATGCCCGCACCGCCGTTCTCCTCGGCGAGCGGCGCGGCGAGCAGGCCGGCGCCGGCGAGATCCGACCACAGCTTGCGGTCCACGCCATCGCCGCCGGCAGCCGACTCCGCCTCGACCTCCTTCAGCCGCTCGGGTGTCGAGCGCTCGGCGAGAATCCGCGCCGCCAGCTCCGAGAGTGCCTTCTGGTCGTCGTCGAATTCCAAGTCCATCGTGCGCTCCTGACTGGCCGGCTCAGCGGCCCGAGTGGGGCATATCGAGACCGAACATGGCGATCAGCTCCCGCTGGATCTCGTTGGCACCACCACCGAAGGTGAGGATGAGGAAACCCCGCGTCAGCTTCTCCAACCGTCCGTGCAGCACCGAGCCCGGTGAATCGCCCGAGAGGTACGCCTGCGGCCCGACGATCTCCATGAGCCGCCGGAGCGCGTCGAGGTAGAACTCGGTGCCGAACACCTTCACCGTGGAGGCGTCGGCCACGTCCAGCGACGGCGAGCTCGCCACCTTCCAGTTGGCCAGGCGGAGGAATTCGAGCTTCGCCCGCACGAGCGCCAGCTCGTGCTGCACCCATGCGTCGTCGACCACTCGTCCTCCGCTCGGCCGCGTGGTCGCAGCTGCCCATGCGACGACGTCGGTGAACGCCTTCTCGATCGGCCCTACCGAGCACAGCGTCACCCGCTCGTGGTTCAGCTGGTTCGTGATGAGCGTCCAGCCGTTGTTCTCGCCGCCGACGAGGTTTTGCGCAGGGACGCGGACGTACTCGTAGAACGTCTGGTTGATGTCGTGCCCGTGCAGCAGGCGCATGGGCGTGTAGGAGAAGCCCTCCGAGGACGTCGGCACGATGAAGATCGAGATCCCCCGGTGCTTGCCGGCATCGGGGTTGGTCCGTGCCGCCAGCCACACGTAGTCGGCGTCGGTCGAAAGGCTGGTGAAGATCTTGGCGCCGTTGATGACGTACTCGTCGCCGTCGCGCTCCGCCCTGGTCGTCAAGGAAGCGAGGTCGGTGCCCGAACCGGGCTCGGTGTAACCGATACAGAAGTGGATCTCGCCGCGCAGGATCGGCGGCAGGAAGCGCTGGCGCAACTCGTCGCTCCCGAACCGCATGATCGTCGGCCCGACGGTGTTGATCGTGAGCATGGGGACCGGCGCCCCGGCACGCATCGACTCGTCGAAGAAGATGAACTGCTCCATCGTCGAGCGACCCTGGCCCCCGTACTCCTTCGGCCAGCCGATCCCGAGCCAGCCGTCGGTGCCCATCTGCCGGGCGATCTCACGATGGGTCGGCGTGATGCCTGGGACCTCCAGCGCCTTCACCACCTCAGGCGTGAGGATGCGGGCGTAGTACTCCCGCAGCTGCTTGCGGAGCGACTGCTGGTCCTCGTCCAAGCCGATCTGCATGAAGCCTCCCTCAGGGCACGCACCTTCGTCCGGTGCGGCGGAGTCGGCGAAAGT
Organism: Acidimicrobiales bacterium; assembly: GCA_050010115.1. GTDB lineage: Bacteria > Actinomycetota > Acidimicrobiia > Acidimicrobiales > Bog-793 > JAKACA01. The sequence continues at coordinate 23,375 of JBEKLQ010000028.1, read as the reverse complement.
GTAACGCGTTCTAGTTTTTGCGTGCGGAGGCCGCGGGCGGGACAGGCGCCGGCTCTGAGGCGCCGAGGCTCTGAGGCGCCGGCCGTGAGGCACCGAGGCGCCGAGGCACCGAGGCTCTGAGGCGCCGGCCGTGAGGCGCCGAGGCGCCGGGTGCGACGGGACCGCACGGCGCTGCCTATGCTCGCCGCCATGCCCGAAGCCGTCATCGTCGCCACCGCTCGAAGCCCCATCGGCCGCGCGTTCAAAGGTTCCATGAAGGACGTCCGCCCGGACGATCTCGCTGCCCATGTCGTGAAGGCCCTCCTGGCCAAGGTCCCGGACCTGCCGCCTGAGGAGATCGAGGACCTGCTCATGGGTTGTGGCCAGCCTGCAGGGGAGGCGGGTTTCAATCTGGCGCGGGTGGTGGCGATCCTGGCCGGCCTCGAGGGCTGCCCTGGCGTCACCGTCAACCGGTACTGCTCCTCCTCGCTGCAGACCATCCGCATGGCGGCGCACGCCATCCGCGCCGGCGAGGGTGACTGCTTCATCGCTGCGGGAGTGGAGACGACGAGCCGGTTCTTCGCCGGGAGCTCCGATGGCGTCCCGGGGTCGCACAACCCGGTGTTCGCCGAGGCCGAGGCTCGAAGCGCCAAGCGGGGTGAAGCCGGAGGTGAGGCCTGGGAGCCTGCCGAGGGCCTGCCCGACATCTACATCGCCATGGGCCAGACCGCCGAGAACGTCGCCGAGTACGAGAACGTCAGCCGGGAATCGATGGACTCCTTCGCCGCCTTGTCACAGCAGCGGGCGGTGGAGAACCAGCAGAACGGCTTCTTCGAGCGGGAGATCACGCCCTACACGCTGGCCGACGGAACCGTGGTCGCGAAGGACGACGGTCCTCGGGACGGCACGACCGTGGCGGGCCTCGCCCAGTTGAAGCCGGTGTTCCGCCCCGACGGACGGATCACCGCCGGCAACGCCTGCCCGCTCAACGACGGCGCGGCGGCGGTCGTGGTCATGAGCGACACCCGAGCTGCCGAGCTCGGCCTGCGTCCCCTCGCCCGCTTCGTGGCGAGCGGGGTCAGCGCACTCCACCCCGAGATCATGGGCCTCGGCCCGATCGAGGCGAGCCGCCAGGCGTTGAAGCGGGCAGGAATGACGATGGACGACGTCGACCTGGTCGAGATCAACGAAGCGTTCGCCGCTCAGGTGATCCCGTCGGCAACCCGCCTCGGGATCGACTGGGACAAGCTGAACGTCCACGGCGGGGCGATCGCTCTCGGTCACCCGTTCGGCATGACCGGTGCCCGCATCATGACGACGCTGATCAACGGCCTCGAGAACCAGGACAAGACGATCGGCCTCGAGACGATGTGTGTCGGAGGTGGCCAGGGTATGGCGATGATCGTGGAGCGCCTGAGCTAGCAGCGAGCGCGGCTGCTGCGCCCTGTCACGCTCGAGGGACTCGGGCGCCCCGAGGGCCGCGGGAGGCTCTCGGGCCGCGAGCGACTAACCCGGTAGCGCGTAGACGTGCACCATCTCGTCGTTCGACCCCACGTACAGCACTCCGTTCGAGATGGCCGGCGAGGACTGCACCGGGCCCCCCGTGGTCGCCGACCACAGGGGAGCGCAAACTGGAGCGCTGCACCCGGCAGCGTTGGCTGCGTAGACGTTGTCGTCGTTGGAGCCGAAGTAGACGACGCCGTTGGCAACAGACGGTGACGAGACGACGGGGCCGCCCGTACCGATGGTCCACTCGAGTGTGCCGTTGGCGAGGTCGAAGGCGTACAGGTTGCCGTCATCCGAGCCGATGTAGAGCATCCCGTTGGCGATGGCCGGCGACGACTCGATCGGCCCGCCGGTCGCGGCGGTCCACAGTGGTGCGCACGTCCCGCTGCAGTTCAACGGGAAGGCGTACAGATTCCCGTCCTCTGACCCGACATAGGCGACGTTGCCCACGATCGCCGGCGACGACGTGACGGGACCGCCGGTGACACCGGTCCAGAGGATCTGGCCCTTCGTCGAGATCCCGTAGACATCGCCGTCGTTGGAGCCGACCACGATCGTGCTGCCCGAGACGGCCGGGGTCGACTGGATGGCGCCGCCCGTGGCCACCTGCCATTTCGGCGCGTGCCCAACAACTTTAAGGGCATACAGATTGCCGTTGTTGGCGCCCACGTAGATCGTCCCACCGGAGACGGCCGCAGACGACTCGATCGGGCTACCGAGCGACACCGACCAGTACTTACAGCCGGCGGGGCCCGCGAAATCCCGGCACGAGCCATCGTACCCGAACAGCTTTCCGGACTCCGACCCGACGATGACGTCGTTGCTGGCCTCCGTTGGCGATGCCACGACCGGGCCACCGGTCTTGAACCTCTGCCACAGTGCGTAGCTCGGGGTGTTGACCAGGTAGACGTCCCCGTTCTGCGAGGCCGACCACAGCTGACCGTCCACGATGTCCGGAGTCGAGCTGACCGGGCCCCCGGTGTGGACTGCCCAGTTGACCGGTGCCAGGTCCGCCACGTTGCTGGGCCCGATCGTGAACTCATACGGGTTGTAGGAGCCGCCCGAGGGCGCGAAGTGGTAGCTGGGCCAGTCCGCCGACACGGTGAGGTCGTCCGTAGACGCGGTGATCCCACTTTTCTCACCGGTCGCCTCGATCGTGTACGTCGCCGGCAAGGCCGTGACACCCGGCTCGATCGGAACCGTCAGCATCGGGGACGCGAAGGTCCCGTCGGTGCCGGCGGTGACGGTGGTCCACGGCTGGCCGTCGAGCGTCAGGTCGACCTTCTCGTTCGAGTCAAAACCCGACCCGTCCACCGATGTTCTCCCCGTTGGTGGCACCTCCTTCAGCGTGACCTTCAACGTAGAAGCGACGATGAACGTATACGGGGACGAGCCCGATTCACCGTTCGCGTCCGTCACCGTCAAGGTGGCTGTGTAGGTACCGGCGGCCGTATACGAGTGCGTGGCGGTCGGGCTGGGTGGCGGGCCGGTTCCCGATACCTGAGGGCTGCCGTCGCCGAATGTGAGCGTCCAGGACACGATCGGGCTGGTGGGGTCAGTCGAGGCCGAGCCGTCGAAGGTCACGAGTGGGATGGGCGCGTTGCCGCCGGGCGGCGTGGCGTTGAGCGCCGGCACCGGTGGCGGCGGTTGCACGGTGATCTGCTCCGAGAGCGTCGACGTCGCGCCGGCGGTAGTCGTGATGCTCAGCTGCACGTCATAGGTACCCGCCTCCGAGTAGGTGTGGGTGACCGTCGGCGACGGCGGCGCCCCGACGCCGGTGTCGTCGGGGGTCCCGTCCCCGAACGACAGGTCCCAGGAGGCGATCGACGCGTCCGGGGCGGTGCTCCCGGACGCGTCAAAGCTGACCGTGAGCGGCGCCGTTCCGTTGGTGGCCGGCGGTGTTCGGTCCAACGTCGGGACCGGCCCCCACGGGGGTCCGCTCTGGAGCACGAGCGGTGGCAGCGGGGCCTGGTTGAAGTTGAAGTCGTCGACCAGGTTGGAGAGGATCGGCTCGTCCTCCCGCACGTCCGGGCGTGAGTCCGGGCGGCCGTCCGTCGCCGGGTCGAGGCGCGCACCGTTGAGGAAGTCGTCCTCGATGAACACCGCGATCGCGTCGGTGCTGTAGATCTCGTGATTGATGAACCCGCGCTTGGCGTACGGGCTGATGGCGATGAACGGGACCCTGATGCCGTACCCAAGGTCGTCGACGGTCGGCGGGACGACGTTGTCGTAGAACCCACCCCAGTCGTCCCACGTGAGGAAGATGGCCGTGCTTCCCCAGTCCGGGCCTTCCATGATGGCGTCGATGAGGCCGGTCGTGTAGGACATGCCGGATGACACCTTCTGCGTTGGGTGCTCGCTGACCGGCCCACTCGGGATGATCCACGACACGGCCGGAAGCGTCCCGTCGCGCGCCGCCGGGTAGAACTGGGACGTACTGACGATGTTGCCGAGCTGACTGTCCTGTTTGACGTCCTCGAAGTTGGGCAACGGGTTCCAGACATTCGCAGCCTTCGGGTTCATCCCGGTTGCCTCGCAAGTGGCGGCGTTGTCGTCGCAGTCCGGGCTCGAGCCTGTCCCGACGTAGTAGCGCCAGCTCACGTCGTCCGCATGGAGCAACCAGGTGAGATCGGTCCACGGGTAGCTGTCGTCAAGCACGCCCGGAGTGGCGCTGACGCAACTCATGGGGTTGTCGGCCACCGAGCATTGGGCGGACCAGAGCGACACCAGCCCGAGGTGACTGGGCAGGCTCCAGCTGTCCTCGCTGGCGAAGAAGTGGTCGTTGAGCGTGAACTCCTCGGCGTACTTCCAGTAGTTCGCGATCTCGGCGGCGGTGTGGTAGCCCATCACGTCGGTGATCCCGCCAGGCGGTGAGCAGAGCGTGGTGAAGCATTCGCCAGTCGTCTTCGCCTCCGCCGCCTCTATGAAGCCGTCCATCTTCCCGCCGTCCACGTCAATGGGAAACCCGGGGGTACCGTGCGGCCCGCCGAAATTCGTATCGGCGGTGTCGTGGTAGGGCTGGACGCAGGTGCCCGCCCGTGGATCAGGGTTGCAGACGGTCGGGACACCGTCGCTCATGGGTATCCCGTCGGCCCCGGGGAACGTGCCGAAGTAACTGTCGAACGATCGGTTCTCCTGGTAGATCACGACCACGTGCTTGATCTTGTGGATGCCGGCCCCGCTCGGGACGACGACGGAGCTCAAGTTGGGCACCGGTGGCGGCGGGGTGACCGTCACTTCGTTCGTCGTGGTGGTCTGATCCGTCCCCGAGCTGTCGGGACCCGTGGTCGTCAGGGTCGCCGTGAACGTCCCGACCTCGGTGTAGGTGTGGGTCGCCGTCGGCGAGGGGGGCGGACCGGTGCCGGTGGCGTCGGGCCTGCCGTCACCGAATGAGAGGTCCCAGGACGTGATGGGCCCGATCGAATCCGAGCTGGCCGAGCCGTTGAAGGTGACCGGCAGCGACGCCGAACCAGAACAGGTTCGCTCAGCCAGCACGGGAAGCGGTTCCAGATGCCTTCCATTGACTGTCACCACGCAGCTGCTGGTACCGGTCTGGCCGGTCGTGTTCGTCACCGTGAGCGTGGCGGTATAGGAGCCTCCCTTCTTGTAGGCGTGCGTTGCGGTCGGCGACGGCGGTGCTCCGGTGCCGGACGCGTCGGCCCTACCGTCCCCGAACGAGAGGCGCCACGAAACGATCGACGAGTTGGGGGCGGTGCTCTTCGAGCCGTCGAAAGTGACCGCGGAGCTGACCAGCCCCTTACCCGTGCTGTCGCCCAGCGCGGCGACCGGAGAAACCGGAGGCGGCGTGTTCACCGTCACGGTGCACGTGGCGATCCCGGTCGCGCCGTTGGCGTCGGTCACGGTGAGCGTGGCCGTGAAGTAGCCCGCCGACGTGTAGGTGTGCGATGCCGTAGGGGCCCCAGGCGGGCCCACGCCGGTGGCGTCGGGGGTACCGTCGCCGAAGTTCAGATCCCACGACACGATCGTGGAGGTCGCCGACGTGCTCATCGAGCCGTCGAAACTGACCGTGACCGGTGCGTCACCCGTGCTCGGTATGACGCTGAGCTCGCCTACTGGACCGTTCGGATCGTCGACCAGCTGGGCGCGGGTGCCGGCGGTGGGAGCCGACCTTGCGGCCAAGCCTGCGCCGCCCGACAAGCCGGCCATTGCGCCTAGAAGTCCAACGGCCAGCAGCAGTGTCCACACGATCCGTTTCACGTGCCCCCTTTGCCAGACTCGTGCGGCATGCTATCCCTACCCGCGCCCAGGGCCCTCAGGCCGTCAAACCACCGCCCACGGGCACGATCGAAACCGGTCATGGGCCCGGCCTAATTCGACGCTGGCCTGGCCGGGCGGCCGGTCAGATCCGCCCGGCCACGAGACCGATCGCGACCGCCACCACCGAGCGGGCCACCCGTACGGCATCAGCCGGCCCGAGGCCGTACACGTGCAGGTCTCCGTCGTTCGAGCCGACGTACAGGACGCCGTCGGCGACAATGGGGGACGAGACGATGGCCCCGCCCGTTGCCGCCGACCACAGGGGCGTGCACGTGGCGGAGCCGCAGCCCGCTGCGTCGGCGGCGTACACCTTGCCGTCGCTCGACCCGAAGTACACGACTCCGTTCGCCACAACGGGCGACGAGATGACGGCTCCCCCAGTGGCCACGCTCCATTCGAGGGCGCCGGTCGCCTCGTTGAAGGCGTAGAGGTGGCCGTCGTCCGACCCGACATAGATCGTGCCTCCGACGATTGCAGGCGACGACTCGATCGGTCCGCCGGTCGCTGCCGTCCACAGCGGCGTGCACGTACCGACGCAACTGAGCGAGAAGGCGTACAGGCTCCCGTCCTGGGACCCGACGTAGGCCACGTTGCCGTCAATCGCCGGCGACGATGTGACAGGGCCTCCGGTCGCTCCGGTGAACACGACATCATCGCGGTGCACGGTCGAGATTCCGTAGAGCTTGCCGTCGTTGGAGCCGACCACGATGAGGTTGTCGGCGTAGGCCGGCGAGGAGCGGATCGGGCCTCCCGTCGCGACGGACCACAGGCGCTTCCCCGACTTGTCATAGAACGCGTACAGGTTCCCGTCGTCCGAGCCTACGTAGATCGTGCTCCCGACAACGATCGGAGAGGATTCGATCGGACCGACCGGCGCGCTCGTCCACTTGAGACATGACTTTGCCGTCCCCGTTAGCTTGCATTGGTCGGTCATGGCGTAGAGACTCCCGCTCTTCGAGCTGAAGATGTCGTCATTGACCGCGAGGTCGCTCGTGGTAGCGGCCGCCGACACCACGGCCCCACCAGTTGACAGCTTGTGCCAGAGCGAGTAGGTCGGGGCGTAGAACTCGTAGATGTACCCGTTCGTCGATCCGACCCAGAGCTTCCCGTCGTTGTAGGTGGCAGACCCGCTGATCGGCGCGCCCGTCTTGCCTGCCCACGGCAGCGGGGTGAGCTGACCGACGTTGCCCGTATTGAGTGTGAACTCGTAGGGGTTGTAACCCCCGCCGTACGGGGCGAATCGGAAGGACGTCCAGTCTGCAGACACGTCGGGGGTCACCGTTTGGTCAACGCCGCTCACCGGACCAGTCACCGTGACCTCGGCTGTCGTGGCCGCCAGCGCGGGCACCGCGAGCGCCGGTGTGGTGAACTCACCATCGGGTCCGACCGTTGCCGTCGCCCAAGGCTGGCCGTTCAACGTGATGCTCGCCGTCTCCCCCGGCGACAGCCCACCTCCGGTGACGACGTCGCTCCCCAATGGCACCAGGGTGCTCGGGCTGAGTGTGACGATCGGATGCACGATGTACGTGTACGGAACCGATGCGGTTGCGCCGTTGGCGTCGTGGACGGTGAGGACGACCGGATAGACACCCGCCTTGATGTAGCTGTGTGTCGCCGTCGGGCTAGACGGCGGGCCCGTCCCCGTCGCGTCCTGCGAGCCGTCGCCGAAGGACAGGTCCCACGACGTGATCGTGCTATCCGGGTCCGTCGTCCCCGAACCGTCGAACGTCACCGCCGTGAGCGGGCCGTTACCACCGGGTGGGGACGCCGTCAGGGTCGGCACCGGCTGGGGCGCCAGCACGGTAATGCTCTCGTCAATCGTCGCGGTCCCCCCATCGACCGTCGTGATCGTCAGCTGGACCGTGTACGTGCCTGGGGTGCTATAGGTGTGCGACACCGTCGGGCTCGGGGGCGCGCCCGTCCCGGTCGCGTCCGGCGAGCCGTCGCCGAAGGACAGGTCCCATGAGGCGACGTCCGAGTTGGGGGCCGTGCTACCCGAGGCGTCGAAGCTGACGGTGAGCGGGGCCTCACCCTCCGTCGGCCCGGGTGTTCGTTGCTGTTTGGGTACCTGGCCCCAGGGCGGCCCGCTTTGCAGCACCAGTGGTGGTAGGGGCGCCTGGTTGAAGTTGAAGTCGTCTTGGAGATCCCCGAGGATCGGCTCGTCCTCCCGCACGTCGGGGCGAGAGTCAGGGCGGCCGTCGGTGGCCGGGTCGAGCCGGGCGCTGCTCAGGAAGTCATCCTCGATGAATTTGGCGAAGGCGTCGAAACTGAGCACGTCGTGGTCGATCATGCCGCGCTTCGCGTACGGGCTGATCACCATCGCCGGCACGCGGAACCCATAGCCGAGGGAGTCGACCTCAGGTGGAACCACGTTGTCGTAGAAGCCGCCCCAGTCGTCCCAGGTGAGGAAGATCGCCGTACTCCCCCAGTCAGGGCCCTCCATGATCGAGTCGATGAGCCCGGTCACGTACGCCTGGCCTGCTGAGACCCGGTTCTCAGGGTGCTCGCTCACCACGCCGCTCGGAATGATCCACGAGACCGCCGGGAGCGTCCCGTTCAAGGCAGCCGGGTAGAACTGGGCCGTGCTCACCACGTCGTTCTTCTGCCCATCGGTTGCGACGTCGTCGAAGAGCGGAAGCGGGTTCCAGATGCTCGGCGTCAAGGGGCTGATGCTGCTCGCCTCGCAGTAGGCGGCGTCGTCGTCGCAGTCGGGCGTTGACCCGGTGCCGACGTAGTAGCGCCACGAGACGTTGTCGGCATGGAGCAGCCACGTCAGATCCGTCCACGGATAGTCGGTGGGCAACGTCGAGGGAAGGTCGTTGTTGCTGACGCAGCTCATCGGATTGTGCGGCTGCGAGCACGTCGCCGACCAGAGCGAGACAAGGCTCAGGTGGTTCGGCAAGCTCCAGCTGTTGTCGCTGGCGAACATATGGTCCTCGAGCACGAACTCCTTTGCCCAGAACCAGTAGTTGGGGATCTCGGCGGCGGTGTGATACCCCATGACGTCGCTGGTCGCTACAGGTGGCTGACACACTTTGGTGAAGCACTGAAGCGTGTTCATCTTGGCCGCCACCTTCACGAAGCCGTCCATCTTCCCGCCGTCCAGGTCGGCGGTGTACGAGCCGTTGGAGTGCAGGGCACCCCAGTTCACGTCCGAGGTGTCGTGATAGGGCTTGACGCAGCCACCGGACGCCGGATCGGGCAAGCACACGGTCGGAACGCCGTCTTTCATCGGGATGCCATCGGCCCCGGGGAACGTGCCGAAGTAGCTGTCGAACGAGCGGTTCTCCTGAAAAATCACGACCACATGCTTGATCTTGTGGATGCCTTCAGCGTTGGGGACTATGACCGAGCTCATGTTGGGTACCGGCGGCGTGGGCGCGACTGTCACCACGTTGGTCGCCCTCGAGTACGAGCTAGCGCCCGTCACCGTCAAGGTGGCGACGAATGTCCCCACTTGGCTATAGGTGTGGGTCGCCGTCGGCGAAGGCGGCGGACCCGTGCCCGTCGAATCCGCGCTGCCGTCGCCGAACGACAGGTCCCAGGAGGTGATGGGCCCGTTCGAAAGGATGCTGGCCGAGCCGTCGAAGGTGACTGGCAGCGGATCAATACCCGAGCAGGTTTGCTCGGCCAGCACGGGGTGCTGGGTCTTCGGAGCGACCGTCTCGACGCAGGTGGCGGTGCCGGTCTCACCAGCCGTGTTCGTCACCGTGAGGGTGGCGCGGTAGGTGCCGTTCGACTTGTAGACGTGCTTGGCCGTCAGCGACGACGGCACACCGGTGCCTGTGGCGTCGGGTTGGCCGTCGCCGAAGCTCAGCTCCCACGAAGCGATCGACGAGTTGGGCGCGGTGCTCCCCGAACCGTCGAAGGTGACGGTAAGTGGCCCTGCTCCCGAACCGGTGCTGTTGCCCAGCGCGGCGACTGGCGGAACCGGCGGGGGCGCGTTCACCGTCACCGTACAGGTCGCGGTCCCGGTCAAGCCGTTGGCGTCGGTGACCGTGAGTGTCGCCGTGAAGACTCCCGCCGACGTGTACACGTGCGACACGGTGGGTTCGGCGGGCGCACCCTCGCCGGTGGCATCGGGACTGCCGTCACCGAAGCTCAGGTCCCAGGAGGCGATCGTGCTGGTGTCCGACGTGCTCATCGAGCCGTCGAAGCTGACCGTGAGCGGCGCCTCGCCGCTGGTCGGTATGGCGTCGACGTTACTGACCGGGGCATCCTGAGCGGGATCGGGTTTCCCGTCGATCCCTAACTCGATGGTCGGCTTCTTCTTGTCAGCGACCAATCGGGCGTGCCCGGCGCCACCGCGTCCGGCGCTCGCGGTGGCGCCGGTCGCACTCGACGTCCCTGCCATCACGACGAGCAACGCGAGGATCAACGACCCTGCCCAGATGACTCGCTTCATTCCGACGCCTCCCTCGAAGGTACCCGGCGAAGGCTAACCGGCTCAAACCCCTGGCATCGCACGTGAGTCGCCTGGCGTTCGTCAGGCGGTCAAACCACCGTCCACGGGCACGATCGAACCGGTCATAGGCCCGGCCTCCTCCGATGCGATGAAAGCAATAAGCGCAGCGATGTCCGACGGCGGCGCGAACCCGAATGGTGACACCATGCGGGCGATCAACGGACCGGACGTGTTCTCCGGCAATACGAAGCTCGTGAGCAACGGGGTGTCCACCCCTCCCGGGGCCACGGCGTTCACCCGGAAACCGGCCTCGAGATACTCGACCGCCAGCGCCTTCGTGAGCTGGACGACCCCTCCCTTCGAGGCGCAGTAGGCGGCGCTGTAGGGCTGGCCCATCAGTCCGGCGGACGAGGCGACGTTCACGATCGCCGGCCTGGGCAACGGTGCCGGTGTGCCCGGGCCGGGAGTGCGCCGCCGCCGGTACCGCTTCGGTTCGTCGGCGATGAGAGCGCTCCAGCGCTGCAGAGCCGCCCGGCACACGAGGAACGTCCCGGTCAAGTTCACGGCGATCATGCGTGCCCACTCGGCGTCGGTGGTCTCATGAGTGTGCGAGAAGCCCCCAATCCCCGCCACATTGCACACCACATCGGCCACACCGGCCGCTGCGTCCAGATCGGCGAACGCCCGCTCGACTTCGCTGGCCTCGGTGATATCGCATTCGATGCCGATCACGACGCCGGCCACGTCGGTCTTCAGGGACGCCACGGTCTCGGCGAGCCGGTCGCGGTCGCGGTCGACGCAACCGACGGCCGCACCCTCGCGAGCGAGTCGCTCGGCCGTAGCCCGGCCGATTCCCGATCCCGCCCCGGTCACCAACGCGACCCGTCCTTCGAACCTTCCGGCGACTGGGATGGTAGCTGGCACGGGTCGCCACGGTAGCGCCGCAACCGGATGGGCGACGCGATGGGGGATAATCATTCGGTGATCACGTCGTGAAGCCGATCCCGGTCGTGTTCCACATCGGGTCGCTACAAATCCACACCTACGGGATCGGGCTCGCGATCACGTTCTGGTTCGCATACCGATACTTCGCCCGCCGGCTACGTGCGCACGGCTACGACGACGGCTGGCTCGGGCGGGGCTTCATCTGGATCATCGTCTCCGCCATCGTGGGGGCGAGGGCGGCGCATGTGATCGCTAACTGGGGTTTCTACTCGAGGAACACCGGTGACATCCTCGCCATCTGGCACGGCGGGCTGACGAGCTACGGGGGTCTGGCGCTGGCCGTCCCGACCGGCCTGCTGCTCGCCCACCGGTGGTGCAAGCCGCTTCGCCTGACCGTGGCGCTCGACCTCGTGGCGCCCGTGCTGGCAGTGGCCTGGGCTGTCGGCCGGCTACTCGGGCCGCAGCTGATGGTCTCGGGCGGTGGGAACCCGACGACGGCCTGGTACGGCATGGCGTACGCCGGGCAGGTCGGCAAGCGGGTGCCGGTCCCGATCTTCCAATCGATCGAGTGTTTCGTGATCTTCGCTCTCGCGCTGCAGGTCGAGCGCTTCGTGAGCCGCCGGGGCGGTCCCATCGGGGTCGTCGTGACGGCGGTGATGACGATGTACGGGGTGTCGCGTTTCTTCGACGAGTACGTACTGCTCCCCCACGGGCCGGGTGGCGTCGCGGTTGAGGTGACCTCGCTCGCGTTCGTCGCTGTAGGGCTGTCGTTCATGGGATGGCTCGTGTGGCGCGACCGCGCGCGCTCGAGGGGCCTGGCGTCCGAAGGGGTCCCGGCGGGCGATCCGTGGGTCAACCCGATGCCGGGTCCCGAGGGTGAGTCGGGGACCACGACCGGTGACGGCAGTGCAGACGAGGACAACGAGCGGGCGAGCCCCGGCGCCGGCCTGGTTAGCGGCGAGATACGTGCAGCTGGCGAGGACCTGGCCTAACCTGGAGGTGAACGCCGGGTGAACCACCGCGGTTCTGGCGTGCGCGATACGGCGGCAGGGGTTGACGAGGGGAGGAGCGGTGCCGGACGAGACGCCTAGCACGTCACCGCGACCCGAGAACGACCAGCCGTCGTCGGACGACAAGGCTGTAGCAGGGCCAGCAGGGCAGTCTCGAGCAGGGCAGCCTCCAGCAGCCAGAAAGCCTAGGTCGGGTGGGAAGACTCGGTCGGGACGGCAGCCGTCGTCGGGCCAGCCCTCAGTGCGCCAGAAGCCTGCGGCGGGCCAGAAGCCTGCGACGGGCCAGAAGCCTGCGGCGGGCCAGAAGCCTGCGGCGGGCCAGAAGCCTGCGGCGGGCCAGAAGCCTGCGGCGGGCCAGAAGCCTGCGGCGGGCCAGAAGCCTGCGGCGGGCCAGCCCGCAGAGAGCCAGACGCCACCGCCGGTTCAGCCTCCGCCGCGGCCCCCGCCGCCGACAACTCCTACTCGGGGCGAAAAGCCAGCGCCTGAGCAGCCTCACACGGACTTCCTCGTCTGGGGCCAGAACCCGCCGCCGCCGGCGGCCCTAGTGCCGCCGACTCCGTCCATCCCCACGCCATCCCTGGCCCAGGCTCCGTCCGAGCAACCTCCGACGGACTTCCTCGTCTGGGGCCAGCCTCCGCCGCCGCTGCCGGTCCAGGCTTCGCCGCCGCTGCCGGTCCAGGCTTCGCCCGAGCAACCTCCGACGGACTTACTTGTCTGGGGCCAGCCTCCGCCGCCGCGGCCGGTCCAGGCTTCGCCACCCCCGGCGGCCCAGGCTTCGCCACCCCCCGCCGTGGCTTCGCCACGGCCCGGCCAGACCCCGCCGCTCGCTCACAAGGCTGCACCAGACGAGAAGGCTGCACCCCTGGAACGCCAGCTCGCTGACCTCAACAACAGGGAGCTCAAAACACAGCGGAAAGGACTGCTGCGCCCGCAGATAGGGCTTCCCCTGCTGATCCTTTGCGTCGCCGCACTCGTCATCAGCGTGGCGCTCGCGAGCTCAGGGACCTCGACCAAAGGGGCGAGCAACACCACCCTGAGCACCATGAGCACCGTGACCACCACTTCGACGCCGGTCGTCGTGCCTCCTCCCCCTCCCCCCAAGCACCACGCCCACAAGAAGGCGCACCCGTCGGCCAAGACGACGACCACAACAACCGTGCGCAGCACGACCACGACGACCACCGCTTCCCCGACCACCACGACATCGCCGAGGACGACCACGACCACTCAGCCGAAGACCACCACGACCACGACGACGACCACAACGACGACGTCCACCACCACCACCACCACCACGACGACTTCGCCTACGACAACGACCTCCACGTGTCTGCCGCACCACGGCTGTTAGCAGAACCACTGACGAGCCCGACCGCCGCACACCTCTCCATCAGATCGGGGCTCAGCGCGATGAACACCAGCTCAAGTCACCAACGACTCGCCGGCCAGCGCCGCAGAGTTGCACCGGCGACGGTCGTGGCAAGCGTGATCGCCTGCGGCGGCATCGGTCTCGGTGCATTGGTCGGGGCAACGACAGCCACGGCTTCGTCGGTCACGCGGACACCCAGCGGCCCTCATGCGGGTACCCGGGCCGCCCTCCCCCACGATGCCCGGCAGACGCTCGGCGTGTCCGGGTACGCCTGGGCAATCAATCACACCGCCTCGACCGTGACCCCGATCGCCCTCTCCGGAGCTGCCGCAGCCGGTACCGTTCGCACGACCGCACCCGACGCGGTCGCGATCGCGCCGGGGACCGACACGGCCTATGTGGCCAACTACTCGGCGAACACCGTCACGCCGATCAACCTGGGCACGTTGACGGCCGGGAAGGCCATCAAGGTCGGGAGCGAGCCTGACGCCATCGCCATCTCGCCGGACGGGAGCACCGCCTACGTCGCCGAGTATGGCTCAGGCTCCTTGGCCCCGATCAACCTGAAGACGGGCGTGGTCGCTACCGGTGTCACGGTCGGGAGCGGACCGGCGGCTATCGCTCTGTCGCCCGATGGCACGACCGCCTACGTCGCAGATCTCCTCGGCGACAAAGTCGTCGCCGTCGATCTCGCAACCAATAAGGTCCGCTTTCAGACCTCGGTCGGATCGAATCCCGATGCGATCGCCGTCACGCCAGACGGTCAGACCGCCTTCGTGGCGAACTTCGGTTCGAACACGGTGACACCCGTCGACCTCGTCTCGCATGAGACGTCCCGGCCGCTTACCGTCGGCAGCGAGCCTGACGGGATCGCCGTGACTCCGAACGGCAAGACAGCGCTCGTCGTGGACTACGGATCCGCCGACATCATCCCCATCACGGTCGTCGGAAAGAAAGTGAAACCGGGCGCGACGGTCGGCACCGACCCGACGGCAATCGTGGTCTCCTCCGACAACCAGACGGCCTACGTCACCGACTTCCACGACGGCACCGTCGTTCCGGTGTCCCTGCCGTCGCTCGCCGTCGGCCATGCGGTGCCGGTGGGCGCGGGCACCGCCGCGCTTTGTTTCACGGGCGGCGACGAGTCGCTTGCGGTCGCGGACTACTCGGCGGGCGAGGTCACGCACGTGCAGCTGGGTGTGGTCGTACCTCTGGCGGCGATCCACCTCGCCGGCGAACCCGGTGCGGTCGCGGTCACGCCGGACGGCAAGACGCTGTGGGTGACGTTGACGGACACCAACGAGATCGTGCCGATCATCGCCGCTACCGGCGCCGTGGGTCATGCCATCGCTGTCGGGGCCGACCCTGACGGGATCGCCATCAACCCCGCTGGCACGCTGGCCGTCGTCGCCTGCCGGGGGTCGGACGCCGTCAGCATCGTCGATCTGGCCACGAGCAAGGTGACGAAGACCGTCAAGGTCGGATCCGAGCCCAGCGCCGTAGCGATCCCGCAGACTGGGACGGTGGCGTTCGTGGCCAACTTCGGGTCCGCCAGCGTCACCCCGGTGAACCTCTCGACCGACGTCGCTTACTCCCCCGTCGCCGTCGCTGCCGGGCCCGACGCGCTGGCCGTCTCGCAGACGTCGACTTTCGTGCTCGTCGGGAGCCGCACCGGGAACACCGTGTCCAGGGTGTCCGTAGCTCGTTTTCGCCGGACGCGCAGGGTGCAGATCCCGTCTCCAACCGGTATCGCAGTCGCCTACCACGACCCGTTCGCCTACGTCACGACCTACTCAGGGGACCTGGACCAGCTCGAGATCAAGGGCTTCTCAGTGAGCGCCACCAGCGCGGCGGGATCGCTCCCTCTCGGTCTTGCCCTGACGAGCCCGCAACCCGTGGCCTTCGTGGCCGACAGCGGAACGGGCAGTATCGCCGAGATCGACCTGTCCACGGGCAGGACCGCTCTCACGGCCACCGCCGGCCCGGGGACCGATGCCGTGGCCCTCACGAATGCTGGCCCAGGCTGACCACCCCGCACTCCCTGAACAAGGCAACGGCTGCTCGCTCGACTGATCCGTCGGATCGAACCGGGGACGACGGGCGGTGGGAGGTGGGTTTCGAGCGGCCGCCCGTCGATCGATTCGAGTACCGCTTCGAAGTGGCCACCGCAGAGAGCCGCTACGACCTGATACTCGACCCCGCCAACCCGATGCGGGCCCCCGGAGCCTTCGGCGAGCGCTCCGTCATCGAGTTCCCCGAGTACCAACCGCCGGCGTGGGTCCCCGCGGACCGGGCGCGGGGCGAGACCCAGGAGATCGATGTGCCGTCTGCCCTGCTCGGCGACGCCCAGCCGGCTGGATCGCATGGCGCGACGCTTGGACCCCGTATCTCGTCGATCTTCTCGGAAAGGTGTGGTCATGAGGCGCGAGCACGTCGTCCTGCACACGGTCCCGATCGGGGACTCCAACCTCATCGTCTATGGTCACTTCGGTCGGCCGGTACTCGTTTTCGCTTCCGACAGCGGGCGGGGCCCGCCACAGTCGCCGTAGATAAAGAGCACGACGTCGTTCGCAACGAGCCGGTCGCTTCCAGCACGGCGAGCTGCCGGTCGGCGCTCGTGCCGGCCAAGTCTCGTCTCCTCGTCGATCGCGCGTCTCGCAGGCCTTTCGGCCCCGCAGTGCTCCAGCCAGCCTGCATCGTCGTGCGCTTCCCCCTGCGCGTCAAGGCATAGCGCGCGCGACGCCAGGGCTGGCGCGTGAATGTCGCCTGACTGAGACGGGCTGCACCGGCTGGCGCGGCGCGCCCTGGAGGCGTCATTAGGCTCGGGATGACCCGACCCCCGTGAAACGAGGAACTGAAGTGAGCGAGTCAGAAAGCGCCAGCCCCGAGCACGTGCACGGGCATACACATGAGCACGGGCACGCCCATGAGCACACGCACGAGGCCACGACGCACACGCACGAGCATTTTCATGTGACGCACAACTTCTTCGAGTCGACCGGCGTATTCGAGCACCTCGCCTACGCCCATCACCACGAGCACTCGCACACCGACGAGCGCCACGCGCACTACCCCCACCAGGACTTCGACCACGAGCACGCTCGTGAAGCGCACGAGCATGGGCACCCGGTCGTTGGCCAGGGCGGCGGCGGGCGGCGGGCGGCGAGCGCCTCGAAGCGACCCACCATTGCCAAAAAGGCCGCTGCAGCGGAGAAGCTCGCCGACGCGGCCCGCGCCGGAGCCGAGGGCGCTCAGCTCGCGAGTGGCGCAGCCGAGGCCACAGGGTCCCCGGCCAGGAAGGCGCCTTCGTCCCGCAAGGCGGCCCCTCGACCAGGTGACGGGGCGTGACTCGAGTCGTCATCGCCGCGGTCGCCTACGAGCTGCCTCAGAGCGAGACGCCTCGACGCCCGGCCGGCCACGTGGCGATCTCCGAGCGCTACGTCTAGGGCCTGCACCGTGCCGGTGCCCGTGTCGTGCTACTGCCGGCGATCACCGGCGCACCACCGTGTCCGCCCGAGGAGCTGCTCGCCGGGACCGACGGCCTCCTCTTGATCGGGGGCGGCGATCTCGACCCGGCCAGCTATGGGCAGGAGCCGCACCCGTGTGGCTACGGTTTCAACGCCGCCCGTGATGCGCTGGAACTGGAGCTCGCCCGCTACGCGTTGGTGCACGACGTTCCGGTGTTGGCGATCTGCCGGGGCTGCCAGGTGGTCAATGTCGCCGCGGGCGGCACGCTGCACCAGCATGTGGTCGATCACCCCGGCTATGACGACGATCTTCACGGCCGGCCGCACGACATGATGCTTGGCGAGCATCCGGTGGACGTCGAGCCGGACAGCCACCTCGAGCGGGCGCTTGGTGCCCTGCGTGCCGAGCGCTGCACCTCGGCGCACCACCAGTCGGTGGACGCAGTGGGGACCGGGCTGCGCGTGACGGCCCGCTCGGCGGACGGCTGCGTCGAGGCGATCGAACCCGTCCATCCACACCCCTTTGCGCTGGCGGTGCAGTGGCACCCGGAGATGAGCGCCGACACCGACCCCGAGCAGCAGGCCCTCTTCAACGCGCTCGTGGCTGCCGCCCGGGCCTACCGGGACGGCCCCTCACTCAGCCTGGTGCGCTCCGCCGGCGGATCGGCGTAGCTGACTTCGCCGGCGCCTCGGCGCCGGCCGCAGCCGCTGTCTCGGCTGTATCGCTCGCTGCGCCGCCTTCAGGCCTGACGGTGCCATTGCGAGCCGCGGTCTTGGCTGCGCCGCTAGCTGGTAGCGCAGGCCTCGCGGCGCCGGCCCGAGCCGCGCCGCTCGCTGCGCCGCCTTCAGGCCTCGTCGCCCTGGTCGCCTTAGTCGCTTTGCCGATGGAGGCGGTGCCGGCGGGCTGAGCCGACGGACCTGACCGCCTCACCGCCTTCCGTGGGGGAACCGCGAGGTTGGGGAGCGTCGTTCTAGCTCTCCCCGGCTTCGCCGCATCAGCGGCGGCCCGATTGGCAACGGCCCGTGCAGCTGTAGCCAACACCGCCAGCTCGGCAGCTTCCGCTCTCCGTTCGTCCATCTGGTGGGATGCCTTGTGCCATATCGCCCCGTTGATGACGTTCTTCGTGGATGGCAGGTTGCCGAGCCGGCTTGCGGCCTCTGCGTTGCAGTGCTCGGCCACCATTCCCATGGCGAACACGGTCGCGTGCGACAACGCTTCGCCCTCGTCGCTGAGGGCGATGTCGTTGAGGCGGGTGGCGGCGACTTCGGCATCCTGCACGAGCCCGAGGGCATCCTGCAGGCCGGCGATCGTCTTCGCGTAGCGTTTCACGTCGCCGGAATAGAGGTCCCCGGTGAACTCGATGGCGTAGCGGAGCCGCTTGCACCGGATCCTCAGGCGGTGGAAGTCGGCGAGCACACCGGAGCGCCGGGCGCGCCTAGCCGCCTTCGCCGCGTCGCCGTGGCGGGCGTTGACGAGATTCGGCAGCGCTTCGAGCGCGGCGACGTACCCGGGTGCGGCTCGTAGGGACGGCCTTTGGCCCACCAAGGACGTCAGGCTGGTCACGAGCCGTTCGTAGCGCCGCGAATCGAGCGCTTCGATCAACTCGGCCCGAGCCGTCGTGTAGTGGCGGGCGAATAAGTCGGCGAGCTCGTCGAGGGCCTGGCGGTGCTCACCGGGGAGATGCTCGGTCCAACCGTCGAGGCGCTCAAGCTGGATGTCGAGGTCCCGCACCGACCCGAGCACCCCCGCAAGCCAGCGAAGCTCTTCGCTCACTCGGGCGGCGCGCGCCGGCATTACGTCGCCGAACAGTGCGAGCGCCGCCCGGAGCCGACGCGTCGCCACTCGCATCTGGTGGAGCGACTCCGGGTCGTCGCCGAGGCGGGTGCCGGGCTCGTGGGCAAGCATCGAGGCGGCGTCCTTGCGGAGCACCGCATAGGCGACGTCGCCGACGCTGGATGTCGCCGAGATCTCGGTCGGGCCGAGATCGCTGTGACGCGGGATGACGAGCCCGGAGGCCAGCAGCCCGGCTTCGAACTTCGACAGCGCGGCTGGTTGAAGGCCGCAGTCCTGCCGCAGGCGTTCGACAAGGGGGGCCAGTGACTCGACCCACGGTGGCAGCACCTCGATCTCTACCCGCTGAAGCCGGATGCGGTGACGATCCTGGCCGGCGACGATGACGGTGTCGTCAAGAGCGACCTCTCCGACGCGAGCGCCGTGAACCTCGAGGGCGTACGGGCGCCGGCGGGTCCGGACGTCCAGCACCTGGTGTAGTGGGCGTGCACCGGCAAGCGCCCGGAGCCGCCGCCCGACCGGACCGTCTGGGTCGAGGTCGCCGATATCGGCGGACGGCAGGGGCTCGGTCACCTCGAGGCGCCGGCGGAGACCGTTCGCAGACGGCACCAGGTCCTTGAGCGTCGCCTCGAGCCGACCCGCACGCCGGCGGGTGCGCAGCACATAGCCGGCCCGCCCGAGGCGCCAGTCGGCCGTGTCCAAGTACGAGTCGACCAGGCGCTTCGCCGGCGCGGGAATGGCCTCGAGACCTGGCACCGACGCCAGCAAGGGGACCCGGGCGGCGGCACCGTCGACCTGCGAGGCACTCGTGCCGGCGTCTCGACGAGCCCCGCTGTGGGCAGGTGTGCCTCCAGCGCTCGCTCCACCGGATGCGCTTGGACCACCGGCGGCGCGGGCGGCGAACCAACGCTCCACCGGGCGCAGATCGATCGCATCAAGCTGCCACTCGACCTCAACCCCGGTCATCACACGATCGGTGCCGGTCACACTCGCCACGCTACCCGGCTACCCCGGGCGCACGGCCAGCTCGGGATAGGGTCAGTTTCGATGAGTCCGGAGCGCGCGAGGCCATCTCGTGACACCGAAGGAGCGAGCGCCCCGAGCGGCAGTTCTTCTGGGGCAACGTCAGACACCGAGCGTGCAGAGCACAGCCCCGCTGGCGCAGCCACCTCTACTGCGACTACCGCCGCGCCCGCCTCCGGCGGCGCTGGCGCCGCCGGCACCGAGGTCGTCAGGGCGGCCGGCGGCGTCGTGGTGCGGGCGTCGGCTACGGGCGGTTGGGAGGTTGCGCTCGTGCATCGCCCGCTCCACCGGGACTGGACGCTCCCAAAGGGCAAGTTAGGGCCCGGCGAGCCGCCCGAGGAGGGCGCGCTCCGCGAGGTGCTCGAAGAGACCGGATGGACGTGCGCCCTGGGCAGGTTCGTCGGCGAAGTGGAATACGTCGATCGGCGCGGCCGCCCAAAGGTCGTGGGGTACTGGCTGATGCAACCGATCGACGGCGCGTGGCACCCGACCGACGAGGTGGACGAGCTGGCCTGGGTCGGGCTCGCCGACGCGCCGCGGCGGCTCAGCTACGAGCACGACAAGGAGTTGCTGATGTCGGTGGCGAGAGCGATGGGTGTCTCGGCGTTCGCTGACGGATGAGCGGGCTCGGCACCCCGCTCCCCGCGTGGTAGCGGTGGCCGGGTCTCGCTACGAGGGCCGAGGCCGCCCGAGCTCCGCGACGGTGTACGCGTTTTGTTCCGACAGTGGGTACAAAGCGCGTACACCGTCGGCCCGCCGGCCGGGCAGCCCGGAGCCCAACGGTACCGCCCGCAACGACCGATTGAGGCCAGGCGTAGACCCAAGGTTCGGTGAGCGTCGCCATTGGCGGAGCGTACCTGCGGTGTCGAGCGGTACCCGGCGCCACCATCGACCCTGTCCAGCCGTGCAAACCGTGGCGATCGACGCGCTCGCCCTATCGACCGATTGCGCCGACCGCCCCATCGAGCTCCCCGAACGGTAAGCAGAGTTGGGGCGTCCAACATCGTCGGCTGGGTACATTCGTTGTCATGGCTACGCCGGCACCTGATTTCCTGGAAGCGATCGCCGAGCACAGCGCCGGTTTTGCGGCCGCGGCCGATGGCAACCTGGACTCCGACGTCGAGCACGCCCGGGTTGGACCGGAGCCGACCTTGTCGGGCATCTGACCGAGGTCCATTGGTTCTGGGCCGGCATCGCTTCCGAGAAGCCTTCCGAGAAGCTCAGGCACCGCCCGAGGACGACCGTCGTCCGCCTGCTGCCCCGCGCGAACAGCTGATCGAGAAGTTCCGTGCGGGCGCCGACCACTTGGTGAACGTCCTGCGGGCTGCGAACGGCGAGGACGCGGTGTGGACGTGGGCCCCGGCTCAGCAGGACATCGACTTCATCACCCGCCATCAAGTGCAAGAGGCCGCCGTCCACCGGGGAATGACGGCATCGAGAACCGTTGACCGCCGAAGCTCACGACCGAACCCCACGACAGCTGGGAAGGGCCTATGACCGACGACCAGCAGGATCACCGCCCCTGGTTCGGACCCAAGCGTGTCGGGTATGGCTTTCGCCCCCAGACTTGGCAAGGCTGGCTGATCGTGGCCGTCTTTGTGGTCGCGGTCGTCGTGATCGCCCTGTTGATCCACTGACCGGAGCGTCGCCATGACGATGAGCCGGCAGGATGAGACACTTTGGCGTGCCCTCAATGACGCCATCTGGGGCGGCTGCTGAGGTAGCCGAGCCGATCCTGCACCTCTCAAGGGTCGTCAAGCGTCCGCTCGTCGACCGTGCCGGCGACCGGATCGGCCGCGTCGAGGACCTGATCGTGCGAGTCGGTCTCCACCCGCACCCGCCGATCGTCGGGGCGGTCGTGCGCATCGGCGGACGCGACCTCTTCGTGCCGATCCGGAAGATCGCCGATCTCGAGGAAGGTCGGGTCCGCTTCGACGGCGAGCAGGTGGACCTCCGACGCTTCGAGCGCCGAGTCGGTGAGCTCCTGCTCGCCAAGGACCTGCTCGCCCGCCACCTCATCAATCTTGTGGGCGGACGGCTCATCAGCGCCAACGAGATCGAGCTGGCCAAAGTGGACGGCGTGTGGCAGGTCGTCGGCGTCGACCCGAGCGCCCGGCCGGTTCTCAGGCGGATGCTGCCGGGCGGGATGGGGCGCAATATCTCGCCGGGCTCCCTCGTCGATTGGGCGAGCATCGAGCCGTTTGTGGCCCACGTCCCCACCGCCCGGCTTCACATCCCGTATCGGAAGCTGGCCAAGCTCCATCCCGCCCAGATCGCCGACATCGTGGAGGCTGCGTCGCACGAGGAGGGAGAGGAGATCATCGAGGCGGTGAAGGCCGACCGCGAACTCGAGGCTGATGTCTTCGAAGAGCTCGACGTCGAGCACCAGGCGGAGTTCGTCCGCTCGCGGTCCGACGCCGAGACCGCCCGGCTCCTCTCCCGCATGGCCGCCGACGACGCCGCCGACCTCATCATGGAGCTTGAACAGGAACGGCGTATGCCCGTTCTCGACCTGCTCCCCAGCCCCCAGCAACGCAAGGTTCGTTCACTGCTCAGCTACAACCCTGAGACCGCCGGGGGCCTCATGAGTCCCGACTTCCTCGCCCTTCCCGAGCAGACGCCCGTCGCCGGCGCCCTGTCGGCTATTCGTCAGAGCGCCGCCCCGCTCGAGACCCTCCAAGTCGTGTTCGCTCTCGATGACGGCGGATCCCTGTCAGGATCGGCGCCGGCGGTGTCGTTGATCCGGGCGAACCCAGGCGACCTCCTCTCATCAGTGGCTCGAGCGAACCCCGCCCACGTTCACGCTGACTGGGACCTTCACGCCGTCTTGCGAAAGATGTCGGACTTCAATCTGACCGTCGCCCCTGTCATGGACGAGGAGCACCACAGCATTCTCGGCGTCGTGACCGTGGACGACGTCTTGGAGCTGCTGCTGCCCAGCGGCTGGCGCCGCGACTCCGGAATGACAGCGGCCGAGCAATGACGACGCCGGCCGGAGCGCTGCGCCGACGCCGTCCCGGCTTGGGCGGAGCCCGCCTCGCCAGGCGCGCCCGTCACGGTGCAGCCGGCCGCAGCGGACCGCATCAACCCGGGGCCCCCAAACCCCCACGCGTACGCCGGCCGATAACAGGCCTGTAGGAGCTCCACCCCCCAAAGGCTGAGCGGTCTCGGCGTGCGCGCGACGAAGCGCATGACCGCGACCTGGCACTGAAGGGAGTGAAGCGATGCCCGACTCGGGCGAAGACGCGATCAACAGCGCCGTGCTCGACGAAGCCCACGTCGGGGATATTCAGGGCGCGTTGGGGACGATCAGGGAGCACGACACGGATAGGCGCCGGTCGTGGCAGGCACGACTGCTGACGCTGCTCGCCATCATGGGCCCCGGACTCATCGTCATGGTGGGCGACAACGACGCCGGCGGGGTCTCAACCTACGCGCAGGCTGGTCAGAACTTCGGGTTGACCCTCCTGTGGACCCTTCCCCTGCTCATTCCGGTCCTCATCGTCAACCAGGAGATGGTCGTCCGGCTGGGCGCGGTCACCGGCGTCGGTCACGCCCGGCTCATCATTGAGCGGTTCGGCAAGTTCTGGGGGGCGTTCTC
>JBEKLQ010000027.1:0-39384 GCA_050010115.1 Acidimicrobiales bacterium | reverse complement strand
GAGGCGACAGGTCCAGCTCGATAGCTGTCTCCTTGGGAGCAGCTCCCGGCGAGGCTGAAGCCTTCAGGATGAGCACCCCGTCAGGGATGCGGCCAGTCGCCTTCCGCCCGCCCGTTCGCTTGTCCCGGTAGCGCTCGGCTCGGCGCTCCCGCTCCGTGATGAGGGTGGCTCCAAGATGCTCTTCGAGGAGTTGTTCGGTGAGGTCCACGATGCCAAGCGAGTGCATGACCTCAGCGAGGACCAGCCGTGCTGGACGGAGGTCCACACCGGCAAGGTTCGCTCCGGAGGCAGTCGTCCGGATGACCGTTGGGTACCGCCAGAAGGTCCGGTCTCGCCGGATGACGGGAGGGTGCACCTGCCCCAGCTTCCGGATGCGGCGCTGTGCTGCAGAGAAGCCTGAGGACCCAGGAAAGAACTTCCTGGCGATCTGTTCCATGGTGACCATGCCGTGTCTGGTGATCCACACAAGCATCTCCAGGTCACGCTCTGTTAATTCGACTCTTCGAGCAGAACCAACAGGCAGGACGGTACGTGCTGCGGTTGTTCCCTTCTTGACAGCTCCTGTGCGTTTCGGCTCGGTCATTGGAACAACCTCAAGCGGAGAAACTCACAGTCCTGACTGACATTATTTCGTCGTTCTCTTCTTCTTGAACAACGCTCAGAACTAACACCATAAGTATGGGATATCTCATGTGATCCTGCAACATCTAAAATACAAGTCTCGCGTGCGATTCCCCTTTCCCCATATAGTTTTTTACAAGCTCTTTCTCTCTTTTTTATTCCAAAAATAATGAAAAAAAACTCTACAGAACTTCCTTCTGCACTGCTCTCCCCTGCTCTTTCGCTTCCTCTGCCCCTGCCCTGGCTCCCGGTCGCAAACCCCAGTGGCACAAGTATCACGATGTGGCGGTGGGGTTTGCGAGGATGGCCTGTCCATTCCAGGGAGCCAGGGCAGGGGCAGAACAGGCCAGCTCAGAAGTGGAATTTGGGCAGAAGGCAGGCCCGGAGATGTGTGAAAATGCCACGTCCAACACAAGAGGACAGTCTAGTGGACGGGGTCAAAATGGGCTCGGACCTGACCCTCGGGTCGGTCTCCGTGCCTCCACCAGTCACTCTACGCCTCCTGCCTGCCAGGTTCAAGCATCCTCAGGATGACCTCGGGTATCAGCTCGGCTCCCCTTCGGTGAGCCCCGAAGGACTGGCTAAGGGTGTGTGGTGCGATTGGAGCGTTTGACTCGATTATCCCTTGGTGAGAAGAGGCTCTGAACCTCGTGTCGCCACCGTTTATGCGTACTGGCATGCGCCCCCGATTATGCGTACCGAAGGTACGAGAGACTCGCAGAGCGAGGACTCGACGGTAAGTACGACGGTTAAGACGACGGTAGCCCCGAAGGGGCGTGCATTCCGGTATGTCGAAAATCTATATGCCCATTGCCTTTTCATGGTTTCCAAGTGTGGAAAGTACCTATTGCTCAAGTGTGGAAAGTACCTATTCCAAGTGTGGAACGTACCCATTCCAGGGGGCTGAAAGTACCCATTGAGGGACTGCTGATCCAGGGTCCTCACGCAGTCGTGGAGCGCCCGGTCACCTCAGCGATGAGGTCGGCGAGGGACTGTTCGGCCTCGGACGACTGGCGTCGCTTCTCCCCTTCCCAGACTTCTTCGGCCTCACGGGCAGCAGCGAGTCGCTGGTCCGAGACATGCCGGTCCTGCTCCAGGAGGCAGTGAAACGGATCGCCCTGGGATGGCTGGGTGAGGATGTCTGCAATCCACTCGGCAGTATGCCGTGTGATCAGTTCGAGGAGGATGGCCCGCTGTCGTTGACTTGGCAGGTGGCTCCGGTATGCCTTCCGCCACGCTTGGATGATGACGGTCGGAAGGTCGGCTCCGATGGTCCGGGATGGTTTCCGATCGGCTCCCCGAGAACAGGTCAGGACCCACGATCCTCGATTCGCTCCGGTTGCGACCTGGAGCCTGTAGCGGGAGTCATGCCTCTCGACCACGGTGCAGGCACGTCGGATGCGCTTTGCGACCTCTGGCCGGGAAGACCAGTTGAGCAGCATCAGTTCTGCGATCGGAGGAACTGAGCGCTGGGCACCGTTCTCCGAAGTGAAGAGCTGGTACTTCCAGCCACGCCCAACGTTCTCGGATTCCAGGAAGCTCCAGAGCCGACCAGCGACCTCGTCCTCAGCACAGATGGCCTTCCAGGTTGGTTCGTGCAGGAAGGTCACGCTCCCCTCCGTCAAGAGGAGCGACACAGGTTCGCTGAGGACTATCCAGCCCTTGCCTCCCCCACTCGTCGTGACGAGGTAGCTGTCGATGAGTCCCCATCCGAGAACAGTCTCGTGCCCGTCCGCATGGCGGACAGCCGATTCGATGGTGACGCTCCGGAGTCGGGCGAGTGATCCTCGGATGAGGGCTCGCTGCTTGCCGCCGACATCCTCGTGCCCGAGTGCCAGTGCAGCATCTCCGAGGCTGAAGGGAACTCGGCGGTCGGTCGGGCATCCACCTCGGACGAACGCAGTCGTCAGGTGAGCGAAGAGGCGCTGGTCGCCCGTCGTCAGGGGTCGCCCCTCGACCTGGCGGAAGGCATGGCCGTAGAGCATGGGGGAGACGACCGTCTCTTCTGATGCTGTCCTCTGCCGGGTTCTCCACAACGGGCTGCGGGACAGGTTCGTCTCGTGCCCGATGGTGTGCTGCCCCTTCGAACGGAGGAGGGCAGTGATTGCTGGGACGGTTGGTTCGGCGTGGTTCATGGCTGGGTTGGTGCGGATGTGCAGACGCACAGATGTGCAGTCATGCAGACGTCTGCATCAGTGGTGCTCCTGGAGAATGGTCCGCAGTTCCTCGGCGAAGACGGGATCGTTCTCGATCCGGGTGAGGAGGGTTCGGACGATGGTGCTGACATCGCTGTCGCTGTCGAGAGCAAACTGGCGGATGAAGCGATGTTGGGCCTTGGGCATCTTCACCATGAACCGCACGATGGATGCCGTGGAGGTTCCTGAGAGTTGTGTCGGGGGCTCGGGACTCGGTGGAGCTACGGGTGCAGCCCTGGTCCCGGCTGCGCTGGAGACAAACCGTGCTGCGAGGTCGCTCGCTTTCGGGCTCATGCTGCAGCCACCTTGCCCTGAAGCAGTTCATCGAGGACTGCTCCGTAGCGGTGACCCTCGGGTGGCACGAGACCGAATCCAGTGACGTACGCCTCCATGAGCGGTATCTCCGTTTCGACAACGGGCATGCCGAGGTTGCTGACCAACATTTCCCGAGCAAGCTTCGCTGTGCGGGTGTTCGACCGGACCCTCGTCAGGAGGACCTGGATGCGTGGCGAGTTGAGACGCTCGACTCCAGCGATCAGCTCGATCGTGGGTCGGAGCCGGTTGATGTCCATCAGGCTTGGGGCGAGCGGAATCAGGATGTCCGTCGCACTGAGGATCGCACTCTGCACGATCGACTCGTAGCCTGGCGGTGTATCGATGACGACATGCTCGTAGCCACGAGCGATGTCTTGAAGGCGGCGATGGAGGTCTGGCTCCGCATCCGTCAGGAATGCGAATGGGCACTCGTCGCCGATGAGCATTGCCCACTCAGTCGCTGACCCCTGCGGGTCTGCATCGATGAGGAGCGTGTGTGCACGTCGTCCGAGTCCGGCTGCCAGATGGACCGCCGTGGTTGTTTTCCCCGTCCCTCCCTTGAGATTGGTGATTGCTAAACGCATTCGAGTTCTACCCAATTACAAGCGGAGTGCAGATGTGCTGACGTCTGTACGTCTGCACATACAGACATCCGCACTTGCATGTTCAATATCCGGCAGGTACCCCCATGTTGTCAATGGGTTTGTGCATCTACGTCGAGCCGAGCAACTTCTCAGGACGACCTGAAAGAGCAAGAGCCCTTCTCCTATCAATTCCACAATGGATAGCACTTGGCATTCGAATCACCACCCGGCATGGTTGGGGCTACGGGAATGAATGCCTCGTCGAATGTCTTGCCAGACGACACGGTGATTGAGAGGTTCGGCGAGCAAGCTCCTTCGCCCGCAACGTAGACGTAGGTTCCAGGGCTGAGGGACAACGTTACCCGTTGCTCATGCGCAGACTTCGGCCAGTGATAAAGCTCCGACCCTTGCTGAGTGAACAATCCCTCAGGGTCGTCTCCCACGTAAAGGACGAGCGTTCCGTGCGAGAACGGGCCAACGCTGAAGAGCACTGACACCCCAAACCCGGCAAGCAGGATCAGCACAACAACGCTGAGAATCCAACGACCTCGGCGTGAGGTGGAAGGCGACGCAACTGAAGGTCCGGTCACCATAATTACGAACCTGGGCTAGCGCTCGTCCATTCTGCCGTTACGGTCTGCCCGGGAAGCACGTCAACCACGTTGCCAGACGAGGTGAAGGGTGTGGCGCACGTATATTCAACGACATACTGACCTGTCGGGAGCGCCACCGACACATTCGTTCCAAATGACGCAGAGAATTTGTCCAGTACTGGCACTGGTCCATTAGGTGAGCCGTCGAACCAGGGGGAGACCGTGATGGGGCACCCAGTCTTACCATCAATCAAAATGGTCCCAGTGTGTTCAGACGGCTTGAATGGGCCGACGGTGAACAAGAGCGAGACCCCGATTGCAACGACCAGCGCCACGAGACAACAGACAAGAATCCAGTGGGGCGTCGAAAGCGAAGGTGCCGGAGAGTTAGGTGATGGTGTACTCATAGTGGGAGAAACCTCTATACCCACTATCCTGCAATCCCGATGTGAACGGAATACTCAGTACACGTAACAGATCAGTGTCGAGAGTCAACAGCTTTGCTCTCGTGATCGGTCACTACCCGGCACCCTCCAGCAGCTTGTCCAATGCGATCTTCGGGATGAGGATGCGCTTCCCGATCCGGATGCACGGAATCTCGCCCTTGGCAACGGACTCGTAGGCGAAGGCTCGTGAGATGCCGAGCGCTTGTGCTGCCTCTTCGACCGTGAGCGTCAACCGTTGGACAGGCTTGGCAGGGATGGTCTCGCCGACGTTCCGGCGCTCAATCTGGAAGTCAAGCCACAGGGCAACATCCTCGGCCTCGTGGAGTGCATCGGGATGTTCGTCCCACCAGTCCTGGTGGATGAAGGCGATACGGCCAACGTCGATCTCGAAGGGGAGGGGAGGTAGTACCTCCGGCAGTTCCTCTGAAACCTTCTCGTCCTCGGCCACAGGATCAGTCTTACCCTGCAGCAGCGCTGGCGGTTGAACCGTCGGTTGACCCGGCAGGAAGTTCGGCTGGCGATCCCGCCGACAGCTCAGCTACTTCCAGGGCTGCAAGGAGTGCAGCCTTCTTCTTCGGGTCGAGTACCTGCCCCATGATCTCTGCAGCAGCCCGGTCACGCTGTTCGATGACGTGGGCGTACACCCGCAGGGTCAGCGAAGGGTCGGTGTGGCCGAGCCGTTCTGCAACGGTTCGGATGTCCACTCCAGCTCCGATGAGTTGGGTGGCTGTGAAGTGCCGGAGGTCGTGCAGCCGGACGGTCGGTGCTCCGACTGCATCACGGACCCGGATGAAGAACGAGGTCACGTTGTCGGGGCGGAAGGGGGTCGTTGCCTCCACGAAGGGGGAGAAGACGAACGCATCCTTGGCGAGTTTTCCCCCTGCCTCCTTCGCCCACTCCTCAGCCATGGCCCGATACTCGGTGAGGAGAGCGATGCCGACAGCATCGAGGGCAACCTTCCGGGCACGATCTGTCTTGGTGGACTTCTCAGCAAGGCCACCGGGAACGACGACAACCGACCGGGACACCTCCACGATCCCAAGCGTCAGGTCGAGGTCTGTCCACCGAAGAGCACACAGCTCCCCCCGGCGCATCCCGGTGAGTGCTGCAAGCATGAGGAGCGGAGCAAGGCGAGGGTCCCGGTCCTCAGCCTCTTCGATCACCTGCCGGACGACTTCAACGGATGGGGCACTCACCTGGCTCCGGGGGACCCGAGGAGGTTTGGCATTCTCGGCAACGTTCGTCTTGACCCACCCCCACCGGACTGCCTGGTGGAGAGCAGCCGAGATGATGGCATGGTGGTTCCGGATGGTCTTGGTGGACTTCCCGGCAGTCTTCATGGCCCCGTAGAGGTCGTCGAGGTGCTTGGCCGTCAGGGCAGTGAGGGGTACCTTCCCGAGCCGGGGCCGGATCGTCCCCTTGATCTGTGCCCGGTAGGTCCGCATGGTCGTGGGCGAGAGTTCCAGCCGATCGCACTCACAGAGCCATTCGTCGAGGAGCTGGCCGAAGGTCGCTCCAGCTCCGTCCACGCCGGGAGCCTGCTGGTCGATGAGGTCCCGAAGGGCTGAGTCAGCAGCCCTGGCCGTGCCGTGGAACGTCTTCGAGGTGAGGCCGTACTTGCCGGTGACCGGGTTCTTCCCAGTGGAGACCCGCAGCTCCCAGACACCCTTCTTCAGCTCCCGCTTGGAACCTCTCACAGGACCAGCGTAGCGAGTTTTTGGGATTGGTTTTGGGATGGCAGTCCGGGCAGCAGAAGGGCCGGTCCTTCCGGACCGGCCCTGACCTGCACTTTCTTTGGTGGCGGGGGCAGGATTTGAACCTGCGACCTTCGGGTTATGAGCCCGACGAGCTACCTGACTGCTCCACCCCGCGGCGTACCATCAGTTTATCGCCCGGCCTCGCCCGCCGGCCAACCGGCTGGAGGCCGGAGGAGCGGTGCCCAGCACCCAAGGCGCGCCGTGCCCAGCACCCAAGGCGCGCGGTGCTCAGGGCCCGGCGCCGCCCAACCCCTACTCGAACAGCTCGGGATCAGTCCTCGCGATCTCGTCCCACAACGACTGGAACGAGAACCACCCCGCCAGCGGGCCGCCGGTCAGGTGACGCGTGTACTCAGCGTCGTCGCGGGCGATCAACAGCGGCGTCCCGGCTGCCTCGGCCAGCAGTTGGGCCTGGCACGTCCGCTCCATGGTGATGAACCACCAGGCTGCCTCGTCCACTGACTGCCCCACGGTGAACAACCCATGGTTCTGATGGATCGCGGCTTTGTGCGGCCCGAGGGCGTCAGCGAGCGCCTTGCCGCCTGCCTCTTCCCGGACGACGCGGCCGGCACCCTCGGTCACGAGCACGTGGTCCTCGAAGAAGGCACACGCATCTTGCGTGATCGGGTCGAGCAAGCGCCCGAGCGACGACCAGGCCTTGCCGTAGACCGAGTGCGCATGAGCGGCCGCAATCACATCGGGCCGCGCGGCGTGAAGAGCGGAGTGGATGATGAACGCCGCCTGGTTCACCGGCCTGCTCCCATGCACGACCTCACCGTGATGGTTGACGAGGATCAGGTCGGACACGCGGATGTGCCGGAAGTTCATCCCGAACGGGTTCACCCAGAAGTGATCCGTCAGCTCCGGGTCGCGCGCCGTGATGTGCCCGGCGACTCCCTCAGAGAAACCCAGCCGGCCGAACAATCGCAACGCCCCCGCCAGTCGCTGCTTGCGGTGCTCACGCTCGGCCGCGAACGTGGCAAAGGAAGGCGGCGCCGGCATCACCAGCTCTTGGCGCTCCGGAACGAACGGCGTCTCCACGCCCGGGCTGTCAACGGCTGTCATCTGAGCACCTCACGATCTCACAGGGCACCGTGGGTGGCCACGGTATCAGGCAGGTCCCGTCGTTCCCGCGGACGTCGCCGCGCGCTTCGAGCTGGTTGCCGGCTGCTTCGGGAGCTTGGCAAGCTGCTCGCTCGCGGTCTTCAAGAGGTAGTTGACCGCGGTGAACTCGATACCGGCCTTGCCGAAGTCACCGGCCTTGAGAGCCGTGTAACCAGCGGCTTCATCGCCACTCGCCTTCTCGATCTCGTTGACGATCTGTGTCGGGATGCTGACCGGTCCGGTCGGGCCAACAGTGCCGACGGCAGCACCGAGCACCTGCACCAGGGCGCCGTCCTTGCCGAGCAGCGTCTTGGCGATGCCGACGTTCGAGCCGTACGCGACGACAACGTACTGCAGCTGCGGAAGGGAGTTCGCCGATGACGTGACGAACAGGGATCTCACGTACAGCAGCGAGTCGTCGATCGGGATCAGCAGCGTCGGCCCGAACGTCGCCCGCGATCCGTGCTGGTCGACGAGGGTCGTCTGCGCCGAGACCGTCGCGAAGGCGGCGATCGTGGCGTTGGCGATGCCCGGCCCAGGGACCAGTGTTCGCGCTTGGGGTATCTCATAGGCGGTCAACGCTCCGTACTGTGCCGCAGAGCAGTTCGCCACCATGAAGGCGGTCAGGTTCTGCGCCCGACCACCACCAGTGGGCACGAGCGGCACGAATGCCGAGAACGTCGGCTCCGACGAACCGGGTAGCTCGAGCAGTTGGTAGACCGGCTGGATCACTGCGGCGCCTTGGCCCGTCCCGGTCTGGGCGACCTGCCAGGCGGCACCATTCTCGAAGAACTGAGTGGGGTTCTGGGGTGAGAAGTGGTACTTGCCGAACATCGCCGCTTCGAGCTGGATCAAGTCCTGTGGGTAGCGCAGGTGACTCCGGAGAGTGGAGCTCATGTCCGAGAACGGACGGACCATGCCGGGAAACGCCCGCTCCCACGCTTGCAGGATCGGGTCGCTCCGGTCCATGGCATAGAGCGTCACCTGACCGGTGTAGGCATTCACGACGGCCTTGACCGAGTTGCGCACGTAGTTGTAGCTCCCCTGCAGCCCGCTCCCCGGCTGCAGCGCCGAGGTGACGGCGGTCTGCGCGTACGGGTACGAGTTCGTCGTCGTGTACGCATCGACGATCCAGTCGATATGGCCGCCGACGATGACCGGGTACGGGTGGGAGTCCACCTGCAGGAACGGTGCGACCTTCTGCACGAGCGTGCGCACGTCCTGGTTGAACATGATCCGGGAGTTCGGGGTGACGAGGTTCGACACGAGCAGGTTGAAGTCGTGGAACTTGAGGGCGAAGGCAGCCTTCTGCCAGAACCCGCCCACCCTGATCCCGCCACCGCCGGTGTACCGGGTACTCGCGATGCCCGTGGCCGACTGGTAGTCGTACTCGGCCTGACGGGAGTCGACGACCACGTAGCCGGTCTCACCGACGCCGTAGTAGACGGCAGGGTTCGCGAGAGGCGGCGCGCCCGACGATTCCGAGACCGGGATGTTCTGCACCACCAGGTTGGGCGTCGGAGATGAGCTGTTCGCCGAGGCCATCACCGCTCCGTAACCGTGCGTGTACACGAGGTGCGTGTTGACCCAAGTCAGCCGGTTGAGGTTCGGGGTGGAGATCTCCCGGACGCCGATCACCACGGGCGTGACTTGCGGAGTCTTACTGGTTCCCGTGGTCAGCTCGTACCGGTCCATGGAGAGGCCGTTGATGGAATAGAAACCCTTGTTGCGCTCCAGTGTCTGAAACGTCTGCGACGACACCGACGGGTCCCAGAGATCCACGTCCGCGAGCGAGGTTGCGTACTTCGCCACGACCCCCGGCGTGGCGTCCTGGTTGCCTTGGAACGGCTGCTGGGTGACCGCGTTCAGGGAGAACGCCGTTCGTGTGGCCGTCATGTTACGGGCGACGTAAGGCAGTTCCACTCTGCTCTGCGCTGGGTTCACGTAGAGCAGCTGCACCGCTGCAGGGAAGATCACGCCGACGACGAAGGCCACGAGCGCCCAGAGGCCGGCAGCGACGATCGGCAGCATCCAGTTGCGTGCGTAGACGTTGTAGACGAACATCGCGAACGCCGTCAGTGCCACGATCGCGAGCAGGTTCATGGCCGGCAGCCGCACGTGTATCGCCGTGTAGCCCGCTCCCCGGAACAACGTGCCGTTCGGGCCGAGGTCCAGGTTGAAGCGGTCGACGTAGAGATAGGCCGCCGCCCGGAGGAGCGCCAAGACGGCGAAGATGACCGAGAAGTGGGAGGTGGCCCTCGGATCGACCTTCGGCGACGGCCCGGTGAAACGCAGCCCCCCGTTCAAGTAGTAGGCCGCCACGCAGACGATGGCAAGCACGATCAGAGCCAGCTGGGTCCAGTCGACGAGGAAGGACAGGAACGGCAGCTTGAAGACGAAGTACCCGACATCCTTGTGGAATTGCGGATCTCGCACTCCGAAGTTCCCGCCGTGGAGGAACAGCAGCCAGTGCTGCCACTGCGATCCCGTGCCGCCGCCCACTGCGAAGGCGACGAGCAACGACACGATGGTCCGCACGGCGAAGCGGTGAGTCCCCACGGCCGTTTGGTAGCGGCGGACGAAATCGAGCTCGGGTGACATGAACAACGCCCGGGGGGCAACCCGGTCGACAACGAGGAGGCTCACCCAGCACGCCGCGAAGAACAGAGCGGTGAAGAAGACCTCCAGCTCCAGTTTGGTGATCGTCATCGACCGCCAGACGTCGTCGAAGGCTTCAGAACGAAACCACAAATAGTTCGTGAAAAGGTTGGCGATCCCCTGGAGGACCACGAGGATGACGATGAGGGCGACGATCGCGATCAGGATGCCGGCCTGGTATCGCCGCATCACCTGGCCAGTCGGCAGTGCTGCCTCACTGGGGACTCTCATACCCTCACCTCAGTCATACCTTCACCTCGGTCATACCCTCACCTCGGTCATACCCTCACCTCAGCCACTGGCCACGAGAAGGCACCTGCATCCTGGATGGACGGGGGGGTGCACCTGCCCGGTCGGCCACTCGTTGCCGGCGAACTGATCGCCTGCGAGCGCGTTGTCGTCGCAGTCCGGGCACGGCTGGCCATCGTCGTCGACAACCCACCGCACGGTGGTCCCGCCCGCCGCAGCCACCGCACCCCCGGCGAACGCACGAGTGGCGAAGTCGCCGGCAATGCCTTCGATACGCGGGCCTTTCCACTCTCGATACGCCCCGCCGGCCGCGTCGTGCGCGCCGTCACCGAGCTCGCCGAGTGCAGCGAGCGACTCCGCCAACCGGTGCCGGATCAGACCTGCGAGCTCCTCGGCCAACTCGTTGCCGAGCACTCTTCCCGCTTCGCTCGCCGATGCCCCGATCTCGGCATCGTCGCTCTCGTCGGCACCGGCGCCGTCGCCGCGCAACCACGACCGGCCGATGAGCCACCCGTCCGTCAGGGTGCCCGACGCGGCCTGCGAGTACCTGAGGCGCTGCTCCCCCTCGGGCAGCAAGGCCTCGAGCACGGGTGCTCCGGACGCGTGGCGCATGGTGTTGAGAAGCTCGTTTTGATCGTCCTGCAGTGCTCGCTTGAGCGCCCGGGACAGTCGCTTGATCACCGGTGCAAGAACCTCGTCCCGCCGGGCGAGGGCGGCCACGTCGGCCGCTTTGGCGCTCTTGGAATCCTCGCCACCGTCCAAGAGGGCGGTGGCGGTCGCGGTCTCCGCCGCGCTGCCATCGCCGGCTGGTGACTTTGGTGGTGATAGTTGGCCTACGGCCTCGAGCGCCACCGCCTCGACCTCGGGCTCTGGCTCGGCGCCTTCGACCTCGCGCTCTGACTCTGGCTCGGCGCCTTCGGCCTCGGCCTCAGGCTCTGGCTCTGGCTCTGGCTCTGGCTCTGAGCCGACGGCAGTTTCGGCAGCTTCAGCAACATGGGAGTCTGCAGCCTCGGCGCCAGCCGGGCCCGCCTCGGCGGGCTCCGTAGCGGACTCCGCACGACCACGCGAGGCGCGGATCCGTGCGAACAGCTCATCGACGCTCCGCCGAGCGCTCCTGGTGTCTCGAGGGGTGTCGGCGACGCCGCCGGCTTCCTCCCTGCCTTCGCGCTCCACGTTTGTGAGTTCTTCCGTGGGCGCGGCCTCGAGGTCTCCTTCGGCCGCTGCCTCCAGCTCTTCCGCGAGCTCCACCTCGAGCTCGGCCTCCAGCTCCTCTTCCAGCTCCGCCTCGGAGCCTGCCTCCAGCTCCTCCTCGTACTCCTCCTCGAATTCCTCTTCGAACTCCGCCTCCAGGTCGGCGAGGAGCTCACCGCGAAGCTCGAGGGCGATCTCGGGCTCGAGGAGCGTGTCAACCTCGTCGTCGGCCACCTGCTCGGCCCGGTACCCCGCCTCGGCAGCGGAGAGACGGGCGTGGTGCTCAGCGTTCGCCAGCCGCTCCCGCAGAAGATCGACGGACTCGGCCACGTTGTCCACGACTTCGACGAGCGAGTCCCGGCCCGAGCGCAGCTGCTCCAGCTGCACGAACAAGGAATGACGCCGTGCAGACAGATCGGACAGCACGGACTTGCGGAGCAGGCGCGCTTCGCGCACGGCTTGGCGGCACTGCTGCCGGGTCGCCTCGGAGATTGCTGCAGATTCGTCTTGGGCAGCCTCGATCAGCGCTTCGGCCTCGGCGTGGGCGGCCTCCGACAGCTCGGTCGCCTCCGTTGCCGCAGCCTCAGCCACAGTGGAGGCTTCTTCGGCCGCTGCCTCCACGAGGCCGGTCGACTCGTCCTCGGCAGCCGCGATCCGGTCGACCGCTTGCGACTCCGCCTCGGTCACGAGCTCCTCGGCTCGCGCCTCGGCTTCGGCAACGAGCTCCGCGGCCCGAGCTTCCGCCCTCGACATGACCTCCCTGGCGGCTTCGTGAGCGGTCTGCAGCACTCGGGCCGTCTCGGCCCCCACGGCCCGGTTCAAGGTGGCTTCGTCGAGCACCGGCGGCTCGGCTGCCTTGCGCTCGGCTTCGGCGACTCGCCTGCGCATCTGCGCCTCGCGCTCGAGCAGCGAGCGGACTTCCTCGGCGATCGACTCCAGATAGCGGCGGACGGCGTCGACGTCGAGGCCCTTCCTCGCCGCCGGAAACGTCCGCCTGGCGATCTCCTCAGGGCTCAAGGACGTATTCGACGAGATCGACACGAGACGAGGATCTTCCGACATGGCGACAGACTACGGCCCCGGCGTCATGAGGACGCGGGCCGTTCGACCTTGCCCCCGAAGCGTTCCAACACCTTGATCGCCTGCCCGATGCTCGAGACAGAGAAGACTTTCAGCGTCGGCCCCGCATACTGCTCGGCTGTCTTGTAGTTGGCCGGCGGCACGAGGAAAATGCTCGCTCCTGCCGCCCGCACGGCGATGGTCTTCTGCTGGATCCCGCCGATCGGCCCGATCTGGCCCGTCACCGACATCGTCCCGGTCGCGGCCACTTCGTGCCCGTTCGTCAGGTTGGCGGCGTCGAGCTTCTGGATGAGGCCGAGCGTGAACGCGAGACCGGCGGACGGCCCCACGATGCCCTCGCTGTTCAGGTTGACGGTGAACGGCAGCTTGCCGACCGAGTAGGACTGCTCCGGATCGAGCACACCCAGGCACGCCACCGGATGGCCCGGGTGGCCCTTGGCCGGAAAGTACAGCGAGCCCTTGTCGTCGATCAGCTGAGCGATCGGGTACGGCGACTTGACGTTGCTAGGGACGCAATCAAGTTGAGCACTTGCGCCCTTGCCCTGGAGCCTCCAGACACCCATGTTCAGCGTCACGTGAGCCAGGGTCCCGCTTGGGTAGGCGCGGTAGCCGAGGACTACGGATTGCCCGGGTTTGTACGTCGACAGGTTGGCGCCGAGATCGTTGAGACTGGACACCGTTGCCTTTCCGACCGACACCACGACGTCGCCCACGAGCAGCTGCTGGTCTGCCGGCGATCCCGGGTCGAGGGCGTACAGCAGCGCACCGTTGGGGCGCACGGCCACGTGGTAACCGAGCACGTTCAAGGCGACCACGGTGGCCGCCTGCTGGGCGTCGGACATGTCGAGCACGCCCTCGGTGTTGTACTGAGCGTTGGTCTCGGGTCCCTGGACCTCCGCAGACGAGATGATGACGGCGTTCGAGTTCAGCTTGAACCAGAGCCAGTCGATCATGCGCAGCCGCGTGACCTCGACGTCGACGAGATCGATGGCACCAAGGTGCTGCTGGGTCAGCGACTTCGGCACGCCGATCAGCGGCCCGACGTTCTGGGCGGTCCCCGGGGTGAGCGCGTAGTACGGGAGAGTGACGAGCGACGTCACGATGACCACAACGGCGAGCACGATTCCGATGGAACTGATCACCTTCCACCGCTTGCGCTTCCGGGCCGAGTCGGTGAGTCCCGCAGTCGCCTCGTCGCCCGAGGTCTCCGGCAGCAGCTCGGGCGCGACGGACATGTCCGGCGGCTCGGACGGTGTGTCCCGCGTCCCTAGGCTCTCGTCATCGAGGAAACTCACAACCGCCAAGCCTTACACGCAGCTGACCCATACGAGACCGCGCGCCGTCGAGGCGCCGCTGCGCTCGCAGGCCACGAAGGGGACCAGCAGGCGGCGACGAGCGCCTTCGGGGACGAGGACCCCGGCGTTCGGGCGGCCGCGTTCGCTGCTCTGGTGAGGATGGGTGCAGCCGACAGCGGCGTCGTCGGACGGGCGCTCGGCGACGCCTCGCCGGTCGTCAGGCGACGGTGCGCCGAGCTGGCGGCATCGCTCGAGGGCGTCGACTACTTGCCGCTGCTGGCCGATGAGGACGCGAGCGTCGTCGAGGCGGCCTGCTTCGGCTTGGGCGAGCTTCGGGACGTCCGTGCCGTCGAGTCGCTGTGCCGGATCGCCACCGAACATGCCGACGCACTCTGCCGGGAGTCCGCTGTTGCGGCGCTCGGTGGCATCGGCGAGCCCGAAGGCCTCCCGGCGATCCTCGCCGCACTCGGTGACCGGCCAGCTGTGAGGCGCCGGGCGGTGATCGCGCTTGCCCCCTTCGATGGCCCCGACGTCGACGAGGCGCTAAACCGTGCCCTCGGTGACAGGGACTGGCAGGTGCGCCAGGCGGCCGAAGACCAGCTCCGGCCCTGAGCCCTCAGGAACCGAGCGCCTGAGCCCTGAGCGCCCGGGCGGCGCCGAAGACGGCAACGGTCTCAGGCGAGCGCACGAGGTGGATGGGGATGCCGGCCGCCGTGGCGAGCCGCCGGGTGAAACCAGCCAGCAGCGCACCACCGCCGGCCAGGTACAGCCCGCGGGTCAGCAGATCGTTGGCCAGGTCCGGTGGTGACTCCGTGATGCACTCGACGGCCGCAGCGATGATGGTGTCGACCAGATCGGCCATCACACTCGCCACTTCGGACTTCGACAGCACGATTGTGCGAGGGATCCCGTTGCCAAGGTCCCGCCCCCGCACCTCGACCTTCATCTCGTTGTCCGGCCAGGCGCTGCCGATCGCCAGCTTGATCGACTCGGGGATCCCCGACCCGAGCACGAGGTCGAACGACCGAAGGCACAGCTGCCGGATCGCCTCGTCGAAGTCCTCGCTTCCGATCATGAGCGAGGCCTCGGTCACGACGCCGCCGAGCGCCATGACGGCCATGTCGCTCGTCCCGGCGCCGACGTCGAGCACCATCGACGCGATCGGCTCGTCGATCTCCAGCTGGGTGCCGATCCCGCACGCCACGGCATGCTCCACGAAGTCCACGTTCCGGGCACCGGCCTTCTTGAACGATCGCTCAAGCGCCCTCCGCTGCACGCCGGTGGCGCCGCCTGGCACACAGCAGAGCACGTCAGGCCGGTGCACACCGGATCTCCGTGCTCGCCGGAACAACTCGGCGGCGATCTGGTCGGTGAGCTCGAGGTCGACGAGCTGCCCGTGACGGACAGGCCTGACGATCGCCACCTCGCCGGCCGCTCGGCCTGCCATTTCGCGGGCCGCCTCGCCAAAGGCGAGTAATCGGCCGCTTGGGATGTCAACGGCCGCCACCGTGGGCTCGTCGATGAGGAGGCCCTTGGTCGCCTCGACCACGAGCGTCCTCGACGTGCCGACGTCGACGGCGATGGCCCGGCTCACGACGGAGCCTCCACGTCACGCAACGGCTGGGCGCTCGGGCTCCATCCCGAGCCCTCCGCCCAGTGCTCGAGCTTCCAGACCGGCACCGTCGTCTTCAGCGTGTCGATGAGCCAGCGGCAGGCCTCGAACGCCTCGGCCCGGTGCGGCGCCGACACGACGACTGCGACCGACGTCTCCCCCACCTCGAGCCGGCCCGTGCGATGCCACAACACGATGCGACCCACTTCAGGCACCCGCGTCCGGGCGCCGGCGGACAACTCGGCGAGGCGAGGGAGCACCTGTGACTCGTAGGCCTCGTAGTCGACGGCGATCACGCCGCTCCGCCCTTCGGCGTGGTCCCGCACCACCCCAAAGAAACCCACCACCCCTCCCCACTCCGCTCCCCCCACCCACTCGAGCGCCTGGGCGTTCGGGAGCACGGCCTCGGTGAGCAAGAGCCAATCGTCCCCCTCGCGTGGCTCAGGGAAGGGCACATCGGGCATGGCTGCATGGTACGCAGCAGCTGCGAGCCTTGCGACATGGCTGCCCGCGCCCACGAAGGGCAGCTCGATTTGTATCCTCGTAGGGCGTGGCCGGAGTACCGAGTGAGTACGACGACATCTTCGATGACGACGAGCCAGGTCGCCTGCTCCCCCAGGACGACCGGATCTGGCGTCATCCGTCCGAAGTCAGCCTCGAGACGAACTCCATCGCTGCCGAAGCTCGAGCCGCCCGCGATCGATGGATGTCCAGCACGCCCACCAGGGCAGGCGCCTGGTCGGCGGGTCTGGTCGGCGCAGTGCTCGCCACCGGTGTCGTGCTCGTCGGCATGCATCTGACGGCCTGGCTCGGCGAGAACCATGCGCACCCTTCCTACAGGATGGCTGCCAAAATCGTGACGACGAC
Source organism: Acidimicrobiales bacterium (assembly GCA_050010115.1). Taxonomy (GTDB): domain Bacteria; phylum Actinomycetota; class Acidimicrobiia; order Acidimicrobiales; family Bog-793; genus JAKACA01. The sequence continues at coordinate 22,817 of JBEKLQ010000027.1, read as the reverse complement.
GCTCGCCCTGGGTTCCACCGAGCAGGTCACGTCCCAGACCGAAGGGATCGCACAGACCGTGGCGACCGGACTGACGGTCGTCACGGTCACCGGGTCGCTCGGCCGCTCGGCATCCGGTGACGGCGTGGTCATCAGCACCGTCGGCAACCCGGCACGAACGATGATCCTCGTGCCGGCTCCGTTGGTCGCCAGCGCCTCGTCCATCCAAGTGACGACGTATGACCGCCAGGTCTTCGCCGGTCGGCTCGTCGGGTCCGATCCGGGGACGGGGCTGGCGGTGGTCAGCGTCCTCGACAGCGACTCGGTCCATCAGCTGGCGTACGCCAGCAACCCCGTCCTGCAACCGGGCGGATGGCTTGCAGCCGAATGGGCGAACCCAACCGACGCGGTACTTTCGATCGGGGCTGTGAAGTCATTCGGCGAGGCGTCGAGCAAGGCCGGTCCCAATGAGTTCCTCCTCTCGGTCGACCTAGCGGTGCCGGACCTGCGCTCGGCCCCGGTCGGAACCGTGCTCGTCAACGCAGAGGGCCAACTCGTCGGCATCGTCACAGATCGCAAGGGCAACCGCGTCACCGAAGTCCCCGCATCGCTGGCGGAGCTGGTCGGGACGGACATCGCCCGGAACGGCAGGTTCGTCCACGGTTGGCTCGGGATCAGTGCCAAGTCCAGCTACTCCCACCAGACGGTGAAGTCCGGACGGCCGTCGGGGGTGCCGTCGCCGACGCCGCCTGGCGTCGAGGTCGTCTCGGTCCCACGGGGCAGCTCGGCCGCAGTCGCCGGGCTGAAGCCGGGCGACGTCATCGAGGCGGTCAACGGCCTGACGGTGCGTTCCATGCAGGACCTGGGCGCCGACTTGTACGTGCTGCCGCCAAACTCAGCGGTTCGGCTGACGGTGGACAGCGACTCGACGGTTCACACCGTCAAGACGATGCTCCAGCCGGCCGCCTGACCACGTCGCCCCCGTAGCATCGAAGAGGTGAGCGACTCGCCGTTCTTCGGTGGCCCAGACTTCCTGCGCGGCATGCTCGGCGACCTCGTCCGGATGATGCCGTCGGGACCTGGCCTCCAGTGGCAGCTGGCGTACCAGCTGGCCCACCAGATCGCCGCTGCCGACGGTGGGGATGTGAACCCGGATCCGATCGAGCGAATCCGGTTCGAGGAGCTGAGCGCCATCGCTGAGCTGCACGTCACTGAAGTGACCGGCATGCCCGTGGCTCCGTCCGGTGGCGCCGTCCGCTTGCTTCCGGTCAGCCGGGCGGATTGGGCGCACCGGATCCTCGACACCTGGAAGGGCGTGCTCGACCGCCTTGCCACGGTGCTCGCTCCACCCGGCGCCCCGGCGGGAGGTGACCACACGGGGGAGACGACCTCGGGAGACGGCTCGACCGGGGCCGGGGCCGCCGGGGGTTTGGCCGCCCCGGACTCGGGCTTCGGTGAGCTCGCCGACCTGTTGTCCCGTGGGGCCAGTGGTGGAGACGACTTCGACGAGCCGGACGAGATGGCGACACTGCTGGGGCAGTGGGCCACCGCCATGTTCCCGGCGATGACCGCTTGGCAGATCGGCTCCGTCGCCGGCCACCTCGCCGAGCGGGCGATCGGCCAGTACGACGTGCCGCTCGCCCCCGCACCGGACAACGAACTGTTCGTGGTCAGCGCGAACATCGCCGCCGTGGCCGAGGACTGGAGCCTTGCCCTCGACGACCTGCGGCTGTGGCTGTGCGCGCACGAGATCGCCTACCACGCCGTCCTGTCACGGCCGGCGGTCGCCCAGCGGATCGCCGACCTCGTCGTCGACCACGCCGAACGGGTCCGCCCGGACACAGCGACGCTCGGGCGCCTCCTGCAGGAAGCGGACCCGACGGACATGTCGTCATTTGCCCAGCTCCTCGGCGATCCGTCAGCGCTCGTTCCGGACACGGCGAACGAGCCACTCGAGCGGGTGCGCGCCGAGCTCGACGCCGTCACGGCGGCGGTGTCCGGTTATGCCGAGCACGTCACCGGGATCATCGCCAGCCGTCTGATCGGCAACACGACGCCGATCGGCGAAGCCATGCGCCGGCGCCGTGTGAGCCGAGGCGACGGCGAGACTGTGGCCGAGTCGTTGTTCGGTCTACGGCTCGACCAGGCGCAGATGGACCGGGGCGAGCACTTCGTGGCCGGTGTGCTGGAGCGTTCCGGCGAGCAGCAACTCGCGACGATGTGGAATGACTCGGCCAGGCTGCCAACACCTGCCGAGGTGGACGCCCCGGGTCTGTGGCTCGCTCGGCTGGACCTGCCGGCCGATCCTTGACCTCGTCCGGGCCGCTCCTCCATCCCCCCGGGCGGAGTTAAGCGGGACTATTCGCCGGCGGCGATCTCGACTTCCTCTTCCGGCACTCCGAGGTCCCACTGCAGGATGATGTTCTCCCGCTCGGCATCGCGGACGATGCGCTCGCGATTGCGCCGGAACTGCGGGTCGTGAGGCGGCAGCAAGACGAGTCGTGCGAGCGCCCTCTGGCGGAATTCCTCGATCAGGCTCCGGTCGCCGAACTCTGACTCCACCTCCCAATGAGGAGCCACTGGGCCCAGGTACACCATCCTCACGTGACCGCGCGGTGGTTCCGGGACGTGTTCTGGCTCGGGTGTGGGCGTCGTGGTCATCGGCCGGGATTGTACCGGGGTCAGGACACCTCTCCTTGCCGGGCGAGGTGCGGGCCGGTCAGCCTCGCTGCGGTCGGCCCCTAGGCCCGCAACATGATGCTGGCGATCACCGGCCGGATCGAGTTGGTCGCGATCGCGAACCCGACGTTCTGCGCCGGGGCGTTGCCTGCGCTCGAGGTCGCCACGGCGGTGTTCATGGCGATCACGTCACCCCTCGAGTCCACCAACGGACCTCCGGAGTTGCCGGGGTTGATGGGCGCGTCCGTCTGGATCAGGCCGGTGAGGTGCTCGACAAGGGCTCCACTCTCGTTCTGTGTCGTGAGCGACCGGTTCTCGGCCGACACGATTCCTTCGGTCACGGTCGGGCCGCCGGCAAGAGCAAGGGCGTTGCCGATGGCGATCACACCGTCGCCTTGCACCGCCATGCTGGAATTCCCGAGCGTCACGGTCGGGAGCCCGCCGGTCATGCCTTCGATCTGGATGAGGGCGATGTCGCGGCCGGGATCCGTGCCGATCACCCGAGCCGGATGGCTCTCGGTCTCCCCGACCAGCGTCACCGTGATCGACGTAGCGCCGGCGATCACGTGATTGTTGGTCAGCACGACACCGCTCGACCGGATGATCATCCCCGTGCCTGCTCCCTCGGCCAACTGGCCGACCTGCCCGGCGCGGTAGCTGCTGGTGTCGATCGACACTACCGCCGGGAGCATCCGGGCAAGGATCGCCTGCACGTCGCCTGGTGAGGTCTTCGGCGGGTTCGTGGGGAAGAATTCTCTCACCACGGTCTGAGGCGCCCTGCTGGCGAAGATCGCCACCACACCACCCGACACGCACGCGCCGACCAGTGCGGCGACGAGGGCGAGGCCGAGCCAACCGGGCAAGTGGCGGGGCGGACGCCGCGGCGGTCGCGGCGGCCGGGTTGGGACCGGCCGACCCCAGGCCCCAGGCGGGCCCGGGTACGCCCCTTGGCCGTAGGGGTAGCCACCGTAGCCGTAGCCGTAGCCCCCATAACCGTACGGCGGGTACTGGCCACCTGGCTGGCCCGGCTGGCCCGGTTGACCCGGTTGACCGTAACCCGGTCCTGGGTAGGGGCCGCCTTCTTGGCCAGGCCACGCGCCGCCCGCTGGACCGCTACGGCGATCGTCGTAGACCGATCTCGGCGGCCCCCACGGCGTCGCCGGCGCCCCGTATCGTGGGTGTACCGGCGCATCATGGAGGCTGGGCAGTGGAACTGCCTGCCGCTCCGGAGGTCCGCCGGCCGGCGGTTCAGGTGTCCCGGGCGGAGCCGGCGGCGAGGCGGCGCCGGGCGCTGGCGTCGTCGGCTCCCAGGACAACCACTCATCGCCGTCATCAGAGCGCGACCCGGCGCTTGAATCGGCCTCCGGAACGGCATCCGGATGGGTCGCCGCATCCCGTCTGCCGGCCTCGTCCCCCGGTGCTTCCGGCGCCATGGGAACCACGTTAGGACCCTGCCGGTCGCCAGCCATCGCCCAAACCGGTCGGAAACGGCTCAGGCGACCGTAGAACTCTCAGCAAATCTGAAGGAAGAAAACGCCCCCGTGCGCGATGTGTCACCCCGCGACCCGGTAACAATTGGTATTAATGGATAGTTTGTGGATGGCACAAGGCAAGTGCAGGGACCACCCACCTGACATGTTCTTCCCGAGCGACGGTGTCGGGGTGGATGTGGCACGCCGCATTTGCGCTGACTGCCCAGTGAAGTCTCCCTGCCTGGAGTACGCCATGGCGAACCATATTGACCATGGTGTGTGGGGTGGAACTTCAGAGCGTGAACGCCGGCGTATCGCACGGCGCCGGCGGCTGGCTGCCGCCGCATCTTCGTAAAGCCTCGGCCTCAGCAGCACCTGCCCGACTAGGTCGATGTCGAATCATCGGCACGGGCACTCGCCCAAGCGCCACGATCGAGGCTCGCCTCGCCGCCTCCCGCGGCGACTGACAGCAGCCGGGGCCAGTCGAGGACTGCTACGAGGCGCTTTGTTGGGCGAGCACGCGCGCCCGCCGCACGCGGCGGCGCTCCCGCTCGCTCATGCCGCCCCAGATCCCGAACTTCTCGCCATTCGAGATGGCGTAGTCGAGGCACGACTCACGGACGACGCACCCGCGGCAGACCTCCTTGGCCTCCCGCGTGGACGCTCCCCTTTCGGGGAAGAACAGGTCCGGATCGACGCCCATGCAGTTGGCGCGTGTCTGCCACGAACGGTCCGGTCCTTCAAAGATCAGCGACTGGAAGGCCACCAGCATCCCCTCCCCAGAGGTGACTCGCAGTCGTGTAGTTACACGGCTGTAAGCCATAATGACCCTCAGAGCGGCGCGATGCAAGAGGAAATTCTCGGCGGGGGTGCCGAACGGTGCCCGGCGGCGTCGCGAGCCAGGCCGAGACGGCCTCCCGAACAGTGCCCGAGCAGCGGCCGGAACCCCTGGGTTCAGGCCGTGCGCCCATGGCGCCCGGGACCCCGCCGATGCTCGATGAAGTCCACGAGGACGTAGTCGCCCAGCGTCTCAGGAGTCGTGAAGAACGCCCGCCCACCGTTCATTTGCGTGATCTTCTCGACGAAGTCCCGGAGGTGACCGGTCGCGTCGAGGGCGAACGTGTTGAGCCGGATCCCTTCGCGCGTGCAGCGCAGCACCTCGGCCAACGTGGCGTCCACGGTCGCCCGGACCGGCGGGTAGTTGAAGAACACCTCGCCGTCCTCCATCAGATGGGCGGTCGGCTCACCGTCGGTGATCATGAAGATCTGCTTGGTGCCCGAGCGGCTGGCGAGCATGCGGCGGGCGAGGATCAGGGCATGCTGCATGTTCGTGCCGTACACGAAGTCCCATGACACCTCAGGGAGGTTGGCAGCTTTGATCTCCCGCGCGATCTCCGAGAAACCCACCATCCCCAAGTAATCCCTCGGGAACTGGCTCGAGATCAGCGCGTGCATGGCGATCGCGACCTTCTTCGCTGCGAGGAAGTTGTCACGCATCGGCATAGAGAGGGACAGGTCCAAAAGCAGCACCGTGGCGCAGCTCGTCAGGTGCTCCGTCTGCTCGATCTCGAAGTCCTCGGGTTTGAGCCGCACCGGGAAACGAACTCCGGCGCCGACCCCGCCCGCAGCGTTCCCGCCCTCGCCAGCCGCGCCGGCCTCACGTCGCAGCGCGTTGCGCAGCGTCCGCTCGATGTGGAGATTGAACGGATCCCCGAACTCGTAGGCCTTGGTCCGATCGGCGCGCTCGTGACCAGTGCCCCGCAGCGCCAGCTCGTGGCCTCCCAGCCGATCCTTCGCCAGCTTGGAGAACAGGTCCTTGAGGGCCCGTTGGCCGATGTGACGCAGGCCGCGCGGTGTCAGCTCCAGCCGGCCCTCCTGGTTCTCGACCAGGCCGGCGTCCTCCAGGCGCTTGGCCAGCTTGGCGAGCTCTGCCAGCGAAGCCGCCGAGTCATTGCCGAGCAGCTCCCGAGCCCGGTCGATGTCGATCTCCGCCAATGCTCCGGGCTGGGGGGCGCCGGAGAGCAGCTGCTCGAGCTGGTCGAGCTCCGCGAGCCGGGAGAACAGGTCGGACGCCTCGGCGAGCCCCGGGGCCTCCCCTCCGGAGAACGACACGCGACGGTCCCAAGGGGCCTCGGGGAACATCGACCGCAGGTTCCCCGCCAACCGGTTGACCTGCCAGGAGAGGTCCATGTCGCCGAGCAGCTCGTCCATGAGGGACTGCAGCTGCTGGCGCTGCCCGGCGGTCATCGAGGCGAGCATCGCCGAGGTCGCCGCCATCCGCTGAGCCAGTTGCTCCAGCAGCTCGTCGAGGTTCTGCGGATCGCCCGGGAAGAAGTCACCGAACTCGTCCATGAACTGCGAGAAACTCGGATCGAGATCCTCCCCCGCCGCCCGTTGCTCGATCATCTTGTTGAGGCCGTCGAGTGCTCGGCGCAACCGGTCACGCTCTTCCTCGCCCATGCCGGCGACGGCGCCGGCCGCCTGGTCGATGTACGACTGCACGACCTCCTGGCGCAAGCGCTCCGTCAGCTCCTCGAAACGCTCCCGTGCCTCGCTCGAGGTGAACTCGTAGTGCGAGAGCCCCCGGACCTTTCCCGCCAAGTCGTCCGGGAGGAGACCGAGCTCGGTCCGCCGGTTGGCAACCACTTCGTCGGTCACCTGCCGGCGGCGCTCGTCCCCGGACTCCCGGGCCTCGGACTCGAGGTCGTCGAGGGCGGAGCGCTCCATGGCGACTACTTCGTCGAGTTCGGCGGCGATCTCGCTGTAGACGCCGCCGAGGTCGTACTGCTCACGCTCCTCCCGCCGGCGCTCCCGCAGCCGTTCCAGCAATTCGCGCAGGCCTGCGATCCGCTTGCCGTCACGATCCGAGAAGCCCTGCTGCATCATCCGCCGCAACGCCGCGTTCACGTCACCGTGGTACATGACGTCGTCATTGATCTCGTCCAAGATGGCGTCGGCGTCGAGATCGAAGCCCTGTTGGGATCCGTCCCAGCGGGAGTACGAGCTATGGGGCACGATCTGAAGTGTAGGAACACCCACCCGGGAGAACCAGCGGTGCCGGCCAGCGGTGACGCCGCCGAGCCGGGAGCGGGCAGGCGTCACTAGGCTTTCGCGGCCATGTCTGAATCGTCTGCCTCGACCGAACCCACCGGCGCACCCAAGCTCGGCACCCCATCGGCCTACGACCACGCCGGAGCGCCCAAAGCCTCCACCTTCGGCGAGCTCAAGGCCTCGGGCTACCGATCCGAGCCGGTGAAACGTGAGATCCGCCGCAACCTCCTCGTGAGGATCGCTGCCGGCCAGCCCGCCGTCGACGGCGTGCTCGGCTACGACGACGACGTCCTGCCCTCGCTCGAGTGCGCCATCATCGCCGGCCACGACGTGATCATCTTGGGTGAGCGAGGCCAGGCCAAGAGCCGCATCATCCGCTCCCTCGTGAACCTGCTCGACGAGTGGCTGCCGATCGTCGAAGGGTCCGAGATCAACGACGACCCGTTCGCCCCGGTTTCTCGCTACGCCCGCGACCTCGTCGCCGAGCGCGGTGACGAGACGCCGATCGCCTGGGTCCACCGTTCGCGCCGGTACGGCGAGAAGCTGGCCACCCCGGATACCTCGATCGCGGACGTCATCGGTGAGGTGGATCCGATCAAGATCGCCGAGGGGCGGTACCTGTCTGACGAGCTCACGATCCACTACGGCCTCGTGCCCCGCTCGAACCGGGGGATCTTCGCCATCAACGAGCTCCCCGACCTCGCCGAGCGAATCCAGGTCGGGCTGCTCGACGTGCTCGAGGAGCGCGACATCCAGATCCGCGGCCACAAGGTTCGGCTCCCGCTCGACGTCATGCTCGTCGCCTCAGCCAACCCGGAGGACTACACGAACCGCGGGCGGATCATCACGCCGCTCAAGGACCGCTTCGGCACGCGCCTTCGGACCCACTACCCGCTTGACATCGAGACGGAGCTGACGATCATCCACCAGGAAGCTCAGCCGCTCGACAGCCTCGGCATCCGGGTGGAGATCCCGCCGTTCATGGCCGAGATCGTCGCCCGCGTCAGCCAGCTCGCCCGGCGGAGCCCCCGCGTCAGCCAGCATTCCGGCGTGTCGGTCCGCTTGAGCGTCGCCAACTTCGAGACACTGGCAGCGGCGTCGGTGCGGCGCTCCATCCGTCACGGCGAGCACGAAGCGGTGCCGCGCGTGAGCGACCTTGACTCCCTGTGGTCCTCGACGCTCGGCAAGCTCGAGATTGAATCGCTGGAGGAGGGCGACGACGAGGAGGTCGTCGACAAGCTCCTGAAAGCCGCTGTCCTGCATACCTTCCGGGAGAACTGCCCTACCGAGCAGCTCGGACAGGTCGTGGGCGGCTTTGATGACGGCATTGTCGTGCACGCCGGACCGGACCTCGATTCGGCCGCTTACCTCGGCGTGCTGGAGCAAATCCCGGCTATGCGCGCCCCCGCCATGGCGCTCGCCGGGTCCGAGAGCCCGGGCGCGCTCGCGAGCGCCATCGAGCTCGTGCTCGAGGGGTTGCACCTCTCCAAACGCCTGAACAAGGACTCTGCCGGCCCGCGGGCCACGTACCGCTCCCGTTCCTGACCTTAAGTAGGCTGTCTCGACTCACGACAGACCCAGGAGCACCATGCCGCTGACCGCCACGATCAAAGAGCACACTCCACCGAAGGTGAAGGACGTCGCTCGCCTCCCCGTGCAGACCTGGCGTGAGATGACCGCCGAGCGGAGGGCGATGCCCTCGTTCATCATCCTTGGAGCCCAGCGCTCCGGGACGACGTCGCTGTACCGCTGGCTGTGCGCTCACCCCGGCGTGATGCCCGCATCGCGGAAGGAGATCCACTACTTCGACGTCGAATATCGGCGAGGGATGCGCTGGTACCGGTCGCACTTCCCGTTTCCCCGTCACGGCAAGATCACCGGTGAGGCCAGTCCGTACATGCTCGCCCACTCGCCCTCGCCCGAGCGGGTCAAGCGCGACCTCCCGGAGTCCACGAGGTTCATCGTCCAGCTGCGCGAGCCGGTGGAGCGGGCAATCTCGCACTACTTCCTACAGCGGCGCATCGGCGCCGAGCCCGAGACGTTCGAGCGGGCGATCCTCCTCGAGAGCGAACGACTGAAGGGCTCGAACGAGCGGGTCGCCCAGGGCCTGTTCGACTACGACCACAAGCACTTCTCCTATGTCGGGCGTGGCGAGTACGCGCCGCAACTGCGCCGCTGGTTCGATGTCGTCGGCCGTGACCGCATCCTCGTGCTGGAGAGCGAGCGGGTCTTCTCGGATCCGGCAGTGCGCGCCTCCGTGCTCGAGTGGCTCGACCTCGCGCCCAACCCGGTGCCCCTGCCCTCGCTCAATGCAGCTCGCCGCATGGACGCGCCCGACCAGGTCGTGCTCGACCGGTTGGCGGAGCACTTCGAGCCCTTCAACGAGGAGTTGTTCGAGTTGCTCGGCACCCGCATGTGGGAAGACGACAAGGACCGGGCAGTCGGCTGAGGCTCGCCGTAGGCGCCGGGCAGCCTCCGGGCGGACTTCTCGGAGGCATCCATCGGGCTTCGCGTGCGATGAACTCGCAAGAAGCCGGTGAATGATGGAAAGATCGCTACAGCCCGGCCCCGCACCGGTGAGAATGACCGGGGCGCCGGGTGTTAGGCCGGACCAGCGACACGGAGGACTTGGCATTTGAGCGTCGTGCAGGACACCACCGCGACACCGACACCGATCCCCGTGAGCATCGGTGCCGCCCGAGGCGGGCCTCCGCGTTCGGAGGTATTGAGGAAGGACCGTTGGTGGGTCCAACCGCTCGTCACCGCGCTCGGCCTCCTCGGCTTCGTGATCTACGGCACTTGGACGGCGTTCCGTGGGAGCCACTACTTCGTCGGCTACCCGCGCGACTACCTGTCGCCCTTCTACTCGCCGTGCCTGGTCTCTAGCTGCCCGACGGCGATCCGCTGGGGCCCGATCGGCAACATCGGGACCGTGTCGCCGGCGTTGCTGATCCTCATCTTCCCGATGGGTTTCCGGCTGACCTGCTACTACTACCGCAAGACCTACTACCGGTCGTTCTGGGCCTCTCCCCCGGCTTGTGCCGTCGCTGACGCCGGATCCACGACATCCGGAGGCTTGCGCAGCCGCTACTCGGGTGAGACCCGCTTCCCGCTGATCCTGCAGAACATCCACCGCTACTTCTGGTACGTCGCCGTCGTCTTCGCCGCTTTGCTCACCTGGGACGCCATCGAGGCCTTCCGCTTCCCAGCAGGCGTCGGGATGGGCCTCGGCACGCTCATCTTCATCGTGAACGCCGTCCTGATCTGGTGCTACACGCTCGGCTGTCACGCCTGCCGGCACGTCTGCGGCGGCAGCGCCAAGAAGTTCTCGACCTCCCCGGTGCGCTACCGGTTCTGGCGGGACATCGTGACACCGCTCAACAAGCACCATCAGCTGTTCGCCTGGGTGTCCCTCGGGTGGATCGCGTGGACTGACTTCTACGTCTTCCTCGTGGCGAACGGGACCATCCACGACCCGAGGCTCTTCTGATGCCGACCGATCACGAGACCCACGACTACGACGTCGTCATCATCGGGGCCGGCGGCGCCGGGCTCCGAGCGGCCATCGAGTCCCTCGCCAAGGGCGCCCGGACGGCGCTCGTGTGCAAGTCGCTCCTCGGCAAGGCGCACACGGTCATGGCCGAAGGTGGCGTGGCTGCCGCCATGGGCAACGTCTGGCAGGAGGACAACTGGCAGGTCCACTTCCGCGACACGATGCGCGGCGGCAAGATGCTCAACAACTGGCGCATGGCCCAGCTGCACGCCCAGGAGTCACCTGACCGGGTCTACGAGCTCGAGGACTGGGGGGCGTTGTTCGACCGGACGCCCGACGGCCGGATCCTGCAGCGCGACTTCGGCGGCCACCGCTACGCCCGGCTTGCCCACGTCGGCGACCGCACCGGCCTCGAGCTCATCCGCACGCTCCAACATCGGGCGGTCTCCCTCGGCGTCGACGTGTACATGGAGTGCAAGATCGTCAAGCTCGTCCGGGGCGCGGATGGTGCGGTGAATGGGGCGGTGGGTTTCTGGAGGCAGAACGGGCAGTTCGTGACGTTCTCCGCCAAGGCGGTTGTCCTGGCAACCGGAGGCATCGGCAAGACCTGGAAGTTCACGTCGAACTCGTGGGAGTCGACCGGCGATGGGCACGCCCTGGCGCTGTGGGCGGGCGCCGACATGATCGACATGGAGTGCGTGCAGTTCCACCCGACCGGGATGGTCTGGCCGCCATCTGCCCGGGGACTGCTCGTCACCGAGGGCGTGCGCGGCGATGGCGGCGTGCTCAAGAACCTCGACGGCGAGCGCTTCATGTTCAAGTACATCTCGCCCTACTTCGCCGCTGAGACCGCCGACACGATCGAAGAAGGCGACAAGTGGTACACGAACAAGAGTGACTACCGCCGGCCGCCGGAGCTGCTGCCCCGCGACGAGGTGGCACGGGCGATCAACTCCGAGGTGAAGGCCGGCCGCGGGAGCCCGCACGGTGGCGTTTTCCTCGACATCGCCTCACGCCGGTCGGCCGAGGAGATCCGCCGGCGGCTCCCGTCGATGTACCACCAGTTCAAGCAGCTGGCTGATGTCGATATCACGACCGACGCCATGGAGGTCGGCCCGACATGCCACTACGCCATGGGCGGGGTCCGGGTGGAGGCCGACACGGCCGCCACGACGGTCCCCGGCCTGTTCGCGGCTGGTGAGGTCGCCGGCGGGATGCACGGCGCCAACCGCCTCGGCGGCAACTCGCTCTCTGACTTGCTCGTGTTCGGCCGGCGCGCCGGTGCAGGCGCCGCCGACTATGCGCTCGGCCTCGGGAAAGGCTCCCCCCTCGACGAGGGTGCTGTCGGGGCCGTGACCAATCACGCCCTGAGCTTCCTCCGAGCCGAGGGGGAGAGCCCTTACGACGTCCACGAGGACTTACAGGAGACGATGCAGAACCTCGTCGGCATCATCCGCACCGGGAGCGAGTTGCTGCGAGCGCTTGAGGAGCTCGCAACCCTCGACGACCGTGCGGCAAAGGTCGCGGCCAAGGGCGGCCGTTCGTTCAACCCAGGCTGGCACATGGCGCTCGATCTGGAGTCGATGCTGGCCTGCGCCCGGTGCACGACGCTTGGCGCCATCGAGCGCCGCGAGAGCCGGGGTGGGCACACGCGCGAGGACTACCCGAAGCCCGATCCGGAGCTGGAGAAAGTCAACATGGTCGCCCGAGTACGTGACGACGAGATCAGCGTCACGTCCGAGGCCAAGCCCGTCATGCCTGCCGAGTTGCGCCAGCTGTTCGAGGAGGCCACGTAATGGCAGCGAACGGACACTCCGGCGGGGGGCCGGCTCACGCGGTCGGCAGCGAGATCGTGATGAAGCTCTGGCGCGGCGATGAGTCGGGTGGAGGTTTCGAGGAGTACCGGATCCCTGCCCAGGAAGGCGAGGTCGTGCTCGACGTCGTCCATCGGATCCAGGCCACACAGGCCCCGGACCTCGCCGTGCGGTGGAACTGCAAGGCGGGTAAGTGCGGATCCTGCTCGGCGGAGATCAACGGGCACCCACGCCTCATGTGCATGACGCGGATGAGCACACTCCCGCCCGGCGAGATCACGGTGTCGCCGATGCGGGCGTTCCCGGTCATGCGGGACCTGGTGACCGATGTCTCGTACAACTTCGAGGTCGCGAAGCAGATCCCCGCCTTCACCCCACCGCTGAAGCCCGCCGAGGGCTACCGCATGGCGCAGGTCGACATCGACCGGGGGCAGGAGTTCCACAAGTGCATCGAATGCTTCCTCTGTCAGAACGTCTGTCACGTGATCCGTGACCACGAGGAGAACAAGCCCCGATACGCCGGGCCTCGTTTCTTCGTGAGGCTGGCCGAGCTCGAGATGCACCCGCTCGACACCTTGGACCGCCGCGCTTACATCTCCGAGCGGATGGGCATAGGCCTGTGCAACATCACCAAGTGCTGCACCGAGGTCTGCCCCGAGGAGATCCACATCACCGACAACGCCATCATCCCGCTCAAAGAGCGCGTCGTGGACTCCCGCTACGACCCGATCGCCTGGCTCGGACGCAAGATCCGAGGACGGCCGGTGCCGACGAGCGCAGCCGAGGCAGCCCGCCACACGGGGGCGGCCGCCACCGAGGCGCGAGGTAACCGCTCTGGCGCTGCGCCGGCCGAAGCGGCATCGGCCGGCGGCTCCGGTGACGCGGCAGACGCCTGACACGGCTAACGGGGCCGGGACGCCTGGTACGGCTGATACTGAAGGTCCGCTCGACTTCCTTTCCCCCGAATGGCTGCAGGCTCTCGAGGTGGCCCTGAACGAGCCGCACGTCGGCGCCGGCGCGGCGGGCGAAGCGGGCGGCGCGGCCATCGCGGTCGGCCAGAGAGTGACCGGCGTGCCGTTCGCCGCCGGGCACGAGGTCCGCTACACCATGTCGCTCGGTGCTGAGCAGGCCCGGGTCACCGCTGGCTCGGTCGAGGCCGCCGACGTCGTGATCGTCACGACCTACGCCGACGCGGTGGCGCTGGCAGCCGGTGAGCGGACTGCCGGCTCGCTGCTCGCGGCCGGCGGCATCAAGCTGAGCGGGGACGTCGCCCGGTTGGTCGAGACTCTCACGCTGGTCGAGCGGGCGGCCGGTGCCACGAGGTCGCTGCGGGACCGGACAACGTACCGATGACCCCATCCACGCTGCTCTCCCCGTCAGGCGGCACGTGTGCGACGTGGACATCGAAGCCGATCGTCACGCGATCGTCACTCGACCGGCGACACCGCAGAGGGGCGCGAGCCGTGGCGCGGGACTAGGCTCTCCGCATCAGGTTCCAGCGTGTTCCGGAATTCCACGAAGGAGGCAGCGGGTTACCCGCCTGACTGCTGCGAAGGGAGATATGGATGACCCTCACCGGGGTGATCGACGATCACATGCTCCATCAGTACCGGGCCTTGCTCGACGAAGAAGACAAGGCTTTCGACGAGCTGGAGCACGCGTACGAAGACGGTGACCGAGATCATTTCGAGGCGGATCTCTCGCAATGGGAGCAGGCGGCGCAACGCCGCTTGGCGTACTTGAAGCGAATGGGCGTACAGCTGGATCTGGCCTGAGACCACGGCGCCGCCCTCGGGCGGCGTTGAACACGTGCCCAGAATTCATCTCGAAGTCAACGAGGCGACACATTCGGGCTTTCCAAGCGGACGGTTGATGGGCCATCATTAAGGGAGCAAGGGGATGACTTCCATCAACGAGGACACGGCACGCATGCACCGGGGGGTCAGTGGCTGGGCAACGCACTGAGGAAGCCATGAGCTTCTTCGTCACTCGGAACCACGACGATCGCGACCTGATCGAGCGGGAGATCGGGGAGTCGCGGCCAACAGTCCTGCTGACGAGCGGCTTCGCCGCCGGTCGCAAGCTCGCGCCATGGAGGCGCCTGAAGCGATTCGCGTTCGTGATGATCGGAAGCATCCTGTGCGGTTCGACCGCCTTCGTCGCGGTGGGTCTGGCTCACTTCTTCGTGGACGGCTACAAGCACGGGAGGCTCTTCCACCTCGGCTACATCTTCCTCAGCGGTTTGGCGGGCGCTCTCGTCATGCTGCTGACGATCCGCAGCCGTCCGGACAGGGCGCGGAGCGCGGATGGGTATCTCGAGGAGTGGGTCGAGGCGTTCCGCGAGGCATTCATCATCGGCATTGTGCTGGTGGTGACCGCCTTCTTCTGGCGGCCGACCCTCGTCAAAGGGTCGTCTTTCTCGCGGGGCACGATCCTGCTCTCGGTCCCGCTCGTGGCCCTGTCGCTCGGCCTGACCCGGTCGGCGGTGCGCGACGTGCTGCTCCGGCTGCGGCGCCGGGGGCACAATCTCGCCTCCGTCGTGGTGATCGGCGACGGGCCGTCCGCCACCTCGTTCATTAAGAGCATCGAGGCCCAGACCGGATCGGGCTACCGGGTGATCGCACACATCACCGACACCGAGCTCCACGTCGACCTCGGCGCCGTGCTCGCGAAACTGTCCAGCGAGGTGCCGATCGACGAGGTGGTGATCTCGTCGTTCTCGATGGCTCCGGACCAGATCTCGAGCATCGTCAGCCATGCCGGGATGCGAGGCGCACGGTTGCGGGCGGTACCGGAGATGTTCGGGCTCCCGCCATCCAAGGTGAGCGTCGAGTCGTTCGGGGACTTCCCGTTGCTGACGCTGTTCGAGAACCCCGTGCGCGGGCCCCACTGGGCTGTGAAACGGGCGGTCGACCTGGTCGGTGGATCCGTCGTGCTCGCCGTGACCGGGCTCCCGATGCTCGTGATGGCAATGCTCGTGCGGATGACGTCGTCCGGTCCAGTGCTGTTCCGGCAGGAACGGGTCGGCATGGACGGCAAGCGCTTCGAGCTCCTCAAGTTCCGCTCTATGACCGCTGGTGCGTCGGATCAGGCCCACCGGGAGTTCATGTTCCAAATGCTGGCCGGGGAAGAAGGCCTGGGAGCAGAGTCGGGGGGTTTCTTCAAGCTCACCGACGATCCTCGGATCACGAGGGTCGGGAAGGTCATGCGCCGGTACTCGCTGGATGAGCTGCCGCAACTACTGAACGTTCTCAAGGGCGACATGAGCCTCGTCGGCCCCCGGCCCGCGCTCGCCTACGAAGTGGACCTGTACGAGGACTGGCAACGCCGGCGTCTCGACGTGCTGCCGGGGATGACCGGCCTGTGGCAGGTGAGCGGCCGTTCACGCTTGAGCCCTGCAGACATGCTCCGTCTCGACGTCCACTATGCGGAGACGTGGTCGCTGTTCAAGGACACGCTGATCATCTTGAAGACGATCCCCGCGATCCTGCGGGACGACGCCCGCTGACGCTGGCCCCCTAGAGGTGCGGCCGGCCCGATCTCACCGCACGAGCGGCTTGACCCGGCTCTCCAGCAGCGCCATGAACCCGTCGAGCGCCGCCGCCGACGCCGTCCGGAGCGCCCGGTCCCCCGCCGGCCGCCGCTCGGTCGGCACCGGCAGGTCCTCGGCGGACACCAGCGTCGTCAGCCGGCCCCGCTCCTCGAGCCACCGGTCGACCGCCGCCGGCTTGCCCTGGAAGATCGAGTAGGCGGGCGTCCCCAGCACGGCTGCTTCCCGGGTCATCGACCCGCCGGCGCCCACGAACAGATCGGCGCAGCACAACAGGTCCGGGCCCGACACGGGTTCGCGCAGCACTCGCACGCCACGCCGGCCCTCGAACTCCACCCCTTGCGACGAGGTGCGAGGGGTGAGCAGCACGGTGCACCCCTCCTCGCCCAGACGGTCCACGATGTCGTCGCACAGCGAATTCCGGTGCCGGTGGTACAAGGCACCTTCGGCGGCGGGGCGGACCACGGCCATGATCTCGTCCTCGGCAACGTCCAAAGCCTTGCGGAACTCTGCCTGGGGCTCGAAGGTGGAGAAGGCGATCTCCTCCTTCAAGCACGGGTAGGGAACCCAACGGCGCCTCGACAACCCGAACGGCTTCAGCGAAGCGAACGGGATCGCCGCCGGTGTGAACACGAGGTCAGCCAATCGGAAACCGACATGGTTCGCCGGGTGGTGCTCGTAGTCCATCATGTTCACCGACGGGATCTGCAACAACCGGGCGGCCATCACCTGCGCGTTTGACGCGTGCCCGAGAGCGACGTCGATACCATCCCCCCGCACGGCGCGGGCGAGGTCGGCTGCGCGCCGGAAGATCGCTGTCCCTTTCGCCCACCGCTCCGTGTGGTAGCCCTGGCTACCCACGAGGCGTGTGTCCGGCCAGGCCGCCGCCGAGAGCGCTCGGGCCTGGCCCCGATCCCATGCCGTCACCACGATGTCGTCGCCCTCAGCGCGCAAGCGGTCCACGATCGGCCTGAAGACCGTCACGTTCGGAGCATTCGCGATGTCGATCCACCACTTCATGGGTGACGATCCTTCTTCTCTGGTGTCGGTGCCGGGGTCGCTACCCCGGCCAGCACTGCCGCCAGACGGGTGAGGGCGAGGCACATCGGCGCATCCGACCAGCGGACGTAGGGTACGGCCTTCCGGTGCACCCGCCCTTTGCGGTAAACGAAGGTTCCCGACCTGGTCCTCATCCAGGTGAGCATGTACCCCGCGATCGCCTGGGCGAACGCAACCTCCGAGCCGCCGTCCAGGGCGAAGGTCTGGATGCCCTGCGCCCCGGTGATCACGTCCACGGGGAACCGCTTGCCCGGGTACAGCAGTGGTCGCCCGTCCGCCTCGAAAAGAGACCGCCGGTAGCCCGCCCGCACGCGGTCGGCCAGGGCACGCAACTCGGGGTCATCCAGCCACCCGGACAAGTCCAGCAGTGCCTCCGCCACGAAACCCGTATGGTGCCCATCCACCCACGCCTCCCTGCTCCCCTCGCCGTAGGGCAGCAGGCCATCCGCACCGATCTCACGGGTCGTCACGTCGAGGCAACCACGGGCGGTCTCGAGCCAGGACTCGTCGCCGAACGCCCGGGCGGTACGGGCCACGAAGCGCGCTGCGAGCACGTTGGCGTTGTGGATCAGCAAGCGCTCGGCCGGCACGTAGCGAAAGTACCGGCGTCCACCGGACTCGAGGTAGAGACGGTCGAGCGCCCAGGCGGCGGCTCCGGAAGCTGCGTCCTGCCAGCGCGCCGAGCGCTCCCCGTAGCCATCCTCGCCTGCTACGGCGCCGGCCCCGTCGAGCAGGGCCTCGACGGTGAACGCCGTGCAGATCACGTTCGGCACTGTCTTGCGGTAGGCGAACGTCTTCGTCTGGACGTCGAACGGGTACCCCCAAGCCGCCTCGACCCGGTTCGAGCACAGCCAGTCCAGGCGCGTGGCCATGGCGCCGAGGGTCGCTGTCCTCGCCTCCGTCGGCACGAGCCTGGCCAAGAGGGCGCCCGCAGAGGCGAAGTGTGCGACCGTGTAGGCGTTGCGCGTCGGCCGGATGCCTTCGAGGGAGCGGAGGTTGACCGGCGAGCGTTTGTTCAGCTGGACGATGGCGAGCTGCACCGGCCGTGGGAGCTGGGACACGACGGCCAGCCGATCCGTCTCCAACCCGTCGTAGGGGTCGAAGCTCGTATCGGCACGCTCCCGCCAATACGCCTCGAGGAACCTCGCCGTGCGGGTGACCTCATCGATGCCGGGGAGCCCCGGCCTAGCGGCGCGGCTCACTGCTCAGAGATGCTCGACCGTGGGCCCGGATACCCGATGGCGGGTGTCGAACAGGTAAGGCGCCGCAGCAGCGATGGCCGGCAAGTCGAACGCATCGTGGTCGGTGAGGAGCAGCACCCCGTCGGCCAACGACGCCTCCTCAGTGGTGGCCTCGACTCGCGTGACCCGGTCGTCGAGCGGGGCCGGCCCGACATGGGGATCGGCGAGGCGAACTTCGGCGCCGAGCTCCAGCAGTCGCTCGATGAGCGGGACCGCCGGAGACTGCCGGGCGTCGGCAGAATTGCGCTTGTACGCAAGCCCGAGCACGAGCAGCCGGGAGCCTTTCAGCGACTTCGACTGCTCGTTGAACGCAAGCCCGAGCCGCCTCACGACGTAGTCGGGCATGTGCTCGTTCACGTCGTTGGCGATCTCGACGAACCGGAACGCGTACCCGAGCCTCCGGCGGACGCGCCACGACAGGAACGACGGGTCGACCGGGATGCAGTGCCCACCCACGCCGGGACCGGGATAGAACGGCATGAACCCGAAGGGTTTCGTCGACGCAGCCCGGATCGACTCCCAGATGTCGATCCCCAGCTCGTCGGCGACCATCGCCAGCTCGTTGGCGAGAGCGATGTTGACATGGCGGAACGTGTTCTCCACGAGCTTGGCGAGCTCGGCCTCGGCCGTGCCGCTCACCTCCATCACGGCGTCGACGACGGACGAGTAGAACTCCGTCATGGCCACTCGCGACGCCTCGTCTATGCCCGCCACGATCTTCGGCGTGTTCTCGAAATGCCACGTCTCGTTGCCCGGGTCGATTCGCTCAGGGCTGTAGCCCAAGCGGAAGTCCCGGCCGGCGAGGAGGCCGGACCGACGCTCGAGGATCGGCGCGACCACCTCGGTCGTGGTCCCCGGGTAGGTCGTCGACTCGAGCACGACGCACGATCCCTCCCGGACGAGCGGCCCGAGCATCTCGCACGCCTGCTCGATGTACGAGAGATCCGGGAGCCCTTCGTACAGTGGTGTCGGCACAGTGATGACAGCGATATCGAAGTCGGCGCAAGCCTCGATGTCGGCGGTCGGCGTGTACCGGCCGGTCGCCAGCGCCGCCACGAGCCGCTCCGGAGCCACGTCCTCGATGAAGGACTGACCGGCCAGCAGCCGCTCGACCCGCTCCTTGTCGACGTCGAGGCCGATGACGGTATAACCGACCTCGACAGCGCGCATCGCCAGCGGCAGGCCGACATAGCCCTGGCCCATCACCACGAGCCGCTTGGCACCCATTGCCGGAGGGTACGGCACGGCGCCTTCGAGCGGCAACCTCGCGCCGGAGGCGACCGGATCGTTGACAGCACCCTCCGCGACTCCCGAACCGCTTGTGCTCATCGCGCCATCCCATCTCCGTCTGTAGCGAGCACCTCGGCCACTCGCTGTGCCGTCAACCCGTCCCACAGTGGTGGCCGGTACGGCGGGAGGCGGCCCGCCGAGGAGGCGGCGAGCGACTCCCGGGCGGCCGCCAGGATCGTCTCCGGGTCGGTCCCGACGACCTTGTTGCGACCGCCCTCGAGCGTGCTCGGCCGCTCCGTCTCCTCCCGCAGCGTGAGGCACGGTGTCCCGAGCACGACCGCCTCCTCCTGGATGCCGCCCGAGTCCGTCAGCACGAGAGACGCAGCAGACATCAAAGCCACGAAGTCCGGGTAGTTGAGCGGCGGGAGCATCGTGATGCCTGGACCGGTGTCGAGATCGGCGAGCTCGAGACGCTGCTGTGTCCGCGGGTGCACGGCGAACAACAACCGGACTGCGCGGCTCACCTCGACGAGGGCGCCCACGAGCCGGGCGAGCACGGCGGGGTCGTCGACGTTCGACGCACGGTGCAGCGTCACCAAGCCGAAGCCTGACTCCCCCACCCCAAAGCGTCGCCGCACGTCGGGGACGTCGATGCGCGGCAGGACCCAATCGAGCGAGTCGATCATCACGTTGCCGACGAGGTGGACCCGATCGGCCTCGATCCCTTCGGCCTCGAGGTTGACGACGGCATCGGCCGACGGCGCGAACAGCCAGCGGGACAGGCGGTCCGTCAGGATCCGGTTGCGTTCCTCGGGCATCGACTCGTTGAAGCTGCGCAGTCCTGCCTCGACATGGGCGACCGGGACGCCCAAGGTGCCCGACACGAGCGCAGCCGCCAGCGTGGAACTGACATCGCCGACGACGACGGTGCAGTCCGGCTTCACCTGCTCGTAGACCGGCTCGAGGCGCGTCATGATCGTGGCGATCTGCCAGGCCTGCGAGCCGGCGCCAACCTCGAGGGCGATGTCGGGTGCGGGCAGCTCGAGCGCCTTGATCACGTCGTCGGACATGACGGCATCGAAGTGCTGGCCCGTGTGCACGAGCACCGGGTCGAAGACCGGGTTGGCGGACATGGCCCGGTGGATCGGGGCGATCTTCACGAAGTTCGGCCGGGCACCGAAGACGAGCAGCGGCCTCACGCCAGCGCCTTCTTCAGCCCGTCGCCGGCCGGCGCGATGGCAACGGAGCCTCCGGTCGTGATGGCTTCCGCCAGCCTGCACGTGGCGAGCGACGACCACAAGGCGAGGGGGAAGTCGGCTGCCGGGACACGGCGACCCTGCAGCACGTCGACCAGACCCGCCATCTCCTCGGCATGCCCTTTCGGCCCGCCCCGGAACGTCTTGTGCGTCCCCGCCCGACCCCAGATCGTGAGCGAGCGGAAGTCGTCGATGCGGGCCGCCATGCCGAGTGTGGCGATCTCGATGAACTCCTTCGGAGCGCCGCGCGGCGTGTCACCGGAGTAGGTGAGCGTGGCGCTCGACCCATCCGCGTAGCTCAGCAGCGCCGAGACGCTCTCGGTGCGCAACGGGTCGCGCCCGTGCAGGCTGCTGGCGGTGACTTCGACGGCAGGCGCTCCGACCAGCCAGTTGGCGAGGTCGACAAAGTGGCAGGCCTCGCCGAGGACGCGGCCCCCTTGCTCGGGCTGCAGAGCCCAATAGTCCGGCCGCAACTGGCCACCGAAGACCCGCACGACGACCTGGATCGGTGCGTGGCGGCCGGCCAGCGCATCGGTCACGACGGTCACCGCCGGGGCGAAACGCCGGTTGAACCCGACCATGACCGGCTTGCTACTCTCGAGCCATGCCGAGGCGATGAGGTCGAGGTCACCTTCGGTGAGGGCGAGGGGTTTCTCGCAGTAGACCGCCACGCCCGACTTGAGGGCCTCGAGGACGTAGCCCGCGTGCGAGTCGTGACGGGTCAACACCATCACTGCGTCCGAGTCGCCCTTGGCGAGGCCCTCCTGCAGCTCGCTCACGGCCCGGGCGAATCCGAAGCGCTTGCCCTGGTGCACTGCGCTCACGCCGGAATGCGAGGCGATGAAGGAGAAGGAGACCGCCGGGTTGGACTTGAGATGGGGCAGGAGCATCCGCGTGCCGAACGAGCCGACGCCGACGGCGCCGATGGCGATGGTCCGGCCGGCGACGGTTGTTGCCGGCGGGGAGAGGTCGATCGCCGAGCGCGGGCGGGTCCCGTTGGCGCCGGCCTCGGCAGGCAGTTCCCGCTCCCCATAGGAGATCAGCACGGCCACCTTGCGCTCACTGCCGGTCACCGTCAGCATCGAGAACGCATCGGCTGCGTGCTCGACACCGAACTCGACCGGCCCGAGAGCTTCGAAGTCGAGGCGTTTGCGGGCGAGGAGGCGCAGGATCTCCGACAGGTTCCGCCGCTCGTCCCACGGGACATAGCCCTCGGGGTAGTCGATGCCGCCTTCCTCGTACAGCGGGTCATACCGGCCTGGGCCGTACGAGCGCGAGTAGGTGAGTGTGAGCTCCTTCTCGTAGTAGCTGGCCCGCGGAGGCGCCACCGTCACGTCGCCGACGACCACGACCTGGCCGCGGTCACGGGCGAGCGTCCCCGCCAGCTCGACCGGGTCGGCGCTCCGGGTGGCGGCAGTGATGAGCACGGCGTCGGGTGCTCCACCGAGGTAGTGCTCGATGCGCTCGGCGAGCTGCGGCTCGGACCTTCCCAGCGCCTCACCGCCGCTCCGGCGGGCGAGCGCCACCATCGTGTCGTCGGCGTCGATCCCGATGGCGTCGTAGCCGTAGGCGTTGCAGAGCTGCAACGTCAGCTGGCCGACGAGGCCGAGACCGATCACGACGATCCGCGATCCGGGCTCGACGGCGGCTTGATGGATGCCCTGGAGGGCGATGGCGCCGACGGTGCCGAAGGCTGCATCACGAGCGGTGACGTGCTTCGGAGCGACGGCGCAGAGGTTGCGAGGGATGACGACGAGCTCGGCGTGGTTGGCGTAGCCGGCGCCGGCACAAGCGACGAGCTGGCCAAGCCGGATGTCGTCGACGCCGGAACCGACCTCGACGACGGTGCCGGACGTCGAGTAGCCGGTGAGCATCGGGCTCGACAAGCGGTCGTTGACGACTTTCCAAGTCTCGGTCGGTCCCTGCAGCCGCAGCGTGTCGAGCACCTGTTTCACCTGGTCGGGCCGGCGGCGCGCTTTGCCGATGAGCGACT
>JBEKLQ010000026.1:0-39623 GCA_050010115.1 Acidimicrobiales bacterium | reverse complement strand
ACACAGCAGTGACGGCGATGCAGCAGGCGGATCTGCTGATCGCGTTGGGGAGCCGTTTCGACGACCGGGTGACGGGCAAAGTCGATGCGTTCGCCCCGCGGGCGAAGGTCGTCCACATCGACATCGACAAGGCCGAGATCGGCAAGGTCCGTCGTCCCGAGGTCGGGATCGTGGCGGATGCCCGTCTGGCCACCGAGGCGCTCGTGCAGGCGCTCGCCCCTCGCGCGGCTGCCGGCGAGCTCGAAATCTCCCGGCTCGACGACTGGTTGCGGCAGATCCGTGAGTGGCAGGAACGGTACCCGCTCACCTACGACGAGTCACCGGAGCCGCCGGCTACGAGCGGTGCCAGCCCGAACGGCCGTCCCCCGTTTCTCAAGCCCCAGTTCGTCCTCGAAACCCTCCGGGACAACACACCGCCGGGCACCATCCTCGCCTCCGGCGTGGGCCAGCACCAGATGTGGGCGTCGCAGTATTGGGGTTTCGAGGAGCCCAACACCTGGGTGAACTCGGGGGGGCTCGGCACGATGGGCTTCGCCGTCCCCGCCGCCATCGGTGCCAAGGTGGGCCGGCCGGACGCCATGGTGTGGGCGGTGGACGGCGACGGGTGCTTCCAGATGACCGCCCAGGAGCTCGTCACGGCCAGCTCCGAGCGGATCCCGGTGAAGATCGCCATCTTGAACAACGCCTATCTCGGCATGGTTCGCCAGTGGCAGCATATGTTCTACGAGGAGCGCTATTCGGAGGTGTACCTGTCGCCGGACCTGCCGGACTACGTCGGCTGGGCCGAGTCGATGGGATGCGTGGGCCTCCGAGTGGAGACGCCGGAGGAGGTGCTGCCGGCGATCGACAAGGCGAACCAGATCGACGATCGCCCGGTCGTGATCGACTTCCGCACCGACTCGATGGAGCACGTGTTCCCGATGGTGCCGGCGGGTGCGTCCAACGACGACATCGTCGTGCACCCGTCGCAGCGTGGCGCCGGCTCGTCGGGCGGGGCGGCGTCATGAGCCGGGCGCCCCGGCACCACCTGCTGTCGGTGCTCGTGGAAAACAAGGCCGGCGTGCTCACACGCGTGGCGAGCCTGTTCGCCCGCCGCGGGTACAACATCTTCTCGCTTGCCGTCGCGCCGACCGACGACCCCAGGTTCTCGCGCATCTCGATCGTCGTCGACGTGGAGTCGGCGCCCCTCGAGCAAGTAGTCGCCCAGCTCGACAAGCTCATCCCAATCGTGGAGATCAGGGAGCTGCACCCGGACGAAGCCCGTGAGGCCGAGTTGTTGCTGGCGACGGTGCCCGCGGATGCAGACCAACGTGCGCAGGTGATCCAATTGGCCGGTGTGTACGGTGGGCAGGTCATCGACATGAGCCTGGATGCGGTGACCGTCATGCTCGCCGGGGCGCCGGAAGCGCTCGACGACTTCGAGGAGCTGATGCGGTCCTACGGCATCTTGGAGCTGCAGCGGACCGGGCGCGTGGCGCTCCCGAGGCTGAAGAGCGCCGGCGCCGGCGGCGTTCTCGGGCAGGGCACCGTCACCTCGACCGCGACCGCAAAGACTGTTTGAGCGCTAAAGACTGCTTGATCGTCAGTTCGTGATTCGCCGGGGTGGCCCGGCGTCAAGACCGAGACAGGAGAGGACACCCCACCGTGGCACAGCTTTACTACGAGAAGGACGCCGATCGGGCTCTGGTGAGGTCGCGCAAGGTCGCGATCATCGGGTACGGATCGCAGGGCCATGCCCATGCGTTGAACTTGAGCGAGTCCGGCGTGGATATCCGCGTCGGCTTGCGCGAAGGCTCGGCATCCCGGGTGAAGGCGGAGGCGGCAGGACTGCGCGTCGTTCCGGTGTCGCAGGCGGCTTCTGAAGCCGACCTCATCATGGTCCTGCTGCCGGACACCGAGCAGGCGGCGGTCTACGAAGCGGACATCGCCCCGCACCTCAATGATGGCGACGCGTTGTTCTTCGCCCACGGGTTCAATATCCGTTTCGGGCTGATCAACCCCCCAGCGGGTGTGGATGTCGGGATGGTGGCTCCGAAGGGCCCTGGCCACCTCGTCCGGCGGACCTACACCGAAGGCGGCGGCGTGCCGTCGCTCATCGCCGTGTCCGTCGACAACTCCGGCAAGGCGATGCAGTTGGCCCTCTCGTACGCCGACGCCCTCGGGGCGACCCGGGCGGGCGTGCTCGAGACGACGTTCGAAGAAGAGACCGAGACGGACCTCTTCGGTGAGCAGGTCGTGCTGTGCGGTGGCGTGACGGCGCTCGTCACCGCCGCCTTCGAGACCCTCGTCGGCGCCGGCTACCAGCCGGAGTCCGCCTACTTCGAGTGCCTCCACGAGCTGAAGCTCATCGTGGATCTGATGTACGAGCAGGGGATCTCGGGGATGCGTTTCTCGGTGTCGGACACGGCCGAGTACGGCGACATGACTCGCGGCCCTCGCATCATCGACGACCATGTGCGGGCCGAGATGCAGACGATCCTCGAGGAGATCCGCGACGGGCGTTTCGCTGCCGAGTGGGTGGCGGAGAACGCCAACGGCCGTCCGCGGTACCGGGAGCTCCAGGACCAGGGCAAGAAGCACCAGATCGAGAAGGTCGGTGCGGAGCTCCGGGCGATGATGCCGTTCGTCTCGGCCGGCCGCCAGCGTCTCGAGGACGTCTCCGGGGGCTGACACCCGGCGCCGGCCCGGCGGCATCGCCGGCATCGCCGGCCCGGCCCGGCCCGGCATCGCCGGCATCGCCGGCCCGGCCCGGCCCGGCATCGCCAAGCAGCCTGAGCCTCACGTGTAGCCTCGACAGATGAATCGCTTGGCCGAGAACGTGTCCGGTGGACGCGCTCCCGAGCATTTCCCCGAGCACGCTCCGCTGGTTCTCGTCGTGGACTTCGGCGCGCAGTATGCGCAGCTGATCGCCCGCAGGGTCCGGGAGGCCCGCGTCTACAGCGAGATCGTGCCCCACTCGATGCCCGTGCCCGAGATGCTGGCCAAGCAGCCGGCTGCCGTCATCCTCTCAGGCGGGCCGTCCAGCATCTACGAGGAGGGCGCACCCCACGTCGACCGGTCGCTGTTCGAGGCCGGCGTGCCGGTGCTCGGCGTCTGCTACGGCTTCCACGCCATGGCCGACGCCCTCGGCGGCACAGTCAAGCACACCGATGCCGCCGAGTTCGGGCGGACCGAGGTGACCGTCGATCCCTCTTCGGAGCTGTTCGCCGGCCAACCGGCCACGCAGACCGTCTGGATGTCGCATCGGGACGCCGTCACGGCGGCTCCGCCGGGTTTCGAGGTCGTCGGGTCGTCGGACTCGGCCAAGGTGGTCGCCTTCGAACGCCCGGCCGCCCGCCTGTACGGGGTCCAGTGGCACCCCGAGGTCGTGCACACGCCCTATGGGCAGGCGGTATTGGAGAGGTTTCTCTACTCCGGCGCCGGTATCGAGCCGTCGTGGACCGCCGCCAACATCATCAAGGACACGGTGGCGGCGATCCGTGAACACGTGGGTGATCACGCAGTGATCTGCGGGCTGTCCGGCGGGGTCGACTCTGCCGTGGCGGCCGCCCTCGTGCACGAAGCCGTGGGGGATCAGTTGACGTGTGTGTTCGTCGATCACGGTCTGCTGCGGGAGGGGGAGCGGGAGCAGGTCGAGCAAGACTACGTCGCTGCGACCGGGATCCGCCTCCGGACCGTGGATGCCCGCGCTCGGTTTCTCGAGGCGCTGGCCGGCGTCATCGATCCGGAGACCAAGCGGAAGATCGTCGGCCGCGAGTTCATCACGGCCTTCGAGGAAGCGGCCGTCGAGGTGCTGGCCCCGCTCGGCGATCACGGCCCGGGCAGCGTGGAGTTCCTGGTGCAGGGCACGCTGTACCCCGACGTCGTCGAGTCGGGTGGCGGCTCGGGTACCGCCGTCATCAAGAGCCACCACAATGTGGGCGGGTTGCCGGCGGATTTGCGTTTCTCGTTGATCGAGCCGCTGAGGTCCTTGTTCAAGGACGAGGTCCGGCTGCTCGGCCTCGAGCTGGGCCTCCCGGAGGCGATCGTCTGGCGCCATCCGTTCCCCGGCCCCGGCTTGGCGATCCGGATCCTCGGTGAGGTCACGGCCGAGCGGCTCGCCATCTTGCGGCAGGCCGACGCGATCGTTCGCCAGGAGCTCACCGCCGCCGGCCTGGAGCGGAGCGTCTGGCAGTTCCCGGTCATCCTGCTTGCCGACGTGCGGTCGGTCGGTGTTCAGGGCGACGGCCGGACCTACGGTCACCCGATCGTGCTGCGCCCGGTGAGCAGCGAGGATGCAATGACGGCGGACTGGGCACGCCTACCCGACGGGCTGCTCACCCGCATGTCGACGCGCATCACGAACGAGGTCGCCAATGTGAACCGGGTCGTGCTCGACGTGACGAGCAAGCCACCCGGCTCGATCGAGTGGGAGTAGCGGACACCCGCAGCGGCCTGGTTCGTGAAGCAGTCCGGGATGTGGTTGAACTCCCAAGTCCGCTCAGGCGAGCTTGCCGACGACGAAATCGATGCAGGCGGTGAGCGCCTCGACGTCGGACGGCTCGATGGATGGGAACAGGGCGATCCGCAACTGGTTGCGCCCCAGCTTGCGGTAGGGCTCGGTGTCGACGATCCCGTTCGCCCGGAGGATCTTCGCGACGCCGAGGGCGTCGATCGAGTCGTCGAAGTCGATCGTGGCGACGACGTGCGAGCGCTCGGCCGGTGCTGTCACGAACGGGGTCGCGAACGCAGAGCGATCAGCCCAGCCATAGATGATCTCGGCGGAGCGATCGCAGCGGGAGGCCGAGAACTCCATCCCGCCGTTGGAGTTGAACCACTCCACCTGACTGGCGAACAGGTGCAAGGTGCTCAGCGCCGGCGTGTTGTAGGTCTGGTCGAGGCGGGCGTTGTCGAGGGCGATCTTCAAGTCGAGCGACCCGGGCACCCAGCGTTCCGAGGTCAGCCGCTCGATCCGCTCGGCGGCAGCAGGAGAGACCGCCGCCGCCCACAGGGCCCCATCAGATCCGAAGCACTTCTGCGGCGCGAAGTAGTAGCAGTCGAATTGGCCCGGCTCGACGCGCAAGCCGCCGGCCGCCGACGTGGCGTCGACGAGCACCAGGCCAGAGACGGCTTCGCCGCCAGCGCCCACCGGACGGCGGATCGGCATCTGCACTCCGGTCGACGTCTCGTTGTGGGTGAGCGCGTAGGTGTCGATCCCCGGCCTGGCCACGGCGTCGGGGTGCGTACCCGCCTCGGAAGCGATGACCTCCGGGTCGGTCAGCCACGGAGCCGTCGTGGCACACGCGGCGAACTTCGCCGAGAACTCCCCGAAGGACAGGTGCTGGCTCCGGCGCTCGATGAGGCAGAACGTCGCCGCATCCCAGAAAGTCGTCGTCCCCCCGTTCCCGAGCACCACCTCGTAGGTGTCGGGGAGGGCGAACAACCTCGTCAGGCCCTCGCGAAGCTGGCCCACGACGCTCCGCACGGCGGACTGGCGATGGCTCGTACCGAGATAGGTGGGCGCTGCCACGGCGAGGCGGGCGACCGCCTCCTGGCGCACCTTGGAGGGTCCGGAGCCGAACCGCCCATCTGCGGGCTTGATGTTCTCCGGGATCGTGATGTCAGCCATCGCGCCAGCATGTCAGGAGATCCCGCCTCCGCTCACATCGGGGAAACGAGCCCGCGACGTCGGCCGACCGAACGGTCGATTCTTGCCAGTCCGGCGATGTGCCAGCATGGGCCATGGCTCCTACGACCGAGCTGACCCGCGCCACCGGCGCTACCAGCGCCACCCGAATCTCCCGCCGGATCGCGGCGGTCACCCCGTCAGCGACGCTCGCCATCGATGCCAAGGCCAAGGCGTTGCAGGCTGCGGGTGTCGATGTCGTGGGTTTTGGGGCGGGAGAGCCGGACTTCCCGACGCCCGGACCGATCGTCGAAGCGGCCGTGGCCGCCTGCCGTGACCCCAAGAACCACCACTACACGCCGACGCCCGGCCTGCCCGAGTTGCGCGAGGCCATTGCCGTCAAGACCCAACGGGACTCCGGATACAAGGTCACGTCCAACCAAGTCGTCGTGACCAACGGCGGCAAGCAGGCCGTCGCCAACACGTTCGAGACATTGCTGGACCCCGGCGACGAGGTCCTGCTTCTCGCCCCCTACTGGACGACCTACCCGGAGGCCATCACGCTCGGTGGCGGCCGGCCTGTGGTCGTGACGGCGGGGATCGACAGCGGCTTCAAGGCGACCGTGGAGCAGCTCGAGGAGGCTGCGACCGACCGGACGAAGGTTCTCCTCTTCGTATCGCCGTCCAACCCGACGGGAGCGGTCTACCCGCGCCAGGCCATCGAGGACATCGGCCGTCTCGCCGCCGAGCGCGGATGGTGGGTCGTCACCGACGAGATCTACGAGCATCTGGTGTACGGGGAGGCGGAGCACCACTCGATGCCTGTCCTCGTGCCCGAGATCGCCGACCGCTGCGTCGTATTGAACGGCGTTGCAAAGACCTACGCCATGACGGGGTGGCGGGTCGGTTGGATGATCGCTTCGCCCGACGTCGTCGAGGCGGCCACGAACTTGCAGAGCCATGTCACGTCGAACGTCAACAACATCGCCCAGCAGGCCGCGCTGGCGGCCATCTCCGGCGATTTCGGAGCCGTGGCCGAGATGCGGGCGGCCTTCGACCGCCGGCGGAAGACGATCCACCGGATGCTGAACGAGTTGCCGGGTGTCACCTGCTCGGAGCCCGAGGGTGCGTTCTACGCCTTCCCCTCGCTCGCAGGCCTGCTCGGGCGCCCGATCCGCGGCCGGACGGCGACGACGACCCTCGAGCTGGCCGAGATCGTGCTCGACGAGGCGAACGTGGCGTTCGTGCCCGGAGAGGCGTTCGGCGCACCGGGGTATGGGCGTTTTTCCTATGCGTTGTCAGACGAGGATCTCGAACGCGGGATCACCCGGATCGGCGAACTGCTCGGCAGTGGGGAGGTCTGATCGTGGCTCGCATCCTCGTCACCGAGACGCTGTCGGACCGTGGCCTCGACGCCATGCGAGCGGCTGGTCACGATGTGGACGTCCAGACCGGCTTGACGCCCGGGCAGCTGGAGACCGTTATCGCCGGCGCCCAGGCACTCGTGGTCCGATCGGCGACCCAGGTCACACCGGAACTGCTTGCCGCCGGCCGTGATCTCATCGTCGTCGGCCGCGCGGGTGTCGGCCTCGACAACGTCGATGTAGCCGCCGCCACCGACCGCGGCGTCATGGTCGTCAACGCGCCGGAGTCGAACATCCTGTCGGCGGCCGAGCATGCCGTGGCGTTGCTCCTCGCCCAGGCCCGCAACATCCCCCAGGCACACGCCGCCCTGGTGGCCGGCCGGTGGGAGCGGTCCAAATGGGAGGGCGTGGAGCTCCATGGCAAGACGCTCGGCATCGTCGGTCTCGGGCGGATCGGCGCGCTGGTCGCCCAGCGCGCCCACGCCTTCGGGATGCGGCTCGTCGCCCACGACCCGTACACCTCGGAGGACCGGGCGAAGAAGATGGGTGTCGAGCTGCTGCCGCTCGAGCAGCTCGTCGCCGAGTCCGACTTCCTCACGATCCACTTGCCGAAGAACGCAGAGACGGCAGGATTGATCGGCAAGGAGATCCTGGCCAAGGCGAAGCCGGGGATCCGCATCGTGAACGCCGCCCGCGGGGGCGTGCTGGACGAGGAAGCGCTGGCCGATGCCATCGCCTCCGGCCATGTCGCCGGAGCGGCACTCGACGTGTTCTCCACCGAGCCGTGCACGTCCTCGCCGCTGTTCGACCTGCCGGGAGTCGTCGTGACGCCCCACCTTGGCGCCAGCACCGAGGAGGCCCAGGACAAGGCTGGCGAGCAGATCGCCGAGCAGATCGTGCTCGCCCTGGCAGGGGACTTCGTGCCGTACGCCGTCAACGTCGCCGCCCGGTCGGCGTCGGAAGCGGTCCGCCCCTACCTCGGGCTCGCCGAGCGCCTCGGCCAGGTCCTCGCCGCCCTCTGTGAGGGACGGCCGGACGCCCTCGAGGTGGTCGTCGAGGGAGCACTCGCCGGCGAGGACATCGGGATCCTGACGCTCGCCGCCCTGAAGGGCGTGCTGGCGGCCGGCAGCGACGAGCCGGTGTCCTACGTCAATGCCCCGCGGCTCGCCGAGCAGCGGGGACTGACGGTCCGTGAGTCCTCCACGGCGACGACATTGGAGTACGTCAGCCTCGTCACGTTGCGGAGCGGCCACCACTCGGTCTCCGGGACGCTGGCCGGCCGGAGCGCCCTCGAACGCATCGTGATGATCGACGACCACGGCGTGGATCTGCCGTTCGCCGACAACCTCCTCGTCGTCCGCAACGACGATCGCGCCGGCATGATCGGTCTCGTCGGGACGGCCGTCGGCGAAGCGGGAGTGAGCATTTCGTCGATGGCAGTCGGCCAGACCGGCGGGGCGACCGGGACCGCGCTCATGGCGCTCGCCACCGATGTGCCCGTGCCCGATGACGTCATGAGAGTGCTCCGGGCGAGCGATGGGATCCTCGATGTGCACCGCGTGCACGGTGGTGGCGCTTAGCGGTCTGGATGAGCCGGTTCGTCAGCTGTAGTCCCTGAAGGCCGGCCAGGCCCTCACCCAGCTCGATCGCATCCCGCTCACCAGGATGATCGGCTCTCTCCCGCCGGAGAATCCGATCCCGACATTGTCCAGCCACGCCACGACGCGGACGGAGGTGAACTCCCGCCGGAGCAGCGATGCCGGCAAACCGACGGTAAGGGCCGATCGGTCAGCCGCCGGTGGTGGGCCCCAGAGCCAGAAGCTGTTCTGCCCGCTGTAGGCCGTCGGTAGGCCGAGCCTGGACCCGTACAGGTCGATGGCGGCGGCTTGGCTGTAGGCGCCCGCCAGTAGCGCCGTGACGGGACGCTTCGATGCCGGCAGTGAGTGGTACTCGTGGCTGACGAGACCGATCAGGGCGGGCCAATTGACGTCATCGGCGGGGTAGTCGAGCGTCCGCATCGCAGTCGCCTCGAAGGAGCTGGCCGGCAGCACGGGGATGGCGAGCGGGAGCATCAGCGTCCCCGAGACCACCATCGCCGCCGTCACCATGCCGACCCGGCGGCGGACATGCTGGCCGGGCCGGAACGATCCCAGGATCTCCTCGAGCCGCACAGAACCTGCCGCGAACAACACGACGAAAACGCCCCCGGCGTAGTAGGGCTTCCCGCCTGCCGCGAACGTGGCCAAGAACACGAACGCCGCCGCCCAGGCAAGGGGGCGCAGATGGTGGCTTGCCTGGCTGCGGAAGCACCAGACCAGC
The DNA here is from genome assembly GCA_050010115.1 of Acidimicrobiales bacterium. Classification (GTDB taxonomy): domain Bacteria; phylum Actinomycetota; class Acidimicrobiia; order Acidimicrobiales; family Bog-793; genus JAKACA01. The sequence continues at coordinate 30,335 of JBEKLQ010000026.1, read as the reverse complement.
CCGGCGATCCACAGCGGCACGAGAGCGATGCCCGTGTAGGCGATCTGCCAGGGCCAGAAGATCGCTCGGTTGTGGCCAGCGGCGCCCTGCAGCGCATCGAACACGGGGAAGTTCGGCCAGCCGTGCAGCGCCTGCCAGATGAAGTCGGGCGAGCCCACGGCGAGGGCGATGACAACCCCGCCCACGAACCAGGTGGAGCGCATCAGCCGCCTCGCCGGCGTGAGGACGAACCCGGCGCACAGCCCCACCACGAGAAACCCGATGTTCCACTTCGCATCCAACCCCACACCCACGCTCAGCCCGATGGCAGCCCACCAGCGGACGTCCTCGCTGACAACCAGCCGCGCCACCAGGTACAGCGTGATCGCCCAGCAGGTGTAGTCGAAGATGGTCGTCGTGAGGACGTGGGCCGCGGCCAGGTACTCGCCCGACGTCGCTGCAGCCAGGCCGGCCAGCACCTGGCCGGTGCGCCCGGCGCCGAAGTGCCGGGAGATGGCGGCAGTGAGCGTGACGATGGTCCCGAGGCAGAGCGCCGGGATGATCCGCAAGGCCAGGAGCGACGTGCCGAACAGCACTTGCGACAAGCGGGCCAGCAACGGGACGAGCGCCGGTTGGTCGACGTAGCCGAAGGAGAGATGGTGCCCGCAGGCGATGAAGTACAGCTCGTCGCGGGTGTAGCCGTAGCGGCCGGCGACGGCGAGCTCGAGCATGATGGCGGCGCCGGCGATGAGCGCGATGGCGAGCACAGGGGGCCGGACCGGCGCACGGGCATGCCCCGCCGTCCCCGTGCTCGAACCCTCCCCCCGGCGGGAGATCGCGGCTCGAAGCCGGCTGGCAGAACGGGTGCCCGTCAGCGTCGGCGGGCTGATCAGGCGAACGCTCCCATGCGCGAGAGAATGCGCAGCATCACCTCATCGGCCCCACCGCCGATTGAAAGCAGCCGGGAGTCCCGGAAATAGCGGGCGGTCCAGGTCTCTTCCATGTAGCCGATGCCGCCGTGGAACTGGATGCACCAGTCGGCGATGCTGCGCTGGAGGCGACCTGCGACCAGTTTCGCGATGGACGCCTGGCGCGTGACGTCCTCGTGCCGGATCATGCGCTCGGCACAGGCGTAGTTGTACTCACGCAGCAAGTCGAGCTCGGCATCGAGCTCGGCCAAGCGGTAGGCGATGTACTGGTTCTCGAGCAACGGTGCCCCGAAGGCCTGCCGCTGCTTCAGGTAAGCGATCGTGCGCTCGAGCGCCCGCGTCATCCCGCCGACGGCCATATAGGCGGCGATGAGCCGCTCGTGCTGGAACTGGTCCATCTGCTGGAAGAAACCTTGCCCGAGTTCCCCGATCATGTTGCCGAGCGGCACCCGCACCCCGGAGAAGCTCAGCTCGGCGGTGTCCGAGCTCCGGTTGCCGAGCTTGTCGAGCTTGCGGCTCACCTCCACGCCGGGCGTCGATGTCGGCACGACGATCTGGGACATCCCCGAGTAGCCGCCGTCGCCGGAGGTGCGCACGAGCAGGCAGAGCCAATCCGCCTGCACCCCGTTGGTGATGTACAGCTTCGTGCCGTCGATCACCCACTCGTCTCCGTCGGCGACCGCTCGTGTCCGGATGGCCGCCACATCAGAGCCGGCGTCGGGCTCGGTGACGGCGATCGATACGACCGCTTCGCCGGCGATGGCAGGAGCGAGGTAGCGCTGCTTCAGCTCCTCGGAGCCGAACCTGTGGAGCGACGGCGTCGCCATGTCGGTCTGCACGGCGATCGCCATCGGCACGCCGCCGCAGCCGATGCGGCCCAGCTCCTCGCCGAGCACGACGGTGAACGAGTGGTCGGCGCCCTGCCCCCCGTAGGACGGGTCGTACTCCAGCCCCAAGAAACCCGCCCGGCCCAGCTTCGGGAACAGCTCGTGAGCCGGGAAGGCCCCCTCGCTCTCCCAGTGGTCCACGTGAGGTTCGATCTCGCGCTCGACGAAGCTGCGGACCGATTTGCGGAACGCCTCGTGTTCGTCGGTCAGCTGCACACGGCGGAATGATAGAGGCACACCGGCGCGCACTGAGGCCGTATCGTGGCGGCGAATGCCGGAGATCACGGGGGAACGGTTTCGCGCGGTGCTCGGCCACGTCCCGACGAGCGTCGCCATCGTGGCGGGTGTGGTCGACGGCGCTCCACGGGGTTTGTCGGTCGGGACGTTCGTGCCGGTGTCGTTGGCGCCGCCGTTGGTGGGTTTCTTCGTGGACCGGAAGTCGACGAGTTGGCCGCCGATCTCGGGCGTGGGAGCGTTCTGCGTGAGCGTGCTCGGCGCCCATCAGGCTGAGCTGTCGCGACAGTTCGCCATCTCCAACACCGACAAGTTCGCCGGCGTGAAGTGGCGTGAGGCGCCGTCGGGCCACCCCGTGATCGCCGGCGCCGTCGCCTGGGTCGACTGCTCGCTCGGGGGCGAGACCGATGCCGGCGACCATGTCTTCGTTCTGGGCCATGTGCTCGATCTCGGTGTCGAGAGCGGTGCCACCCCCCTGCTCCACCACCGGGGTGGCTACCGGCAGGCCCATGATCTCGACCCGGTGCACGAAGGCCCGGCAACCTACGACCCGGACGCCGACCCGGACCTCGCCGGGCGCGACGCCTGACGACCAACCAGCGAGCACCCGGATGGGATTAGGGTTCGCTCAGGAGGTCCGACATGAACGACGACATTCCCCGCAACGCTTTGGATCGGCGGCGCTTCCTGCAGCTGATGGGCATGGCGGGCGCCGGCGTGGCGCTCGGTGCGTGCGGCGGCGGTTCCGGGAGCAGCACCAGCACCAGCCCTGCGTCGACCGTCCCCAAGGCGCCGCCGTTCCCGATCGGCGCCGCCGCCAAGGCGACGACGAAGCCGGTGCCGGTCACGATGTGGCACTCGATGACCGAGGCGAACCTGACGACGCTCCAGAAGCTGACCAGGCAGTTCAACGACTCGCAGTCCGACGTGAAGGTATCGCTCGTGAACCAGACGAGCTACACCGACACGATGACGGCTTACACGACCGCCGCCGGGTCGAACGATCTCCCGGACCTCGTGCAGATCGAGAACATCGACCTTCGGATCATGATCGACAGCAACACGGTGATCGCTGCCGGCGATGCCGTTGCCGCCGACAACTATGACCTCTCAGCCCTGCTGCCGTCGGCTGTCGAGTTCTTCAAGGTCGAGGGCACGCTGTGGGCCATGCCGTGGAACGAGTCGAGCCAGATCCTGTACTACAACCAGAATGCCTTCGAGAAGGCGGGGCTCGACCCGACCAACCCGCCGGCGACGCTGGACGACTACAAGAGCGCGGCTCAGAAGATAGTGAGCTCCGGGGCCTGCAAGTACGGCACGAGCCTCAAGCTCACTCCGTCGGAGTTCGAGGACTGGTTCGGGCAGTCGGGTACAGAGCTCGTCAACAACGGCAATGGCCGGACGGCTCGCTCCACAGCGGTCGCGTTCGGCGGCTCGGTGGGCGCCGAGCTGTTCGGCTTCTACGAGGAGATGTTCAAGACCAAGCTCGCCCAGGCCACTCCGGGGAACGGCTCGGGTGCTTACGACAACCTGCTCGCCATCGCCGGCGGCACTGCGGCGATGACGACCGAGACGAGCGCCGCCCTCGGCACGGTGCTGACCGTGCTCCCGCACTACCCGCACGTGAAGCTCGGTGTCGGACCGCTGCCTGCGCCCCCGGGCCCGGGAGGTGTGCCCTACGGGGGCGCGGGCCTGTTCATGGTGAAGAGCTCACCGGCCGAGCGACAGGACGGGGCGTGGCTGTTCATCAAGTTCCTGCTCGAGGCGAACCCGATGGCCACCTGGTCGCTCGGCAGCGGGTACATCCCGATCACGACCGCAGCCGTCCAGGTGCCCGCGCTCACCACCGCTTGGGCTACCACACCGGAGTACAAGGTCGCCTACAACCAGGTGTTTGACACCGTACCGAGCATCGCCACGGCGGGAGCGGTCGCCGGTGCGCTCGCCCAGGTGGAGACGTACATCACGAATGGCCTGACGGCCATGTCGAACGGCACCTCGGCCGCCTCTGCCCTCGCCACGACGGTGTCGCAATCGAACGCCGCCATCGTGTCGTACAACTCACGGGTCTAGATGGAGCCAGCGAGCGTCGAGCTTGAGCACGTTGAGAAACGGTTCGGCTCGACGGTCGCCCTCGCTGCCATCGACCTGGTTGCCGAAGCCGGGGAGTTCCTCGTGCTGCTCGGTCCGTCCGGGTGTGGCAAGTCCACGCTGCTGCGCATCGTGGCAGGCCTCGAGACGCCATCGGCGGGCACTGTTCGTATCGGCGGTGTGGACGTGTCGGCGGTCGAGCCTCGGGACCGCGACATCGCCATGGTGTTCCAGAACTATGCGCTGTACCCGCACCTGAGCGTCCGCCGCAACATCGAATTCCCTCTCAAGGCCCGCCATGTACCGGCTCCGGAGCGCCGCCGCGTGGCGGAGGAAGCCGCCGAGTCGCTCCAGCTCGGGGAGCTCCTCGAGCGCAAGCCCTCCCAGCTCTCGGGCGGCCAGCGCCAGCGTGTCGCCCTCGCCCGTGCCATCGTGCGCCACCCGAAGGCCTTCTTGATGGACGAGCCGCTGTCAAACCTCGACGCACGCCTTCGCGTCGAGATGCGCGCCGAGCTCGTCGACCTTCACCTGCAGACCGGGACCACCATCATCTACGTCACCCACGACCAGGTCGAGGCGATGACGATGGGCACTCGGATCGCCGTCATGAGCAACGGTGTGATGCGCCAGCTCGGCGCTCCTCAAGACGTCCACGACCGGCCTGCTGACGTGTTCGTGGCGGGTTTCATCGGCAGTCCTCCGATGAACCTGCTCCCCGGCGAGGTCGTGGCGTCGAGCACCGGTGGCCTCCCGGTCGCCACAGTGCCGGGAGGCACGGTTGCGGTGGGCGCATTCCCACCGGGGATGAAGGTCACGATCGGCATCCGGCCCGAGCAGCTCGTCGTCGACGACGCCGGCACGATCGAGGCGACGGTGAGCCTCGTCGAGTCGCTCGGCCACGAGCGCCACCTCGCCTGCCGCCTGCCGGACGGACCGCTCGTCATCGTCCGCCAGGCCGGATCCGCGCCCGTGACGAGGATCGGGACCCCGGTCCGGCTCTCGATCAGGAACGGCACCCGGGTTCACGTCTTCGACAGCGAGAGCGGCAAGCGGGTCGATGCGGCTGCGTAGGGCCCGTGAGGCCATCACCGGCTACCTCTTCGTCCTCCCAGCGGTCGGGTTGTTCGGGCTGTTCGTGTTCTACCCGCTCGTCAAGACGGCCTACTTGGGCCTCTACGCCCAGCCCGTGTTCCCGGGACTGCCGACGCGCTATGTGGGTTTCTCGCAGTACTCGAGCGTGCTCTCGTCGCCGGAGTTCCTCGGTGACCTCTGGCGGACGGTCCTGTTCATCCTGTTCACGATGCCCCTCGGGATCGCCCTCGGCCTCGGCATGGCGGTGCTGGCGCACAAGCGATTGGCTGGGATCAGGATCTTCCGCTTGATCTTCTCCTCGACGATCGCCACCTCGGTGGCGGTGGCCTCTGTCATCTTCTTCACGCTCCTCGACCCGCAGGTGGGCTTGATCACGTACCTGCTCGGGCAGCGGGGTGGAGCGGGCCTGCTCAACAGCCCGACGTGGGCGTTGCCTGCCGTCGCCCTCACGACCATCTGGCAGAACCTCGGCTTCACGTTCATCCTCATGAGCGCCGCCCTCCAGTCCGTGCCGGACGAGTTGATCGAGGCAGCTGCCGTCGACGGGTCCAGTCCGACTGCAAGCTTCTGGCGGGTCACGTTCCCGTTGCTGTCACCGCAGATGTTCTTCGTCGGTGTGATCGGGATCATCGCCGGCTTCCAGGCGTTCGGTCAGATCTACATCCTCACCGGCGGCGCCGGCGGCCCCGACAACGCCACGACGACGGTCCTGTTCGACATCTACACGAACGCGTTCGTCAACAACAACATGGGTGTCGCCTCCGTGATGGCGATCGCCCTGTTCGTCGTCCTGCTCGTGCTGACGGCCCTGCAGTTCCTCGTGCTCCAGCGGAGGGTGTTCTATGCCGGCGCTGGAGCCTGACCCGCCGGCCGTGCCCGTCGCCACCGACGGTGGGCCGGGGGCGGCGGCCGGCCCGGACGCCGCCCACGCCGAGCCCTCTCGGCCCGTGTCGCCCGGCCGGAAGCGTGTGCGGGCGGTCTTCCGGTACGTGCTTTTGGCCGGCGTGTCGCTCGTGGTGCTGTTCCCGATCTACATGACGCTGGTGACGTCGTTGCTCACCCCCACCCAGATCGCCCGCCGGCCGCCGTTGCTGTTCCCGACCAGCCCGCAGTGGGGAAATTTCGTCACAGGCTTCAACGCCGGGCACCTCGGTGAGTACCTGCGCAACAGCGCCATCGTCTCGATCTGCATCACGGTGGCAGTGGTGGCCACCTCGCTCCTGGCCGCCTATGCGTTCACCTTCATCCGGTTCCCGCTGAAACGAGTCCTGTTCGGCCTGTGCCTCGCAAGCTTGATGGTGCCCGCGGAGGTGACGATCATCCCGAACTACCGCACGATCGCCCTCCTCGGTTGGCTCAACACGTTCCCGGCGCTCATCGTGCCGTTCATGGCGAGCGGGGTCGGGATCTTCCTGTTCCGCCAGGCGTTCCGCGGCCTTCCCACCGAGCTGCGGGACGCTGCCACCCTCGACGGCCTTGGTCACTTCAAGTTCCTGACCGGTGTCGTCATCCCGTTGAGCCGTCCTGTTCTCGGAGCCTTCGGCGTGTTCGCGTTCCTCGGTGCCTGGAACCAGTACCTGTGGCCGCTCATCGTCACGAGGACGGACTCGGTCCGCACCGTCCAGATCGGCTTGAACCAGCTCGTCGGTACGAGCTTCACCGACATCGGGGTCCGCGCCGCCGGAACCGTGCTCGCGGCGCTCCCGATCTTCATCGTCCTGCTCATCTTCCAGCGAGCGCTGGTACGGGGGCTGACGACGGGTGCGGTCAAGGGCTGAAAGGGGGCGGCTTGACCCGGTGGGTCGTCATCACGCACACTTAGGTGTGATGACCCGCACCTGGACCCTCCTTCTTACCTGACGGCAAGCGCCCCATCGCGCTTGCCACAACCTCTCGTGCCGATCGGCCGAGGGGTTTTTTGTTGCCCGAGTTCTGACTATCCCCCAACCGACCAACCACCACCGATCATAGGAAGGCCCCAGCTATGACTGAGGTAACGGCACCCACGCAGGACCCCGTCGCCACGAAGGAGCCCACTTCCCCGAAAGACAAGGTCGTGATCTTCGACACGACGCTTCGCGACGGCGAGCAGTCCCCGGGGATCTCGCTCGACTCGGCGGAGAAGCTCGAGATCGCCGAGCAACTGGCCCGCCTCGGCGTGGACTACATCGAGGCCGGTTTCCCGGTGTCGAGCGTCGGGGACTTCGAGGCGGTGCAGGCCATCGCCCGCACGGTCGAAGGCCCGGTGATCGCGGCGCTGTCCCGGACGCAGCTGTCGGACGTCGATCGTTGCTATGAGGCGCTGCGCGACGCGGACCGGTCCCGCATCCACGTGTTCATCTCGACGAGCCCGAGCCACATGGAGCACATGCTGAAGATGACGCCGGCCCAGGTGCTCGCCGAGGTCCGCCAAGGCGTCGCCCGGGCGCGGGAGCACACCGACGACGTCGAGTTCTCGCCGCAGGATGCCACCCGCACCCCCCTCGACTTCATGTTGGAAGTGCTCGCCGCCTCCGTGGCAGCCGGGGCGACGACGCTCAACATCCCCGACACGGTCGGCTACGGCATCCCGTGGGAGTTCGGTGATCTCATCGCCCACGTCCGCCGCGAGATACCCGGCGATTACGTGATCTCGACCCACTGCCACAACGACCTCGGCCTCGCCGTGGCCAACAGCCTGTCGGGCATCCAAGCCGGCGCACGCCAGGTCGAGGTGTGCGTGAACGGGTTGGGGGAGCGTGCCGGGAACGCCGCCCTCGAGGAGGTCGTGATGGCGCTGAACATCCGTTCCGAGCTGTTCGATGCCGCCACGACGGTGCGGACAGAGGAACTGGCCCGTACGAGCCGCTTGGTGTCCCGCCTGACGGGTTACCAGGTGCAATGGAACAAGGCTGTCGTCGGCAAGAACGCCTTCGCCCACGAGTCGGGAATCCACCAGCACGGTGTGCTGTCGGAGCGCTCCACCTACGAGATCATCGACGCCGCCTCCGTCGGCCAGGTCGGGAGCCAGATCGTGCTCGGGAAGCACTCCGGCCGCCATGCCTTCTCCGAAACCCTCACCAAGCTCGGCATCACGCTGCGCGGCGACGCCCTCAACGCGGCGTTCGTACGGTTCAAGGAGCTCGCCGACCGCAAGGTGCAGTTGACCGACGCCGACCTCGAGGCAATCGTGGCGGAGGAGGTCGGGACGGGGGTCGAGGCGGGTTTCGTGCTGGAGGTGCTCGAGGTGCGCGGTGGCACCACGGGCACTCCGAAGGCCCGTGTCGTGGTGAGCCGGGACGGCCGAAAGTCCGAGGCCAGTGCCGAGGGGGACGGCATGATCGACGCCGCCTGCCGCGCCATCAAGGAGGCGACGGGCATAGAGGCTCGGCTCACGGACTTCAACGTGTCGTCGGTGACCGGTGGCATCGACGCCCTCGGTGACGTCGTCGTGCAATTGGAGTCAGATGGCGTAAGAGTGTCCGGTCGTGGGCTCTCGACCGACGTCGTCGAAGCGGCTGCGCGGGCGTACCTGGCTGCCGCCAACCGGGTCGTGCGCGCTCGCGCTCGGGCGACCACGTCTTCGGTTCGGGCACCCGAGGTCGGCCCGTAAGGCCACGAGCGTGCGGGTATCGGCCGCGGTCGTGGTGAGTGGCGCGTTGCTGCTGGCGGGGTGCACGTCGACCGGCTCGGCCGGCGGCGGCACGACGCGGCCACCGGCGTCGACGTCCAAGACCGGCCGGTTGACCGCGCCGGTCACGGGCCAGCAGATGGCCGCCATCGTGGCGGCGACCACGACAGAGAACAACAGGGCGAACCAGTCGCTCAGCCTCCCGGAGCTGAAGAGCTACGAGGCCGGCTCAGCGCTGGCGATCGATGGCGCCGCCTACGCGGAATCGGCCCAATTGACGAACAGCGAATGCTCGTTCCTGCCCTTCGGGGTGAAGGTGCTCCAAGCGATGGCGAAGGGTGGTACATCGTATCCTGCCCAGTTCGTCGTGCTCGGGAACACGTACCAGATGAAGCCGCCACATGGATGCAGGACGTCCACGGCTGGGTGCCCCGATGCCGGCACGATCCTGGTGTTCTCGAGATCCACCGCCAGCTCGCCGTGGCAGATCGTGCTCGAGCCGAACGCTGACCCCGGCGACACGATCCGCTTGCGCGGCAGCGGCGCGAACGGCAGCGGCTCGATCGCTGCCGGGATGCCGCCGGCGGGCCCCGATCCGAAGGTCGTCCCGACGGATGTCGCCAACGCGCTCGAGGGCTACGAGACGAGTGGCCACCTCGGGTCGCTGAAGGCGACCTACTTCACCGGATCATGCTGGCCGATTCCGGACCCCCGTGCCGCTTACGAGCAGTACCGCAAGAGCGACGTCAACGAGGCCGAGAGCTACTCGCCGGCGTCGGACCTGGTGTCCTACGTGACCGCCTCCGGCCGATCCGCACTGGCGATCTTCACGCTCCACTTCGAGATCCAGCTCGTGCCGGCGGAAGCCAGCTCGTCGATCGCGTGGGCGTCGGACCCAGAATCGGATCCGGTGACGGCGCTGCTCCCGACCGGGGCTTACTCACGGATCGTCGAGAACGGGTCCCTGCAGATCGCGGCGGTGGTCGGCAGTGGGGCGAACGGTACGGATTTCACGATCATCGGGTCCTACGGCGGCGTCACATCGATCTCCGGCACCAAAGGATCGACCTCGTCGAGCGGTGGAGGCGGGATCCTCGTGTCCTACGGCGGCTGAGACGGGCGGCGGCGGCCTTGCGGCTGCCGGCGGATCAGCCGGCCAGCGTTGGGAGCCAGGCTGGGCGCCCGGCCTCGAACGCGTCGATGTCACCGAGATACTGAAGCGTCACACCCACGTCATCCAGGCCCTCGAGCAGCCGGTGCCGTGCGTCGTCGTCGAGGCGGAAGCCGAACGCCCAACCTCGGGCGGGCACCTCGACGACACGGCGCTCGACATCGACGGTGAGCTCGAGCTCAGGGTCCTCGGTGACGGCGCCGAGGAGGGCGGTGACCGCCTCCGGGTCCATCTCCGCCGGCACGAGGCCGGAGCGTGTCGAGTTGTTGCGGAAGATGTCGCCGAACCTCGGGCTCACCACTACCCGAAACCCATAATCCACCAACGCCCACACCGCGTGCTCCCTCGAGGAGCCTGTGCCGAAGTTGGGGCCGGCGACGAGGATCGTGGCACCGGCGTGCTCGGGCTGGTTCAAGACGAAGCTCGGGTCATCCCGCCACTCGGCGAACAGCCCGGCACCGAAGCCGGTGCGCTCGATGCGCTTCAGCCAATCGCTCGGGATGATCTGATCCGTATCGACGTCCGAGCGGTCGAGCGGGACCGCACGACCAGTGACGACGTGTACCGGCTCCATCAGGAGAGCTCGTCCGGTGAGCCGAAACGCCCGAGCACCGCCGTGGCGGCGGCGACGGCAGGGGACACGAGATGCGTACGGCCGCCCCGGCCTTGTCGGCCTTCGAAGTTGCGGTTCGATGTCGACGCGCACCGTTCGCCTACGGACAACCGGTCCGGGTTCATGGCCAGGCACATCGAGCAACCGCTCTCCCGCCACTCGAAGCCGGCCTGCTTGAAGATCCGATCCAGTCCCTCGGCCTCGGCCGCAAGCTTCACCTGGTGGGATCCGGGCACCACGAGTACGCGCATGCCCTCTTTGACCTTGTGGCCGGCCAGCACTGATGCCGCCGCACGTAGGTCCTCGATGCGGGAGTTCGTGCACGAGCCGATGAACACGGTGTCCACGGGGATCTCACGGATCGGCGTTCCGGCCGCGAGTCCCATGTAGGCAAGGGCCCGGTGTGCCGCTTCGCGCTCGGCGGGCGTGGTCAGCTCGTCAGGGCTCGGTACCGCACCGTCGATCCCCACGACCTGTGCCGGGTTGGTTCCCCACGACACGAAGGGCTGGAGCGCTCCGGCGTCGAGCACCACTTCGGTGTCGAAATGGGCACTTTCGTCGGTGGCGAGGGCCCGCCAGATCTCGACCGCCCGATGCCAGTCGGCTCCCTTGGGGGCGTGCGGCCGGCCTTCGAGGTAATTGAACGTCGTGTCGTCGGGAGCGACCATCCCGGCACGGGCCCCCGCCTCGATCGACATGTTGCACACGGTCATGCGGCCCTCCATCGACAGGGAGGCGATGGCTGAGCCGCGATACTCGACGACGTGGCCGGCGCCGCCCGTCGTCCCGAGGCGCCCCACGATCGCGAGCACGACATCCTTCGCGGCCACACCAGCGGGCAGGTCGCCCTGGACCGTGACCGACATCGTCTTCGGCCGGCGCTGAGGCAGGGTCTGGGTGGCGAGCACATGCTCGACCTCCGATGTCCCGACGCCGAACGCCAGCGCGCCGAAGGCGCCGTGTGTCGAGGTGTGGCTGTCACCGCAGACGATCGTCATGCCGGGCTGAGTCAGACCCTGCTCGGGTCCGATGACGTGGACGATGCCCTGGTTGGCATGCCCCATGGGCCAGCACGTGATGCCGAATTGGCGGCAGTTCTCGTCGAGTGCCTCCAGTTGACGCCTGGAGACGGGGTCGGCGACCTTCCCGTCTCCCAGCGGCGTGGTCGGCACATTGTGGTCGGCGGTGGCGACCGTGAGGTCGGGCCGGCGAACTCTCCGGTTGGCCAGTCGCAGGCCGTCGAAGGCCTGCGGTGACGTCACCTCGTGGACGAGGTGCAGGTCGATGTAGAGGAGGTCCGGCTCGGTGCCGTCACCTCGTCGGACGACGTGACGGTCCCAGACCTTCTCGGCGAGCGTCGGCATCAGGCACCGATCGAGACGATCTCAACAACGAGCGGGCCGCTCGGCGCTTCGTACTCGACGCGGTCACCGGGCTTGTGCCCGAGGAGGGCCCGACCGAGCGGCGAGCCGGGGGAGATCACCGAGACGCCTTCATGGCGCTCCTCGATCGAGCCGACGAAGTAACGCTCGGTGTCGTCGTCGCCTTCGTAGCGGATCTCGACCTTCACGCCCGGGGTGACGAAGCCCTGCTCGCCGACGCTGCCCTCGACGATGCTGGCCGAGCCGAGCATCGCCTGGAGTTGGCGGATACGAGACTCCATCTTCCCTTGGGCGTCTTTGGCCGCGTGGTAGTCGCCATTCTCCGACAGGTCGCCGAGCATTCGAGCGGCCTCGATCTGGCGGGCGATCTCCACCCGGCCGCGCGTCGTCAGGTCCTCGAGTTCAGCGACAAGGCGCGCATGAGTTACGGCGGTCAACTGCGTCTCTGTCACGCTCTGGAGGCTACCGGCTGGCGGAAGTGCGCTCGCCAGAAGCCCGTGAAAAAGTGCTCAAGTCTCTCGGCGGGCGTGTCGATACCGAGGCGGGAGAGCTGTGTTCGATCACCGGATTCCGGGCGGTCGTTCGCCGGAGTCCTGGCCGCCGGGGACGGCTGACGGGGTTTCGAGCGGGCTAGGTTGACTACTACTGGCTCCCCGGGTCAGACTTGTCATGATGAAACGGGCCGCCGGCACGGGCGTCATCGAGAACGTAATTGCGACTTAGGCGCGCCGTCACCCGAGCGCGTCCAAGGCCGTCCACCCGGTGGGCGGCCTTTTGCTTTGCCAGAGCCCCCACAGTCCCACCAGCAGCGTTTCCAGCGACAGCCTCTGCAGTCGCCAGCGACAGCCTCTCCAGAAGAACGAGAGCGAGACGGAAGACAGATGACCGAGAGCCCCAACGGACAGACCGCCGAGACCTCGCTTGGTCGGCCGGCGCCTGACGAGAGCTTCCATCCTGCTTCGGGAGCCGGCGGGACCGCTGCGTCTGGCGGGCCCCGCGTGGCGGTCATCGGTGGCGACGGGATCGGACCGGAGGTGCTGGCGGAGGCTCTGAAGTGCGTCGCCGCCGCAGGCGTGCATCTGCAGACGACCGACTACGACCTCGGCGCCGACCACTATCTCGCCACCGGCGAGGTGCTCCCGGACGAGACGCTGGAACGGCTGCGAGGTGAGGACGCCATCCTGCTCGGCGCGGTCGGGCCCCCGATCGGCTCCACAGCCGTGCCGTCCGGGTTGTTGGAGCGCGGGTTGTTGCTGAGGTTGCGTTTTGAGCTGGACCTGTACGTGAACTTGCGCCCGTTCACCGGGCCTCCAGGTTCGATCGCACCGGGTGCCGACTTCGCCGTGGTTCGGGAGAACACCGAAGGCCCCTACGCGGGTGAAGGTGGAGCGCTGCGGCGGGGGACGCCGTACGAGGTGGCGACGCAGGGCTCGGTCAACACGCGCCACGGCGTCGAGCGCTGCGTGCGCTTCGCCTTTGCTCTAGCAGAGGGTCGGACTCGGCGGCAGGTGACCTTGGTGCACAAGACGAACGTGCTCACTTTCGCCGGCGATCTCTGGGCCAGGACTTTCGCGGACGTGGCCGGTGAGTACCCCGACGTCGAGACCGGGTACCAGCACGTCGATGCCGCTTGCATCTATCTCGTGGAGCGTGCCGACCGGTACGGAGTGATCGTTACCGACAACCTCTTCGGCGACATCCTGACCGACCTCGCCGGCGCGCTGACGGGCGGCATCGGGCTTGCTGCCTCCGCCAACTTGAACCCCGCTCGGACCGGCCCGTCGCTGTTCGAGCCGGTGCATGGTGCGGCTCATGACATCGCCGGGACCGGGGCGGCGAATCCGCTGGCTGCCATCCGCTCGGCAGCCATGATGCTGGATCATCTAGGTGAGCGGGACGCGGCCGAACGTGTCGAGAAGGCCGTGCTCAGCCTCCAGGCGGACACGGACTATTGGAAAGAGCCATGGAGCACCGCCAAAGTGGGCGATGCCGTTGCAGGGAGGTTGTGACGTGCCACTGACACCGACTGAGAAGATCTGGATGGACGGCGAGTTGGTCGATTGGGACCAAGCCAAGATCCACGTGCTGACGCACAGCCTGCACTACGGCCTCGGCGTCTTCGAGGGCATCCGCGCGTACCCGACGTCGCAGGGTCCCGCCGTGTTCCGCCTCACGGACCACATTGCCCGGCTCTTCGCCAGCGCCAAGATCCTCGGGATCACCATTCCGTTCACGACCGGCCAGATCATCGATGCCGTCAAGAAGGTCGTCGTCGTGAGCGGTCTCGAGGGGTGCTACATCCGGCCCATCGTCTACCTCGGCTACGGCGAGATGGGCCTCAACCCAATGCAATGTGGGGTGAACGTCGCCATTGCCTGCTGGTCGTGGGGTGCCTACCTCGGTGACGAGGGCATCCAAAACGGCATCCGGCTCAAGGTCTCGTCCTGGGCCCGCCATGACTCCCGTGCGATGCCCACAGCGGCTAAGGCGACCGGCATGTACATCAACTCCTCGCTCGCCAAGGTGGAAGCGGTCCGGGCCGGCTACGACGAGGCCGTGATGCTGACCACCGATGGCCACCTGTCCGAGGGCACCGGCGAGAACGTGTTCGTCGTGCGTCACGGCCGGCTCCTGACGCCGGCCTTCTCGTCGGCGGGAGCGCTCGAAGGCATAACGGCCTCGTCGGTGCGGGCGATCGCTCAGGATCTGGGCTACGACGTGGCGGAGTCCAATCTCCGGAGGACGGATCTCTACCTGGCCGAGGAAGCGTTCTTGTGCGGGACCGCCGCCGAAGTGGTGCCGATCGCCTCAGTGGACGACCGGCCAGTCGGATCAGGCAAGCCCGGTCCGATCACCAAGGCCATCCAGGACGTCTTCTTCCAGGCCGTGCGCGGTGAGGTCGACCGGTACAAGGACTGGGTGGAACATGTCACCTGAGGGCGAGGGCCCGATCGGCGTAGGTCCGGTTGACTCGCACTCGCACGAGGACGCCCACGGGACCGCCAGCGCACACTCGCACGGGCATGTGAGCGATCTACCGGAGTCGGTCGACGTCTACGACACGACGCTTCGCGACGGCGCCCAGCAAGAGGGCATGTCGCTCACGGTGGACGACAAGCTCCGCGTCGCCGAGCAGCTCGACCACTTGGGCGTGACGTTCATCGAGGGCGGCTGGCCCGGTGCCAACCCGAAGGACGAGGAGTTCTTTCGGCGCGCACGGACAGAGCTTCGGCTCGGGCACTCCACGCTGGTGGCGTTCGGCTCCACTCGCCGTGCGGGGGTAGCTGCCGGCGACGACGAGGTCCTCCGGCACTTGGTCGACGCGGGAACGTCGGCGGTGTGCATCGTGGCCAAGTCCTCGGCGCTGCACGTCACCGAAACCCTACGAACGAGCCTCCATGAAGCCGTGGCGATGGCCTCGGACTCGGTGGCGTTCCTCCGGGCGGCAGGTCTCCGAGTGTTCTTCGACGCCGAGCACTTCTTCGACGGTTGGCTGCGCGACCTCGATTTCGCCATGCGGGTCCTCTCCGCTGCTGAGGAGGCAGGCGCCGAGGCCCTGGTCCTGTGTGACACGAACGGTGGCACCCTGCCGGACGAGGTCGAGCGCATCGTCGCTGAGGTCCGGCATCGGACGTCCGCCGTGCTCGGCGGGCATTTCCACAACGATGCCGGCTGTGCCGTCGCCAACACCCTGGCGGCGGTTCGCCAGGGGGCGACCCAGGTGCAGGGCTGCGTGAACGGCTACGGCGAACGCACCGGCAACGCCGATCTCTCTGCCACGATCGCCAACCTGACCCTGAAGATGGGGGTGCGGACGATCCCGGCCGACCGTCTCGAGCGGTTGACCCCGGTCGCGCACCACATCGGCGAGGTAGTCAACCTCTCCCTCGACCCGCAGCGCCCGTACGTCGGGACTGCCGCCTTCGCTCACAAGGCGGGACTGCACACGAGCGCTCTCGCCCGCCTGGCGGACGCCTACGAGCACGTGCAGCCGGACTCGGTGGGCAACGGGAAGCGCTTTGTCGTGAGCGAGCTCGCCGGGCGATCGACACTCCAACTCAAGGCCGCCGAACTCGGCCTCGAGCTTGACTCGCCGGCGCTCGGCAGGGTCCTCGACACCCTCAAGCGGCTGGAGCACGCGGGCTATCACTTCGAGGTCGCCGATGGATCGCTCGAGCTGCTCATGCGTGCTGCTTCGGGCGCTGCGATGTCCGACATGTTCCGGATCGAGTCGTACCGGGTGATCAGTGAGTGGCGAGCGACCGGAGGCGCTGCGGACGAGACTGAACAGCTTGAGCAGCTCGTCCACCCGTGGGAGTCTCCCGGCGAGGTGACGACGGAGGCGACCGTCAAGGTCCATGTCGGCGGCGAGCGAGTGGTCGCCACTGCAGAAGGCAACGGCCCCGTCAACGCCCTCGACGCTGCCCTCCGCTTTGCCATCGAGCCCTACTTCGGCGCCCTCCGGAACGTCCACCTGACTGACTACCGCGTGCGGGTGCTGCACTCGGAGCGGGCGACGGGGGCGGTCACCCGGGTCCTGCTCGACACCTCGGACGCCGATGGGACCTGGTCGACGATCGGCGTCTCGGAGAACATCATCGAGGCGTCCTGGCAGGCTCTGGTCGATTCGATCGTGATCGGGCTCGTGAGGGCGGCGGCGGCGAGCGGTGCCAAGCCCGCGGCTGATGACGCCTCCGGCGGCACGACTACGATCGACGCCGTGGGAGCCCGATGACGCAGCCGAAGTTCGCACCGACGCTCGAGAGCGGAGAGGTCCGGGACATCCTGAAGCTGTCGGCACCCGAGCCGTGGACGCCGCACCGCCCCGCCGAGTACCGGCCAGCACCTGACCGTCATGATCGGCCCAACGGCGGCATCCCGGGTCCCGACCAGGGATACGCGCTCCACCTCGCCGAGCTGCTACTCGCCCGCCTCCGGCTGACCGAGGAGGAGCACGCCGATGACGCGCTGATCGGTGCCGTGATGATCGGGTTGCGCCGGGCCTCACTGTTCGGCAGAGCCCCCGTCATGGCGGACATCGAGCTGGCCCTCGAGCTCTTCGGCTACCTCGAGGGCGGGTCGCCGGACCAGATCGGGGCTCGGCAGCCGCACTTCTCGGGCGCCGCGCACGACTACTGGCAGCAGCGGGACATTGCCGATGCGGTGCCTGAGTCGACGCTCCGCCTCCCGCTTCCCGAGGTGCGTGCCCGCCTTGCCGCCGACCCTCAGGCATGGCGGGCGCTGGCGGGCTCGCCGGCCTGAGGTGCTCGCGGCGCGAGATGCGCCGGATCCGACGAACTGTGGTGGATCCGGGACGTGGCTTTTCGGCTCAAGGGCGAACTTCCGCCACAGCGACCCTCCCCTCTCTAAAAGGGCCCGCCGCGACCACCTGACGGACTGATGCGCCAAGGGCGCGAGACTGTGGCATGCAGTTCGACCTGACAGAGGACCAGCGCGAGTTCCGCAAGGTGTTGCGGCGCTTCGTGGAGGACAAGATCGCACCTCGCGCAGGCGAGTACGACGAGCGTGAGGAGTACCCCTGGGAGAGTTTCCGGGCATGTGTCGACATGGATCTACCGGCGCTGTGGGTACCGGCGGAGTACGGGGGTCAGGGTGCGGATGTCGTCACGCAAGCCGTCGCGATCGAAGAGGTGGCGCGAGCTTGCGCCTCGACCGCCGTGACGTTGCTCATCTCCAAGCTCGGCATGCTCCCCGTGATGAACTTCGGCAGTGAGGAGATGAACCGTAAGTATCTCCCGAGGATCGCCACCGGGGAGGCCCAAGCCAGCTACTGCCTGTCCGAGCCGGATGCCGGGTCCGACGTCGCCTCGATGTCGACGCGTGCGATCCGCGATGGTGACCACTACGTCCTCACGGGAACGAAGTACTGGATCACCAACGCCGGCATCTCCGACTTCTACACCGTGTTCGCCAAGACCGACCCGGCCGCTGGTCACCGGGGCATCAGCTGCTTCTTGGTGGAGAAGGACTGGGGTGTGAAGGTCCCCAAGCTCGAGCACAAGCTGGGGCTCCGGGCGAGCCCGACTGGAGAGGTGCTCTTCGACGAGGTTCGCGTCCCGGTGGAGAACCGTGTGGGGGAGGAGGGGCGTGGTTTCTATATCGCCATGCACACCCTCGACCGCAGCCGTCCCACGATCGGAGCGCAGGCTGTCGGAATTGCTCAGGGAGCGTTGGACTACGCCGCCGGTTACATGAAGCGGCGGCAGCAGTTCGGCCACCCGATCGCGGAATTCCAGGGCCTGCAGTTCATGGTCGCCGACATGGCGATGCGGATCGAGGCTGCCAGGGGCCTCGTCTACCGGGCGTGTGCTGCCGTCGAGGCCGGCGATCCGGACGGCGATCTGGCTTCGCTCGGGGCCATGGCCAAATGCTTCGCCTCCGATGTCGCCATGCAGGTCGCGACTGATGCCGTGCAGCTGCTCGGCGGCTATGGCTACAGCCGCGAGTTCCCCGTCGAGCGGTTCATGCGCGATGCCAAGATCACCCAGATCTACGAGGGCACGAACCAGGTGCAGCGGGTCGTGATCTCGAAGCGGCTGCTCAAGTAGCATTTCTGGGACGCCGCCGGCGTGCTGCTCCGGTGGCCCGTATCTCCCTCGAGCGCGGACACGACGCGGAGCATCGATCAGCTCGTCGGCTCTGCGCAGTCGACGACCAGGAACGGCTTGGGGTCCTCCAGAACCAGTGTTCGGGCGTGAGCGCGCCTCCAAGCGATGTCGGCATGGGTTGGGACTTTCGCCTCTTGGCACCGCTCCACGCAAGGAATCAAGCTCGATTGGAGAGCCGGTTGAAACGGAGGAGTCGCGGGGGGTTCGGCGAGTTCTCCGGGAAGGCTCCAGTAATCAGCTTGGATGCAACGGTGAAGGGACGGCAGCCATGAACACGATCGGGCGCAGCTTTCGTTGGGTAGTCATCGTCGTGGCTGGCGTGACGCTGGGCCTTCTCGGCCTTGGGGTCGGCCCGGTGGGTGCCCAGAGCGAGCAGTCCCGGGCCATCACGGCCGAGTCGTGGAGCACTCAGAAGACCTACCCGACTTATCTCGAGTACGTGAAGAGCGTGTCCTGCCCGACCAGCACCGACTGCTGGGCGGTGGGAGACACCACATCGGGCGCCGTCGCCGTTGCGGCTACCACCGACGGCGGCGCGACCTGGAACTACCAGGTGTTCCCGAGCAGGGTCGGCTACGTCGACGGCGTGTCCTGCCCGACCGGCACCGACTGCTGGGCGGTGGGAGACACCACATCGGACGCCGGGGCAGTCGTGGTCACCACCAACGGCGGCACCACCTGGAAGTCGCAGGCCCTCCCGAGCGGGATCGGCCTCCTCGAGGGCGTGTCGTGCCTGACCAGCACCGACTGCTGGGCGGTGGGATTCGCCGCAGCGGGCGCCGGAGTCATTCTGGCCACGACTAACGGCGGCACCACCTGGAAGTCGCAGGCCCTCCCGAGCGGGATCGGCGGCCTCAACGGCGTGTCCTGTCCGACCAGCACCGACTGCTGGGCGGTGGGACAGTCCTCATCTGGCACCGCGGCCGTCGCGGCCACCACCAACGGCGGCACCACCTGGAAGTCGCAGGCCCTCCCGAGCGGCATCGGCGGCCTCTACGGCGTGTCGTGCCCAACCAGCACCGACTGCTGGGCGGTGGGAGGCACGACATCGGGCGCCGGAGCCGTCCTGGCCACCACCAACGGCGGCATCACCTGGAAGTCGGAGTCCCTCCCGAGCGGGATCTTCGTCCTCTACGGTGTGTCCTGCCCGACCAGCACCGACTGTTGGGCGGTGGGATACACCACCGTGGACAGCGGAGCCGTCCTCCGTACGACCGACGGTGGCAGCACCTGGAATGCACAGTCCCTCCCGAGCGGGATCTTCTTCCTCGACGGCGTGTCCTGCCCGACCAGGACCGACTGCTCGGCGGTGGGGTACAGCACATGGAACAGCGGAGCCGTCCTGGTCACCACCGACAGCGGCAGCACCTGGAGGCCCCAGCCCCTCCTGATCGACGACCTCCAGGACGTGTCCTGTCCGACCAGCACCGACTGCTGGGCGGTGGGATTCGCCGCCCCGGGCGCCGGGGTCATCTCGGCCACCACCGACGGTGGCAGTACCTGGAAGCCCCAGGCCCTCCCGTCCGGGATCAGCCTCCTCGTCCTCGTCAGCGTGTCGTGCCCGACCAGCACCGACTGCTGGGCGGTGGGAAGCACCCCAACGGGTGGAGTCATCCTGGCCACGACCGACGGCGGCACCACCTGGAAGTCGCAGGCCGTCTCTCGCCAGATCGGCGATCTCGACGGCGTATCGTGCCCGACCAGCACTGATTGCTTGGCGGTGGGATACACACAAACAAGCGAGGGGGCCGCCGTTGCCACCACCGACGGCGGCACCACCTGGAAGTCTGAGTCCCTCGCCCTCCCGAGCCCACTCGCCTACCTCGCCAGCGTGTCGTGCAGGACCAGCACCGACTGCTGGGCGGTCGGAGGCACCCCAGCGGGCGCCGGAGCCGTCGTGGTCACCAGCAACGGCGGCAGCACGTGGCAGTCGCAGGCCGTCCCGAGCGGGATCTCCGGCCTCGCCGGCGTGTCGTGCACGACCAGCACCGACTGCTGGGCAGTGGGAAGCACTCTTCCGTACTTCCTCGGTGCTGGAGTCATCCTGGCCACCACCGACGGCGGCACCACCTGGAAGTCGCAGGCTATCCCAAGCGGGATCGCGGGCCTCGTCGGCGTATCGTGCCCGGCCCGCAGGGACTGCTGGGCGGTGGGACAGTCCTCATCAGGCACCGGAGTCGTCGTGGCAACCATCAACGGTGGCACCACTTGGAAGTCGGAGGCCATCCCGAGCGGGATCGCGGCCCTCAACGGTGTGTCGTGCCCCACCAGCAGCGACTGCTGGGGGGTTGGCGTGACGACCACTTATCAAGCTGTGATCATCTCGACTGCGCCCACGAGCGAGAGCGTCTCGCACACCTCGGGCAGGCCGGGACCGTCACGACTCCCCTCGGCCGGTCCACGAACCCAACGGGTTTCTGTCACGTAGCCCGAAGCAAGGCAAGTCGGGACCTTCGCCTCTGTTTGGCGAGTCGGCCGGGTCCACACTCAGTGTGGAAGGCCTTTGACGAGGGCCTGCTGGTGGACAGGTGAACCCGGCCTAGGAGTTCGAAGAGCAGCACAAGGAGGCCGTCATGACTTGGTCGATCCGACGCACTACCCGAGGTGTCGGGGTCGCGGTACTCGGCGTGGCGCTCGCCCTGGGAGGGGCAACAGCCACGGCTGCAGCCGGAACCCAGCCCAAGAGCCGGCCCGACACACGCCCCGCGACGCGGCCACCAGTGGGCGCAGTCCCGACAGCGACGGTCCCGGAGGGGTTCAAGGCCAACTCCATCACGTGGTTGTCGCCAAAGCAGGGGTGGGTGCTCGGCACCGCTCCGTGCGGCACGAAGATGTGCTCGGACGTGATCGGCACGACCAACGGAGCCAAGAGCTGGAGCCTGGTCGGCAGGGTCAATACGCCGATCGCCCTTTCAGGGTCGAAGACGAAAAAGGGCGTCACCGAGATCCGGTTCGCGACCGCCGAGGTGGGCTGGGCCTTCGGACCCGACCTCTACCGCACGACCAACGGCGGCCGGACCTGGGCGTCGATGCCGATCCCCGGCCAGGGGACACAGTTGCTGGACCTGGCCGCCAACTCGACCAACGTGTACGCCCTGACCTCGCCCTGCAAGTGGGCCACGTTCTGCCGGCAGGCGTCCAGCTTCTGGCGGACCGCCACGTTGACCGGCAGCTCGTGGATCCTTGTCATGCAGCTGCCAAGCATCTCCTTCGAGCCCTTCACCGACATCGCCGTCTACGGCCAGACCGTCTACGTCGTAGTGCCCGGAGGAGGATACGGCGGCCCGACGGAGGGCAGTGTCTCCACGGGACCACTTCAGCAGCCTCCTAGAGACGGCGGTGCCCCGAACGAGCTCTTCGCCAGCACCGACGGTCGCCACTTCTCGTCTCGTCCCGTGCCGTGCTCCCCCTTCCCGCCCTACGCACTGTTTCAGGCGGTCCCGACGTCGGCGACCGACGTTGCCCTCCTCTGCGACGGCAACCACACCTTTAGCGGGGCGCAGAAGTTCGTCTACCTGTCGGCGAACACCGGCCGTACCGATACTTACGTCGGCGCGATGGACGAGGTCGGGGCCGTGGCCGAGCTAGCGGTGTCACCGTCGGGCAACTTGGTCGCGGCGGCATGGGGGCCCGACTCCACGGTCATATACATCAACGACACCCACGAGACGACTTGGACCATGGTGATCAACAAGAGCGATGGGGGACTCGGATTCAACGACATCGTGTACGTGACCGACGAGGAGGCCTGGGTCGTGTACGCGCCTGCCGACGCGGGGCCGGCGGCGCTTGGCCAGGTCTTTGTCACCCACGATGGCGGTCAGCACTGGAGCCTCGCTGCGCTGTGACTGCGGGCCTCCATGGCCATTGCCTACTTTGGTGCCTCTTTGGGGCAGCTGACCGAGACGCGAGACGTGCGATCCTGGGGCCGTGACAACACCTGCCTCCGTCGAACTGATCCGCCCGGCCGAGCTCACCGAGCGCGCCCCGTATGCCTACGCGGCAGTGGCTCACGATGTCTCGCGGCTCGTCTTCACCGCTGGCGCCTGCCCCCTCGATGAGACCGGCGCAACTGTGGCGATCGGTGATGTTGCGGGGCAGGCCGAGCAGGCCATCGCGAACCTGACGGCCGCTCTGAGTGCTGCGGGTGCCAGTTTGACCGACGTTGTGAAGACCACGGTGTACGTCGCAAGCAACCGTCAGGAAGACCTGCTGGCTGCCTGGGAAGTGGTCAGCCGAGCGTTTGGCGACCACGACGCTCCGAGCACGCTGCTGGGTGTAGCGGTCCTCGGCTACCGGGACCAGCTCGTCGAAGTCGAAGCAGTCGCGGCGCTCCGCTGACGAACTGGCCGCCGCAGGGGCAGGCGGCAGTAGCTGAAGCTGTGCTGGTGGTGGACGCCAGTTCACTCGCTGAGCGTGCAACCAAAGTGCGATTTGAAGGGTCTGAGGAATTCGGTGAATTGGGCGGGGGACCGGGACCGGCTGTTCACAGTGTGGCTTCAACGCTGATTGATCCACCGAATGGCTCGTCGAACTGTCGATACGAAGGTCATAGTCACCAGCCGAGCTCGCGAAGGCGTGCGTCGCTGATGCCGAAGTGATGGGCGACCTCGTGAATCACCACGCGCCGTACCATCGCCATCATCTGCTCCTCGGTCCGGCAGCGTCGGGAGATCGGGCTCTGATAGATCGTGATGCGGTCGGGCAGGCTGGGGTACCCGGTCCGATTCGTGAGCGGGACGCCACTGTAGAGGCCAAGCAGATTGTGCCTGTTGGCTGAGCTCGCGCTCTCGTCCTCCACCACAACGGCCACGTTGTCCATTCGGGCCGCCAGTTCCGCGGGAATGGAGTCGAGCGCCCTCACCACCAGCTCCTCGAAGTATTCCCGACTCACCCGAATACCCTGTTCCGGTTCGCCCGGTCCATCGCCCGCGAGCGATGGGCGCTGTACGACCGCGCGGTCGACCCGCCACTCGACGCAATGAATCGGCGCCTGGTTCTCGACAGGCCGGTCGCGCCGGCTTCTCCGACGCTGCATAAGGTCACAACGTATCAACCCCCTCGCTGCCCGATTGCCGACCACCCTGAGGCCGACGAGGATCCTGGCTTGGCTCTCGAACGATCCGAGTCCCGGTGACGATCGCCGTCTTGCTGGGCCAGAGGGTGCATGGGGAGGCTGCCGAGCGCCAGGCTGGGTGACCGTTCGGGCGCGCCGATGCGGGGGGGCCCCAGCAGAACTACCCTTCGGTCAGAGACCGAACAAGGAGAACTGTGATGGGTTTCATGGACAAGGTGAAGGCCCAAGCCGAGGGACTTGCCCAGAAGGCGCAAGAAGGCGCAAAAATGGGTCAGGACAAGCTGTCGGGGTTGCAGGCCAAGCGCCATTCTGACGCGTTGCTGCTCGAGCTCGGCGGGATCGCGTACCTGTCGCGCGTAGGCAGGCCGGGCACTCCCGGAGATGACCGGGTGACGGCGCTCGTGAGCCAGCTACAGGCGTTCGAGGCAGAGCATGGCCAGATCACCATTACCTCAGCCGACGCTGCTCCCGCGGCCGCGCCCGGTGGTGGCGGCTTCGTTCCGACCGGTGCGCCGGCTGGCGGTGGCATCCCGCAATCCGGTGGCATCCCACAGTCGGGCGGGTTCGACACGAGCGGTGGCATCCCGCAATCCGGTGGCATCCCGCAATCCGGTGGCATCCCGCAATCCGGTGGCATCCCACAGGCAGGCGGGTTCGACACGAGCGGTGGCATCCCGCAATCCGGTGGCATCCCACAGGCGGGCGGGTTCGACACGAGCGGTGGCATCCCGCAATCCGGTGGCATCCCACAGTCGGGTGACATCCCGCAGTCCGGTGACATCCCACAGGCGGGCGGGTTCGACACGAGCGGTGGCATCCCGCAGGCCTCCCACAGTTCTGAGGAAGAGGGCGCCGAAGCCTGATCTCTGGGCAGCCCCTCGGCGGGTCAAAGGGACGGTGCTGGGTGTTGTCGCGCAACGTCGCGCGATGAAACCCAGCTGAGTGGAGTCGAGCCTGGCTCATTCGGCCTGTGGATAAAGATGTGGGTTACTTCTTGACCGAACGGTAGGTGCGACGGTAAGCGACTGGCGCAAGCTGATCCCGTGGTTCGCTCCCGCACCGCCGCATCACAGGCCGACGCCTCACCCGCCCCCCGCCAGGCGCGGTACCTCCTGAGCTGGCTCGTCCTCTTGGCCCTCGCGGCCGTTGCGGGTTGCTCTTCGGCGGCGGCGCGGAGCGAGCCATCCGATCGATCCCCTCGACCAGCCGGCTCGACCTCGCCGGCTGCGGTGAACGGGCGGACACACGACGAGGCGACCACCACGAACGTGCCGGCGTCGGCTACGTCAAACAAGGTTGCCGCCGAGACGGCGTGGGCGAATTCGAAGAACGCGTTTTATCGGGCTGCCTTGATCGGCGACCCGGAGTATCCGCCGTTGCTCGCCACGCTGGTCCGCGGTGGACCTGTCTACGTACACACGATCGCCTACCTCACGGGGCTGGTCAGCCAGGGGCTGCGGGGACCGCCAAAGTGGCGCGTCGGCAACGCTCGAGTGGTCGAGCTGACGCCCACGAGGGCCCGCGTAGAGGGTTGCCTCTTCGACACCGGCAGTGTCTGGAAGTCGTCCGGCGCGTCCGCACCGGCTTCGCTCGGCGGCGGGGCGGGATTGACCGCCTCCGATGCCCTTCTCGTGCTCGCGGCCGGGAGATGGCTCGTCCTCGAGGATGCGGTCAGTGCAGTCACGTCCCCTAAGGAGCCCGGGCCATGCCACGGATTCTGAGCCTTCCCCGTCTGCTGCTCGCCATAGGCATCTCAGTCGCCGGCGCTGTCACCGTCGCCGCCCGCTCTGCTCCCGCGTCGCCGGCGACGCCCGCGGCCCCGATCTCCGCCGGCATCACCGGCGTCTCCTCCGGCCGCGGTGGGGCCGACCCCTTTACGCTCGTCAGCGTCGGTCGCGGTTCCGGCGGCATCTCGGGCAGCGCCATCTGGGCGTTGGCGTGGTGGAACGGCAACCCGCAAGGGCCCGGGCCCTACGTCGGCCCCCCGCCGGGTGGGCAGCCGATCTGTATCTGGCACGACCTCGGACCGGCACTTTCGGACTTGGAAGACGGCCTCAGCGAAGCGAGCCTCCCGCTGACGTTCTGGACCGGGCACGATGGTGGCGGCCACCCCGGCATCTGGGGCGTCGATCAGTGGGCCGAGACGATGTTGCGAACCGCCTCGGCAACGGACCATTTCGATCTCGTGGCCTGCCCCAACGCCGATCAGGTCCCAGTCGGCACCCCGGGTGTCGAGTCGGACCTGCCACGCGCTCATCCACCGAGCGGTCCGCCGCTGTACGTATGGCTGTTCTGGGACACCGTGCCCGATCCGCCTACCGGTAGCCTGCCTGGCATCATCGGCGAGGCGTTCGATGAGACGCATTTACCCGCTCCAGCGATCGGCACGTCGCCTTACGAGGTGGCGGGCGTACGTGACTCGACCGTCGTCAACCTGCCGACGTGGCTGTGGGTGGGGCCGGACATCTGGCACACGTACAGCGCGACGGCTGCGGGCGGGGGTTACGTCGCGACGGTCTGGGCGGTCCCGGTGAGCGTGCAATGGACGTCCTCGTGGGACTTCCCGTCGCCGAGCGACGATCCGGAAGGTGGCACGACGTTCGGTCCCGAGATCCTCGACCAAGTCTGCGACGGACCGGGGGCGATCTACGACCCTGGCTCTGATTCCCCGCAAGCCACCAATTGCTCGTTCGACTTCACTCAGTCGACCTTCGGCTCCGATCAGTCGCTGCAGGCGTCGGTGTCGTGGGTCGTCACGTGGGCTCTATCGGACTCAGCCGGTGTCGTGGGCGGAGAAGGAAGTCTCGGCACCGTGGTGACCACGGGAGTCCGCCCGCTGCGCGTCATGCAGGTGGAGTCGGTGATCACTAAGAACTGAACGCTGGTTGGTGGCTGGTGGCTGGCGCAGCCGACGCGCAGCCGATGCGCAGCCGACGCGCAGCCGACGCGCAGCCGATGCGCAGCCGATGCGCCGCCGGCCGGGTAGCTGAGATGGGCGCCGCCGATGCGCCGCCGGCCGGGTTCAGAGGCGATGCAGCGTTGAATGGGTGTGTGGTGCCAGCGATTCGCCGTTCACCGCGATGTCGACCACCGCGATGAGTGCGCCATCCTCCAAATGGAGGCGCCGGCGACACCCGGTCACATTGTCCGTCGACGGTGTGTGCCCGATCTCGGTGGAGACGAGCACAAGATCGCCAGGCGCGGCACGACCGACCAGCACTTCGGTGATGCCGGACGGCTCAGCCAGCGTGACGTGTATCTCGCCGTTGGGCTGGGCAACGAAGTACCCAAGCTCGGCATGGGACGGCCGGCCGTCCGGCCCGGTGGTCCGCTGCCGGTATTGCAGCACCGGGCGGCCGTCGTGGGAGAACGACATCGAGTCATCGAATCGGAAGCCGCCCGGCCACGCGCCGTTGCCCTGTCCTTGCCATTCGCCCACGAGCCACGCGATCGGACGAAGTAACTCATGAATCTCGGCTGATCCGTGGGGAGGCACAGGGCGAGGGTAGTCCGGCCGAAGGCGCCACAAACCCGTAAGCGGCACGGTACTAGAACACGTTCTAAAATCGCCGACCAAGCGAGAGTCACCGAGAACCAGACCGAGAACCAGGGAGCCACTGCCGTGTCCACACCCGTCATCGTCGAAGCAGCAAGATCGCCGATCGGCAAGCGAAACGGCCTCCTTTCCGGCCTCCACCCCGCCCAGTTGCTTGGAGCCGTCCAAGTCGAGACCGTCAAGCGATCCGGGATCGACCCTGCCGAGGTGGGGCTCGTCGTCGGTGGTTGTGTGACCCAAGCCGGCGAGCAGGCCTCGAACGTCGCCCGCAACGCCTGGTTGTCAGCCGGGCTGCCATATTCGGTGGGAGCGGTGACCGTCGACAGCCAGTGCGGCTCGTCCCAGCAGGCGAACCACTTCATCGCCGGGTTGATCTCGGCCGATGCCATCGACGTCGGGCTCGCCTGTGGCGTCGAATCCATGAGCCGCATCGGGCTCGGCCAGAACGTCTACAACGCTCCTGGTAGCCCCAGGCCGGAGAACTTCCCCTACGACATGCCGGATCAGTTCGGAGGGGCTGAGCGCATCGCCAAGCTCCGCGGGATCACGAGGGCAGACGTCGACGGTCTCGCGCTGGCCTCCCAGCAGCACGCGGCGACGGCGTGGGAGGAAGGGCGCTTTGAGCGTGAGGTGATCTCGATCGAGGCGCCCGTGGTGGGCGGTGACGGCCCGACCGGAGAGGTCCAGGTAGTCAGCCGCGACCAGGGACCGCGACCGACGACGGCCGAAGGTCTGGCCGCGCTGAAGCCCGTCTTGGAGGACGGCATCCACACCGCTGGCAACTCCTCTCAGATCTCCGACGGCGCTGCGGCGGTCCTCTGGATGTCCGAAGAGCGGGCGAGAGCGGAGGGTCTGCGGCCGCGGGCGAAGGTCGTGGCGCAGGTGCTCGTCGGCTCCGACCCGTGGTACCACCTCGATGGCCCGGTCGACGCCATGGCGCGGCTGCTCGACCGCACGGGCATGAGCGTCGGGGACATCGACCTGTTCGAAGTAAACGAGGCCTTCGCTTCGGTCGTGCTGTCCTGGGCGAGCGTGCACCACCCGGACATGGATCGTGTCAACGTGAACGGCGGCGCCATCGCGCTCGGGCATCCGGTCGGCTCGACCGGCAGCCGGCTCATCACCACGCTGTTGCACGAGCTCGAGCGCCGCGACGCCGGCATCGGGTGCGTCCTCATGTGCTGTGGAGGCGCGCTGGCCACCGGCACGATCATTGAGCGCATCTGATGATCTCTGCCGGAACGGAGCACTGTATGGTCGAGCGGCGAGGCGCCAATGGCAACGTCGTCGTCGTCACGATGAACCGCCCGGAGGCGAAGAACGCTCTCAGTCCTGCCATGCTCGTCGGCATGGCCGACGCCTGGCGGGAGATCGACGAGGACGACGACGTCCGCTGCGCCATCTTGACCGGCGCGGGCGGGACGTTTTGTGCCGGGATGGACCTGAAGGCCTTCGCGGATCCGTCGGCAAACCCGTACCAGGACCGGTACAAAGACGAACCGGACCTCCACTGGACAGCGCTGCTCCGCCACTACCACCTGAAGAAACCCCTCCTCGCCGCCATCGAGGGCTACGCCGTGGCGGGGGGGACTGAGCTGTTGCAAGCGACCGATATCCGGGTGGCGTCCGAGACCGCCACGCTCGGGATCTTCGAGGCGAAGCGCGGGCTTTTCCCGCTGGGTGGGTCGACTGTGCGCCTCGTGCGACAGATCCCGTACACGATCGCCATGGATCTTCTCCTGACGGGCCGGCCGGTGAGCGCCGAAGAGGCGCTCCGGATCGGCTTGATCGGCTACGTGGTCCCAGAGGGGACCGCGCTCGACAAGGCTCTCGAGATCGCCGAGGTCATCTGCGCCAACGGCCCGCTCGCCGTCGAGGCGATCAAACGGTCGGTGCGAGCGGCCGATGGGTTGCCGGAGGACGAGGCGCTGAAGCTCGAGCTCGAGATCGGACAGCCCATCTTCGCGACGGAGGACGCGAGGGAGGGCTCGCGGGCGTTCGCCGAGAAGCGGCCCGCCGAGTTCAAGCGCCGTTGATCCCGGCAGCATCCCGAGTTCTGACACACCGCCCGCCTAGGCTTACCTGATGGCTGGCAGTACTTTTTCCGGGAAGAGAGGGGCGGAACTTCCGCCAGCGAAGCCGCGCGTGGTGGTGCCGCGGTCCGGAGACTCGGCGCGCCTTGGCCTCACACCGCGGCGCTCAGTTGCTGCGGCGCGGACGGCGGCGGCGCAGTCGTTGCAGCGTTTCGTGCGCCAGGAGTACTGGAACGGCCTCGCCGCAGGCGATGTCGTCCGGGTGTCCGGGCACACGGCACGGGGAAGGCACTGGCGCTTCCGGGCTCACGTGACGAACACGAGCAATGGCGCCACGTGGGTCGAGGTGGCCCTCGTCGATGGCCCACCACCGTCCAAGCGACCGATCTCCGGGTCGAATGGTGCGGCAACCGACGGCTCCCCGGGAGACGGTCCCGCTCCAGCTCCGCGAGTGGAGAAGGTCCGCTCGTTCGACCCTTCTCTGGTCACCCCGCGTTGGCGGGGCCGGGGCCGGGTCGCGACGCTGTTGCGGCCGGCAGGTGGCGCTGCGGGGGGCGGGAAGTCAGCGCCTGACGGGCAGCCGGAGGAGCTGTCCGAGCAGTCTTCGCTGTTCTGAGCGGCCCGCCGTCTCTCGGCGAGGCGGCGTTGCCGCAAACCGGGAGTCCCTGGCGTGTTGCTCAGTAGGAGTCGATCCACATGGACGACGGCACGAGGAGCGCTGTGGAGCCCAAGGCCGATGACTACGAGCGGTTCTACGACGAGCACCGCCAGCGCCTCGTCGGGCAGGCCTTCGTTCTCACGGGCAACCTTCAGGAGGCACAAGACCTAGCCCAAGAGACGTTGGTGCGCGTGTGGCAGCACTGGGGCAAGGTCGCCGCCTACGACGACCCGGGCGCCTGGGCTCGTCACGTCCTCCACCGTCTGGCCGTGAGCAACTGGCGATCCACGACCCGCCGGCGGCTCCGCTCGGTACCGAGCCGAGGGTCTGACGTAGCAGCGCCTGATGCCGGTCACCTCGATGTGCTGGCTGCTCTCGCCCGATTGTCTATGCA
>JBEKLQ010000025.1:0-39733 GCA_050010115.1 Acidimicrobiales bacterium | reverse complement strand
CGCTCGCACCCGCTCCCCGAAGCCCGCCGCTACGCAGATCTCATGCTGACCGAGCTCCGCAAGGTCATCCCGTCCTTCCTCACCCGGGTTGACCGGCCCGAGCGGGGCGGTGTCTGGAGCGACTACCTGGCTGAGACCGAGACCGCTTCTGCGGAGTTCGTGCACGAGCTCTGGCCACTCCAGGCTCCTCACCCGGGCGCTCGCGTGACGCTCACCGATTTCGATCCCGCCGGCGAGAACAAGGTGCTCGCCGCGATCTGCTACTCGCTGACGAACCTGCCGGAGACCGAATTGCTCCGGCGGGTGCGCTCCCTGTCTGCGTCCCAACGGGCTGCGCTCCTCGAGACCTATGTGGGCAAGCGAGCGAACCGCCGCCACCGGCCCGGACGGGCTTTCGAGCGGACTGACTACCGGTTTGACATCGTGGCCGACTACGGGGCGTTCAGGGATCTGCAGCGGCACCGGCTGCTCAGCATCGAGTGGCAGCCGCTCGGCACGGATCTCGGTTATGAGGTACCAGACCTCGTGGAGGAGGCCGGCCTGCAGGATCGCTACGTGGACTCCTTGGAGCGCTCCCGGTCGCTGCACGATGCTCTCACGAAGTACTTCCCTGAGATGAGCGGCTACGCCGTTGCGCTCGCCTTCAACATCCGGTTCACGATGCAGATGAACGCCCGCGAGGCCATGCACGTAATCGAGTTGCGGTCGACAAGCCAGGGCCACCCGGCCTATC
Source organism: Acidimicrobiales bacterium (assembly GCA_050010115.1). Classification (GTDB taxonomy): domain Bacteria; phylum Actinomycetota; class Acidimicrobiia; order Acidimicrobiales; family Bog-793; genus JAKACA01. The sequence goes on along the minus strand of JBEKLQ010000025.1, from coordinate 39,000 downwards.
GGCGGATCGTGCAGGAGATGCACCGGTTGATCGAGACCGAAGCCGGCCACCGCGCGATCGCGGGCGCCATGAGTTTCGTCGAGCACGGCGATGTCGATCTCGGGCGCCTCGAAGCGGAGCAGAGAGCCGAGACCCGCTCGGCCTTGAAGGCCGTCTCGGAAGGCGGAAGTCGAGGCCAGCAAGGGTCCTCTTGACGAGAGGGCCCGAAGTCGGCATAACTAGTGGGTCCCTCCATCCAAAGGCCTCGCCGGCGCCGTCCGGCAACGTCCGAAAGTCGTCCGGGGGGAGTATGCGAGCGGTGGGGGCTCAGGGCTGCGAGTAGAGAACGCCCTTGCCGGCACCTGGTGCCGGCTATCGCCCGGGCAGGCGACGTGGTGGCCCCAAAGCTGCCCTGAGTCCCTTCCGCCTCGCAGACGACACCGGACCGCTCGGTAGCATCGGCTCGACCTGAGCTTCGTTTCCACGACGGCGCCTCCTGGACGACCTGTGTGATCGACGCCGGAGTGGCCTCGGAGGATCCTGTGAGCGAGTGGCCCGGCTCGGGCAACCGACGGTACGTTTCGGATTCATGAACGGGAACAGCCCGACGCCCAGTTGCGTTGCCCTATAGTCCACCGCGCCGCGCTTGGACCGCGGCACTTCGACCGGCGCGCAAGGACGCGGCTTGGCGCCGCGGCCGAACCTGAGACGAGAGCAGACCGAGGAACGAATGCCAAAGGAAATCGAGGATGACGTCATAGACGCCGAGACCCTCGTGGATGGCGACGACGTCGAGGTCGACCTCGACGAGCTGAGCGATGACGACTTGCTCGACGACGACGCCTTGGTCGACGAAGCGCTTGATGACGATGACGACCTGCTCGCCGACGACGAAATCGACGACGACGCCGAAGTCGTGGTCAGCGACGTCGTGTTGATTGCCGACGGAGACGACCAAGGCACCCGATCGAGTGGGCCCGCGACTGCCGTGGAGGGCGACGAGAGCGCCGCCGACGAGGACGACGACGACCTGCTCGACGACGACGACGTAGAAGCGAGCCTGGACGTCATCTTAAAGGAGCGCCTCGTCGTCGAGGACGAGGACGAGGACGAGGACGACGAGCCGGCGGATGCGGAAGACCGAGGCGACGGCAGCCTACGCGTGCTCCCCAAACAGCCAGGCGAGTTCGTCTGCCGGTCGTGCTTCCTCGTGAAGAGCGAGATCCAGCTTGCCGACGAGGCGCGCATGCTCTGCCGCGACTGCGTCTGAGCCGGTACGCAGCTAGCGTCGCCCCGGTGGCAGAGGAACGAACGCTCGCCGACCGGTTGTTTGACTACGGCGTGTACGCGCCCATCGGTATCGCGCTGTCCGTGGTCGAGGAGCTGCCGAAGCTCGCCGAGAAGGGCCGCCAACGAGCCGCAGGGCAGGTTCACCTGGCCCGTGTCATGGGCAGGCTTGCCGTCCGGCAGGCTCAGCGGCACCTGAACAAGCAATTCAAACCGGCTACGCAAACAGCCCCCAAGGCCGCAGGGCCGCACCACGAGGCCGCACAGGCTCGTGAGCCGGCCACGACGGAATCGGTGCCACGAGCGCCCTTACAGCCTCAATCCAGCAACCTGAAAGGGTCCCGCGACTCCCCCATCGAAAGCGAGGCGGCGGGCACCCGAGGAGCGGGATCGCCCCCTGATGCCGTCCCCACGAGGCAGCCTGCCATAGCCAGCGACACGGCGCGGCCGACGGCTCACGAGCCCGCAGAGAGCCCGAAGGCGCCTCCCCGGGCCGCCGAGTCGCTGGCAATCCCGGGGTACGACACCCTCGCCGCCTCCCAGGTGGTGCAGCGCCTTGGCTCGCTGAGCGCGGTTGAGCTGGACGCCATCGCCCGATACGAGATGGGCACGCGCGGCCGGCGCACGATCCTTCACCGGATCGGGCAGCTCCGCGCCGACCGGTAGCGACGCCATCTCCCGCCAGCCCGGCGTGCCCCTCTCAACGTGACCTCCGCGTCGAGCCGTGCGCAACGGGTGAGGCCCGGCGCTGACTGGCAGCGGTCATGACGCCTCGGGCTCGGCGTGCCACGCGCGAGGACCTCACCTCTCTCGCCTACCTCCTCCAGCAAGCCGCTGGTGCCGTAGTACTCGAACGCGGTGGCCATGTCTTCGTGCACCGAGAGTTCGCTCCTCCTTCCACCGGGAGTCAGTTGGCGGCTTTCGTCGACGACGCGGCAGCGTGCGTGGCGTTGGGAACCGTTGACGAGGTCGTCGTGGGTCTTGCTATCGCGACCGTCGAGACCCTCCGCGACTCTTCCGTGCTCGCGCGACTGCACCTCTTGTGGGTGGAACCCGACGCGCGAGAGGTCGGGCTCGGCGAAGAGCTCCTCGGGTTGGTCACCGACTGGGCTCGGGAGCTCGGCGCCGCCCGCCTCGACGCATACGCGTTGCCGGGCAACCGCGAGACGAAGAACTTCTTGGAGTCAGCCGGTTTCTCGGCGCGCCTGATCGTGATGCACCGCCGCATCGGCGACCGTTGAACGATCCGTCGACCCCCGAGCCGCGGCTGGCAGTCGCCGCGGTCGTCGTCGACGCCGAGCGCCTGCTCCTGATCCGGCGCGGACGTGCACCTCAGGTCGGCAAGTGGTCGTTACCGGGCGGTCGGGTGGAGCCCGGAGAGACCCTCGCCGAGGCTGTCAGCCGCGAGGTATTGGAGGAGACGGGCATCGAAGTGGTCCCCGGCGACCTCGTTGGGTGGGCAGATCGCCGCGATCATGAGTGGCACTACGTCATCTTGGACTTCGCTGCCGTGCCGGCTCTGTCCGTGACGGATCCTGTGGCAGGAGATGATGCGGCCGAGGCGGCGTGGTTCCCGCTCGCCGAGCTCGGCGAGCTACAGCTGGTCGACGGGCTCCGCGCTTGGCTGGTTGAGCACGACGTCCTGCCCAACGGCCTCTAGATCCTCCCCCAACGACGCAACCGCGTCGCTGTCCGGCGCCGCGAGCTCAGCCTGTGACACCGGCGGCTGCTGGTCCGCCACGTGAAGTGCAGCCGAATCGTCGGCAGCCGGCGGCGCTGCCTCCGGCGCGCTCGCCGTCTCGTCGGTCACAGGGGCCGGCTCGGCGCTGGCGGCTGCCGTCTCGTCGGTCACAGGGGCCGGCTCGGCGCTGGCGGCTGCCGTCTCGTCGGTCACAGGGGCCGGCTCGTGGCCTGCCGGCGGTGCCTCCCGGCCCGAGGACGGCTGCAGGTCGCTGCTCGCCCTGCTCAGGCGGCTCCGGGCACCTGCAGGCGGTCGCGGAGGCCGCGGCGGGTGCGGTCGGAGGACCTTCTCGCCGGGAAGCGGCAGTGGTGGAGGTGGCATCGACATGCCGAGCAGCTGAGCAAGTGCGGGCACACGCCCGGCAGCCTCCCGTGCTTTCCGTTGTACCTCGCCGGAGGCATCCTCCGGGATGCCTGCAGGCTTGATCTGCCGGCGGACCGGGCAGGCGACGGCTGCTTCGAGCAGCACGAGCCAGCGCTCTGGGGAGGTCTCCGTCGTCATCGCCGCGCCCGCCTGGCTGGCGAGACGCTCGACCATGCTGGCGGGGAAGCGGGCCGTGGGCTCGGGCGGCCGCGCGGACAGCCTGAGGGCTTGGAGGACGCGACCTTCTGCGAGCGCCTGCGTGAGGTGCTCCTCCCAATCGGTCCTCAGTTTCGTCACGCGGCGCTCGAGGCCCTCACGAAGTTGGCGCTCGAGGTCGCGCCCGGCGTCGTCCTTCGGTGTGGCGGCAATGACCGTGGCCCGGAGATCACGCAGGCTCAGCTCGTCGATTCGCGCCATCGCTGCCTCGGCCCTGTCCAACCAGACCGCCGCCTTCACGTCCCGCTGGAGCTGCTCGGCCAGGGCGATGATCGACTCTCCCGATACCGGGGGACGCCCCTCCGTCCTGGCGCGATCCTGCTCTTCGGCGATCGCCTTGCGGACGGCTGGCATGCCCCCTGAGGCGAGCCGCTCGGCGACGAGCCGCTGCTCGGGAGGCAAGGTTGCCATGAGCTCGTCGCGGTGCTTGCTTCCTGGCTCGAAACGAACCGGGCCGCGCCTCGCCGGCGCCTCCCGGCTGCCCGTGCGGCCAGCCGCGTCACCGCGTGAAGCTGGCGGTCGAGCTGGCCCGCTTGGCCGACCCGACGGCGCGCCGTCGGGTCGCGGGCCTTCGCCCCGGGGCGCCGTGAACTCCCGACGTGGGCCTGATCCCTCGCGGCTTGCTCCGGCAGCGGACGACCGCGGGTGCGAACCGTCGCGCTCGCCTTCGGGGCGCGGACGGGCCCCGGTGCTCCGGTCCGAATCGGGACGGCGAGGCGGTGGCCGGCGGTCCCGGCTCTCACCCGGGGCGGCGGTGCCGGCCGGGCGGTCGCGGCTGTCGGCCGGGCGCGCCCGGCTATCGGCCGGGCGGTCGCGGCGCGCTCCGCGTTCGGAAGCGCCCCGGCCCGGCCGCTGCTCGCCGCCGTCACGGAAGAAACGACTCTCTCTCCGGCGATCCAGCGGCCCCGCCAGCACGGTGGTCACCGGTGCGACGGGGCGCTGGGTGCCGACGACCTCGATCCGGCCGGCCACTGGAACCTTCTGCTTGGGTGGGAGGACCGACAGGATCGTGATCCCGTCGATCTCGAGCTCGGCCTCGATCCGCACCACGTCGCCGACCTTGGAGCCTGGCGGCAGCATGGACGCGGCGACGGCGCCCTTGGGCTGGCGCGCACCTGCGGCTCGCCAGGTGAATGTGTCGTCGTCCCGAGCGCTGGTGAGCTCTATGTCCATCCGGTGAGGCATGACCGGCCAAAGTTACAGCCTGGACGACATGCCGTTGTCATGAGGCCCCGGGAGGCTCCACAGCCGGCCGGGACGCGCTACAACCGTGGCGTGGACTCGCCAGGCACCCAGGACGAACCGGCGCCTCCGGCGCCGGGCGAGCAACGGCGGGTTGAACACCATCGCTGGCGGATGGTCGCCGCCGTAGCCCTCGTAGTGGGAGCTGCTGCTGGCGGGGGAGCGGGGCTTGTTGTCGCCCGGACCATCCGGGACCACTACCGCACCGTCGTCTCGTTCTCGCCCAACTTGAGCGTGTTCTCAACCATTCCCGACGTACCGGCGTTGCTCCCGAAGGTGCTTCCCACCGTCGTGGCGGTCCATGCCGTGCGCAGCTGTGTGACCGCGAGCGGTCCGGAGATCGAGCACGTCGCCGGCAGCGGCATGATCCTCACGGCCGGCGGCGAAGTACTCACGAACGACCACGTGGTGGCTCAGGCAACGTCGATCACCGTGACGGTCTCGGGGCACAGCACGCCGCTCAGGGCGGTCCTCGTCGGGGCCGACGCGCCGGTTGACGTTGCCGTCCTCAAGGTCGTGGGCGCAGCCAACTTACCGATTGTTCATTTCGGGAGCTCGGCAGGCGTCGTCGTGGGTGATCCCGTGCTGGCGATCGGTAACGCCCTGGCCCTGTCCAACACCGAACCTTCGGTGACCGAGGGCATCATCTCGGCGGAGGGGCGCACCATCCGGGCCGGCGCGCAGTGCGAGGCGAGCGAGGAACTGACCGGACTGCTGCAGACCCAAGCGGCGATCAACCCCGGGAGCTCCGGGGGCCCGCTCGTGACGGGCAACGGTCTCGTCGTCGGCATGAACACAGCGACGGGCTCGAGCACGCCGGGCAACCCTCGAGCTCAGAACATCGGCTTTGCCATCCCGATCGATGCCATCGAGGCACTTCTGCCTCGGCTCGAGCGTCCGCGACCCGCGCGCCCCGGTAGCCGGTCAACGGCACGGAGCGACGGCGCCGCGAGCACGACTACCGGTACTAGCTCGTGAGTCCCACGATCCGAGCGGTGACGGAGCGGCTCGCGGACGACGTGTTGCTGCCGCGGGCGATCGCCACGGACCTCGCGGTGGCAGTGCCGCCCGAATCGCTCTCGCAGCTCGCCCGTGCCGGCCTGTTCGGGCTGTACGGGCCGAAGACGGCCGGAGGACTCGACCTCGATGACAACGACGCACTCGCTGTGATCGAGCGCCTCGCGAGCGGCTGCCTCACGACCACGTTCGTCTGGATGCAGCACCACAGCGCCGTCAGGGCTCTGGCTCAGGCTGCGGAGTCGCTGCAGACCGACTGGCTCGGGCCGCTTTGCCGGGGCGAGCGCCGCGCTGGCGTGGCCTTCGCTGGGCTCCGCCGGTCGGGACCGCCGGTGCTCGTCGCCGAACGTGTGGACGCCGGCTACTTGCTGGATGGCGCCGCGCCGTGGGTAACTGGCTGGGGGAGTATCGACGTGGTGCTCGTCGCCGCTCGTGACCTTCGGACCACAGATGGCGACATCGTCTGGAGCCTCGTCGACGCGACGACCGGTCCCACCCTTCACGTGGAGCATCTTCGCCTCATGGCGTTGAACGCGAGCGCTACGGTGACGGCACGTTTCGAACGCCACCTCGTGCCCGATGAGCGCGTGGTGTGTACGGAAGGGTTCGAGCAGTGGCGGGCTCGAGACGAGGCAGGGCTCCGGACCAACGGCTCGCTCGCGCTCGGCGTGGCCTGGCGGGCGGCACACGTGCTTGGGTCAGCCGAGCTGCTCGACCGGATCGGTAGGTGCCGCGACCGACTCGATTCGGCGGCGGTCGCCGAGTTGCCAACGGCCGGGCTGAGGCGAGCGAGCTCGCGCTGACAGCTACGACCACGCTCGTGGTCGCCACCGGAGGGAGAGCCGTGCTCGAGACCGAGCTGGCACAACTGCTGGCGCGGGAGGCTGTCTTCCTGCTCGTGTTCGGCCAGACCCCGGCCATCAAGGCCGAGCAGCTGATGGCGCGGGCCGCCGAGGCTCAGACCGACTGAGCCGGCTCCGGCCGGCGGCTCCCGGCCGAGTAGCCGAAGCGGTGCCCTGACGCGTTGAACCGCCGCGTGTCCAGTACGAAGCGCCAAGTGAAGTCCGGCCACAACGTCGTGTTACGGCCGTGACTGTCGAGGTACCAGCTCCGGCACCCACCGGTCGTCCAGACGGTGCGGACCATGCGCCGGCTGACGCGCTCCACGAACGCCGCCTGCGCTGCGGGCGTGACCTCGACGGTGGCGGCTCCCCTGCGATCGCGCTCGCGCAACGCGGCCGCCACGTACCGCAGCTGAGCCTCGATCATCACGACCAGCGAAGTGTGGCCGATCCCGGTGTTCGGTCCGGCGAGCAAGAAACAGTTCGGGAAGCCAGTCACGGTCGTTCCCAAGTAGGCCTGCATGCCGTCGCGCTCCCAGACCTCGGCGATCGAGCGGCCGTCACGGCCCCGGATTCGCGAGGCCATCGGGTGGTCCGTGACGTGGAAGCCCGTCGCCAGCACGACGGTGTCAGCGGCGATGCGGCGGCCGTCGGACATCACGATGCCGGACTCGTCGAGGTGGCTGATCGGCGCCGTCTCGAGCGAGACGTTCGCCTCGCCGATGGCAGGGTAGTAGTCGTTGGCGATCGTGATCCGCTTGCAGCCCGGCGTGTAGCTCGGCAGGAGTTTCTGGCGGAGGACGGGATCAGTGACCTGGGATTCGAGGTGCTTGACGCCGATCTTGCGGACGGTCTCGAGGCGGCGTGGTGTGCGGCAAAGCCCGATCGCGAACAGCTCGCGCAACCAGTAGACACCGGTCCTGACGGCTCTTTGCGCCGCAGGAACCCGCCGGTAGATCGCCCGCTCGACGGGCCGGATGTCCCGGTTGGTGTGTGGCAGCACCCACGGCGGCGTCCGCTGGAAGACGGTGAGGTGGGCGACGTTGGGCTGGATCTGGGGGACGATCTGCACCGCGGAAGCCCCGGTGCCGATGACTGCCACACGCTGGCCCTCCAGCAGGTCGGCGGCCACCCACTGAGCCGAGTGCAGCCACCGCCCGCCGAAGCGGTCGAGGCCCTCGATGTCCGGCACCTTGGGTGACGAGAGCGGTCCGTAGGCCCCGATCAGCGTGGCCGCAGCGAACCGCCCCTGCGTGGTGCTCACGATCCAGCGAGACGCCTCGTCGTCCCAGGTCGCCTCGAGCACCTCGTGGCCAAACCGGCATCGCTCCATTACGCCGTAACGCTCCGCGCAGTCGCGCAGGTAGGCCCAGATCTCCGGCTGGGCCGCGTAGGTGGTCGACCACTCCGGGTTCGGGGCGAAGGAGAACGAGTACAAGTGCGATGGCACGTCGCAACGGCAGCCGGGGTACTGATTGTCACGCCACGTGCCGCCGACGTCGTCGGCCGCCTCCAGCACGACATGGTCGATGCCTTGTCGCTGCAGGGCGATCGAAGCGCCGATCCCCGAGAAACCCGCCCCGATCACCACTGCCCCGACCTCCCGGGCGGCTTCCACGCTTATAAGCCTCCGCGCGGCAGCACTGCCTGGATGAGGTGAGGGCCGGCGGTGGCGAACGACTCCCCGAGCGCCTTGGTCAGCTCGTCGGCGGTCTCCGCCCGGGTGGCAGGCACGCCCATGCCTTCGGACAGTGCCACAAAATCCAGGTCTGGCCTTCCGATCTCGAGCATCGAGCGAGCGGCCGGACCGCCGGCGTCCGCGCCGACGCGGCCCAGCTCGATGTTCAAGATGGCATACGACCCGTTGTCCAAGATGACAGTCGTCACGTCGAGGCTCTCCCGGGCCTGGGTCCACAGCGCCTGGATCGTGTACATGGCGCTGCCGTCCGCTTGCACCGCGAGCACAGGCCGATCCGGGCAAGCCACTGCAGCTCCCGTCGCGAGCGGCAACCCTTGGCCGATCGAGTTGCCCGTGAGCGACAACAGGTCGTGGGGAGGCGCTCCTTCGGTTGCCCCCGGCAGGTAGATCGCGCCGGTGATCGCCTCGTCGGACACGATGGCGTGCTCTGGCAGCAGCGCGCCGATGGCGGCCGACACGCTCGCCGGCGTGAGGGCTCCAGTCGGCAGGTCAGGGCGTCCCGCCGGCACGCGGCGGGCGGCATCTGCAGGGGCACCGAGCAGATCCGCCAGTGCTTCGAGCGCGGCGACCGCGTCGTCCGCCTCACCCGCGAGCAGGTGCACCTCGCAGCCGTCGGGCACGAGGTCGCTCGGTTTGCCCGGGTAGGCGAAAGCTGACACGGGGGAGCGGGCGTCGGCGAGGACGAGATGGCGGAGGCCTGCCATCTGAGCCATGGCGAACTCGGCGAGGTAGGCGATGCGCTCCGGTGCCGGCAACCCGGCCCCCCGCTCCATGCGCCCCGGGAACGACTCCGCCAGGAGCTTCGCTCCGGCGTGCTCGGCAACCCTGCTGGCGGCTACCAGCCCGGGCTCGCGGACCGCCGAGGTGCCGAGCAGCAGCGCCGCCGGCTCCCCGGAGCGGAGCACGCGGGCGATCTCGGCGATGACGCCGTCGTCGACGGCTGCGCGCCGTCCCGCCTGCCGTACGACGTCCGGAACGGTCGCGGGCACGGACGCGTCGGTATCGAGCCAGGAGACATCCGCTGGGAGGACGAGCGTTGCCACCCGATATGGCGGTCCGTACGCGGCGGCCACGGCGTCAGCGGCATCGCGGACGATATCGGCCGGACCGGCGCTCGACCGGTACCAGCCCGACATGGGACGGGCCAGACTCTCGATGTCGGTCTCGAGGGGGGCGTCGAACGCTTTGTGGTAAGTGGCGTGGTCGCCGACGATGTTGACGAGGGGGGACTTGCCCCTCCTGGCGTTGTGCAGGTTGGCGAGACCGTTGGCCAGGCCTGGCCCGAGATGCAACAAGGTGGTGGCTGGCCGGTCCGCCATGCGCCCGTAGCCGTCAGCGGCCCCCGTGACGACACCTTCGAACAGCGCCAGCACCGGTCGCACCGCCGGCACAGCGTCGAGGCTGGCGACGAAGTGCATCTCGGATGTCCCCGGGTTCATGAAACACGTGTCGACCCCGGAGACCGCCAACGTCCTCAGTAGTGCTTCTGCTCCCTTCACGGTCTGTCCTCCTCGGTATGCCGGCCGTGGTCGGCAAGCACGCCGAACACCTTGTCGGGGTTGAGAATGCCGCGCGGGTCGAACGCGGCCTTGATCGCGCGCATGAGCTCGATCCGCCCCGGGTCCTCCAGGCGCAGGAACGCTGACTGCTTGGCGGTACCGATCCCATGTTCGCCCGAGATGGCGCCACCGAGTGCCATCGCAGCCCGGAACAGCTCGAGGAGGAAACGGTCCCGGATCTCCTCGTCGGGCTGGAAGACCGACAGATGGATGTTGCCGTCGCCCGCGTGCCCGCACCCGACCGAGAAGCACCCGTGCTCCGCTGCGAGCTTGCTCACGAGGTCGAGGTACTCGGCGATACGGGCCCTCGGCACGACAACGTCGACAATCTCGTTGGCGCCCGACGCCTTAGCCACGAAAAAGGCCCGCTCCCGCGCGCGGATCAGTGATGCCGCCGCCAGCCCAGGGAGCACGAACACGTCGTGGGCGCCGGCATCTCCGAGCAGCAGCGCGAGCGCTTCGACATCCTCGTCGACGCGGGCGGCCGTCCGCTGCTCGAGCACGACGACGAGGTAGGCGGCCGCCTGCCGGCGGATCTCCTCGGGGATACCGAGATCGAGGCCCTCGCTCGCCGTGATCGAGGCCATCGTAAGCATGTCGATGTACTCGAGAATCGTCGGGGCGAGCGCGCTCCCGACGATCGTCGGTATCGCACCGGTCACGCCGTCGAGCGAACCGAACGGCGCGAGCACGGTCGCCGAGTGCCGGAGCAGCGGATGAAGCTTCACGATGACCTCGGTGACGAGGGCCAGCGTGCCTTCCGAGCCCACGACGATCTGGGTCAGGTCGTAGCCGGTCGAGGACTTCACATACTTGCCGCCGGAGCGGATCACCCTCCCGGTACCCAGCACCATCTCGAGGCCGAGGACGTGGTGGCGGGTCACGCCGTAACGGACGGCCCGCATGCCGCCGGCGTTCGTGTTCACGTTGCCACCGAGCGATGCGCTCATCTCGCCCGGGTACACGGGATAGACGAGCCCCTTGGGCCGGAGCGCCACCTCCAGATCCCTCAGCGTCAGCCCCGGCTGCACGACCGCCACGTGGTTTGCCTCGTCGATCTCGATCAGGCGGTTCATTCGAGAAAACGACACGACGATACCGCCGGGCACCGGCACGCAACCCCCGGACAGCCCTGTGGCGCTGCCCCGGGCGGTTATCGGTACGCCGACCTCGTTCGCGAGCGACACGATCGCGGCGACCTGGTGGGTCGAGTGCGGCATCACCACGGCGGCTGGCATCGTCGGGACCGAGATGAGCCCTTCGTCGTGCTGGAGATCCTCAGAGACGGCTCCACCGTGAAGGACCGCGCCGTCGCCGACGATGGACACGAGCCGCGTCACGAGCTCGTCGGTCGGGATCATTGCCGGCGAGGCTAATGGCACTCGCGACCTCGCTCCAGAGGCAAGGGCTCCTCCGAGCTCGCGAGCCAGTGGCACACCGCCCGTCCGTCGGGCACGAACGGGGCTCCTTCCTCGAGCTGAGCTGGAACGGCCAGCACCCCGTGCACCTGGACGATGGCTCAGAACGATCGTTCCTCTCCGACGGCGACGTCGTCACGATCCGCGGCACGGCGCCCGGGCCCGGTCGAGCGACGATCGGCCTCGGTGAGGTGACCGGGCAGGTACTGCCGGCGCACCCAGGCTGACGGGTCCGCGCCTACCGGACTTCTGCCCGCCAGAATCGCGGGCATGGAAGCCACTCTGCTCGGACCCGATGGGACCTCGGTCCCGGCAACGAAGGAGTTGGTCGAAGCAGCGCTCGGCGGGGCCGGCCCCTTTTGGCTCGACCTGCTCGACCTTGATGCCAGCGGGCTCGTCTGGTTGTCCGATCTCTTCCACTTCCATCCACTTGCAATCGAGGACGCCGAGCATTTTGGCCAGCGTCCGAAGGTCGAGCAGTACGACGACTTCGCCCAGCTCGTGATCTACGGTGCCGCCGATGACGGGAGGGGGTCGCTCGAGGTCCACTGCTTGTACGCGGAGCACTACATCGTCACTGTTCGCCAGGGGGGTTCGAAGACAATGGATGAGGTGCGGAGTCGAGCCGCCGTCTGGCGACACCATGCGGCCCCGAGCACCGTGATGCTGCTGTACCGGATCGCCGACGCCCTCGTGGACAGCTACTTCCCGATGATGGCTCGTTTCGACGACGAGATCGACGAGCTGGAAGAGGCGATCCTCGCTCAGCCGACCGAGGCACAGATGGGCACCCTGTTCGCGATGAAGCGGCAGCTCGTGTCGCTGCGAAAGCTCATCACGCCCGAGCGGGACATGATGGCGACGCTGCTCGCCGGATCATCGGATCTCCCCGGCATGACCGAGGAGGCCGAGCGCTATTTCCGCGACCTGTATGACCACCTCATCCGGCTGAGCGACCTGGTCGACAGCTACCGTGACCTGCTCACGAGCGCCGTGGACACCCATCTGTCGACGGTGTCCAACCGGCTGAACGAGGTGATGAAGCAACTGGCGATCATCGCCACGATCTTCTTGCCGTTGTCGTTCCTCACGGGCTTCTTCGGGCAGAACTTCGCCTGGCTCGTCTCACATATCGGGGGGAGCGGCGTGTTCGTGGTCGCCGGTCTCGGGAGTGAGGCAGTGGCTGTGATCGCGCTCCTCTACTTGTTCCGGAAACGCGGGTGGCTCGGCCCGAAGTCGCAATCTCCAACGGTCTCTCCGCCGTATCGCTTGCAAGCCGTTGACAAGGAGCCGTGAGCATGTCTCGACCGAAGGCCGATTCCCATCTGAGCAGCGAGCTGGTCGAGCCGAGCCGGGGCCGCCTGACGCGAACAGCAAAGGTCGTCGGTGCGCTGGCCGGCGTCATCCTGACCGCAGCTGCCTGCGGCTCCTCCAGCCCTTCGGCCAACGCCGGCAACTCCACGACGCCGACCACTCAGGCGACGTCGTCTACGCCCACCACGGGCGCGACCGATTCCATCGTGGTCAAGACCGCCAGCGTCTCCGGAGTCGGGACGGCGCTTGTTGATGCGCAAGGCTTCACCCTCTACACCTACTCCTTGGACAAGCCGGGCGTAATCGCCTGCACAGGCCATTGCACCTCGTCGTGGCCTCCGCTGCTCGTACCCTCCGGTGAGCATCTCGCCAACATGAGCGGCCTGAGCACCGTGACACGGCCGGGAGGCGATATCCAGGTGGCCTACAACGGAAAGCCGCTCTACACCTTCTCCGGCGACACCAAGGCCGGGCAGGACAACGGCAAGGGGATCCCGAACTGGTCCGTCGCCACGACCGGCTCTACCAGCGGGAGCACCACGACAAGCACCTCGGCTTCTTCCCCAGGCTATGGCGGCGCCACCACGACCACGGCGGCTTCCGGCGGAAGTGGCTGGTAAGGACTCAACGGTGAGGACTCAACCGGGCGCCTGATGCCCGGCGGTGGCCGGACTTCGGGTGGCGAACCCGGTGCTCACCCACACCGGCGGTGCCGCCGCTGACGAGTCGACAGGCCACTGCGCCGCGTGGCCGGTCGACGCAGCGACCTAGCCGATGACGGCGGTCGGCGGGACGCCGCCGGCTGTAGCCGGCGAGCAGCTGTTGCGCAGTGCCGGGTTGGCCGCCGCCGGCATGCGGGGCGGCGTCAGGAACACCGGCGAGCTCTCGAAGTCGACCATGTCCAAGATGTCGTTCGCTGCCGCGTCCCGGTGGGTGAGCGCCGGCAAATTCCATTTGATCTCGCACAGCTTGAGCACCGACGTGTGGTCGTAGACGGTGTGTGAGACAAAGTCCTTCTTCGCATACGGGCTGACCAGGCCGGCAGGCACGCGGAAGCCGAACCGGTCGAAACGACCGGGGACGTCGCCCGGCTTGAGATCGGGCGGCACGTCGTCGGGGAGCGGAGCGGCCGGCGGCGGGACGTGATCGTAGTAACCGCCGTGCTCGTCATAGGTCCACACGAGGAGCGTCCGGTCCCACTTCGGTGACGAAAGGACGGCGTTCACCACAGTCGAGAGAAACACGTCGCCGTACTGCACATCCTGCGGGTTCTCCTCTGAGGACGTGTTGAAGTTCGGGTCGACGAGCGAGAACGAGGGGAGTGACCCCGAGGCGCAGTCGGCGAAGAACGAGTCGACCGAGACCACGTGGTCCGCGATCGGCTTCTGGCCGTACAGGCCGAACCAGCAGTAGATGCTCGGCAGGTTCGAGTAGTAGTTCTTCCACGAGATGTCGTAGGAGTTGAACTGGTCGAGGATCGTCCCGTTCGGGGGGAGCGGCGTCAGCAGTGAGTCGTCGATGAGGCCGAGCGACGTCCCGGCCAACAGGTACCTCCGGTTGGGCAGCGTCTGTGCCATCGCCGAGCAGAACCATCGGTCCGCGATCGGGAACGTGCGTGCCAGGCCGTAGGTGAAGGGCATGTCGTAGCCGGTGAAGTAGCCCATCGACACGGGTCCCGACGGCGAGGTGACAAAACCCTGGCAGGTCCCGTTGTCGTACTGCTCGTGCGTGGCGTTCCAGTCCTGGCTGGGCGAGTGCGTCTGGCACGGCGTCGGCATGTGGAACGAGCGCAGTCGACGCGGCGCCGGCGGGTAGGGGTTCGAGTTGGTGGGGAGCCCGCCCGGTCCGAGCGTGAGCCCGTCGCCTCGGCCGGCCATCCCGATCATGTTGTCGAACGAGTGGTTCTCCATCATGACAACCACCAGATGGTCGAACTGGGGGAGCTGATCCGTCCCGAACGCTGCCTTCGGGTTCGGCGCCGACCCGACGGCAAGCGTCGTCTTGGTCGTGGAGCTGGCTGAGCTCGTGGGCGGCCACGCCGTGCTGCTCGTTGATTGGTGGCCTGAGCCCGTGGACGTCGTGCATGCGTCAAGCACCACGCCGCCCGCGCCTACAACCAGCCCGCCGAGGAGGGCTCGCCTCGACATCCTCATCGCGCCCGGACCACTCATGTTCCTCGTCCAAGCGCGGATGCCCGCTCGAACATGCCGGGGTCGCCCAAGTACTCGCAAACCGTCTCGAAGTCCGGCGTGGGACCGTGCCACTCGAGCTCCTCGACGGAACCGAGAAGGGACGGTTCGACCACAAGGCGGGCGAGCTCCCGGAAGAGCAGCGCCAGTTCATAGTCCTCGGCGAGCTTGGCCGCCAAGGCGGGCGCCCGCACTTTGCGCGCCACTTGCGGATCCCACCTCGCCGTGTCGAGGGGAATGTCCTCGATGTGCCCGAAGTGATCGAGGACGGTCGCCGCGGACTGCTTCCCCCAGCCTGCGATGCCAGGAAACCCATCCGCGCTGTCACCCACGAGCGCCAACCAGTCCGGGATCGATGCCGGCCACACGCCGAACTTCTCGTGGACGCCGTCGGCGTCGATCAGGGTCCGCTTACGGCGGTCGAACTGGACGACACGACGCTCGAGAACGCACTGGCCGAGGTCCTTGTCCGGCGTCCAGATGGCGACTTGCTCGACCCTCGAATCGGCCGCGGCGATGCTTGCAGCTGATGCGAGGGCGTCGTCAGCCTCCAGCTCGACCATCGGCCACACCATGACGCCGAGAGCGGCAAGCGAAGTCTCGAGGAGCCCGAACTGGGCGAGCAGGTCGGCAGCCACCCCGGCCCCGGTTTTGTACCCGGGCCAGAGCTCGTTGCGGAACGACTCGATGACGTGATCCGTCGCGACTCCGATGTGCCGTTTTCCCGAGGCCAGCATCGTGACGACCGAGCCGACGACGCCCCAGGTGGCTCCCACTTCTTTGCCATCGGTCGCCTCTCGCGGTTGGCGGCGCTGACCGAAGTACTGCCGGAAGAGCTCGTAGGTTCCGTCGACGAGGTGGACGATCACCGGACCTTCGTTCCTCGGGGGCGCACGTGGTGAGATTAGGACGCCGGCGTCACGTCGCGGCGGAGGCGGCCGGGCTCGGTCGGGATCGGTCGACCTCGCAGTTGATCTCCGCGCCGACGAGGACCGCCAGACCGGTGATGTAGAGCCACAGCAGCAGCACCGCCACGTCGGCGAACGCGCCGTAGCTGCGTGTCTCGTGGCCGAAGTGCTGCAGGTACACCGAGAAGCCTGCCGAGGCCAGCAGCCACCCGATGGTGGCGACGATGCCGCCCGGGGTAATCCAGCGCCACGTGAACCGCTGCCGCCTCGGTCCGACGGCGTAGTAGGTCGAGAGCAGCAGGGTGATGAGCACGACAGCACCCACCCATTTGGCGAATGCCCAGGCGGCTCCGGCAGCGGGCCCGACGACGGGAATGTGCGACGGGAGCAGTGACCGGATGGGGTCCCCGAGCACGAGAAGCGTTGATGCCGAGAGGCCGAGCACGAGCGTCACGAGCAGCAGTGGGACGGCCATTGCTCGCCTGCCGAGGTACCCGCGGTCCTTCTTGACCTCGTAGGCGACGTCGAGCCCGATCTGCAGCGCTGCCATCGCCTCGGTGGCGCTCCATACCGCCACGATCGTGCCCAGCACGACCTCCAGCCGGCTCGTTCCCTTGCCAGGCGGCTGTCGCAGCGCGTCCGCGAGGATCTGCGACGTCTGTGCCGGCATGATCGCCCCGGCGCCGTGGAGGAGGCTGTGCAGGGTCGTCGGGCTGAGCCCAATGAGCCCGCACACGCCGACGAGCGCGAGCGCGGCCGGGAAGATGGCGAGGAACCAGTGGAACGCCAGGCTTCCGGCGATCGTCGTGATGCGGTCTTGGAGCATCTCGGCGAGTGCCCGCCGCCCGATTTGTGAGCCCCGGCGCCACCACTGGCGTGGTGTGCCGGGAAGGAGCCAGAGCCTCATGACCATGCATCCTGCCTCTTGGGGAGGCCCTACGGTGCCCGTTGCCGGCCGGCCGAACTAACGTCGGCCCGCAATGCGGATGACTCAACTGTTCGGTTCGACGCTTCGTGCCAGCAAGGCGCCACCCGAGGTCGCAGGTCACGAGTTCCTGCTCCGGGGAGCCTTCATACGCCAGGTGAGCACCGGCATCTTCGCTTTCCTGCCACTCGGGTTGCGGGTGGCCAGGAAGATCGAGTCGATCCTCCGTGAGGAGATCGAAGGCGTCGGGGGCGTCGAGCTCTCCCTGCCGGTCGTGTTGCCGGCCGACCTCTGGCGCAAGAGCGGGCGCTACGACGCCGTCGGCCCCGAGCTCGTACGCCTGAAGGACCGCCGGGATCGTGATCTCGTCCTCGCGATGACGCACGAGGAGGTTGTCGCGTCGCTCGCGGCCGCCGAGGTGCAGTCGTGGCGTCAGTTGCCCCGGCTCGTCTACCAGATCCAGACGAAGTTTCGCGATGACCCGCGGCCGAGAGCCGGGCTCGTGCGCACACGTGAATTCACGATGAAGGACGCCTACAGCCTCGACCGGGACGACGTTGGTCTCGTGGCGCAGTACGAGCGCGTCTTCGACGCCTACGTTCGGATCTATCAACGGTGCGGGCTGCCCACCCTGGCAGTCACGGCCGACGTCGGCATGATGGGCGGCTCGGCCGCACACGAATTCATGTACCTCACGCCCATTGGCGAGGACACACTCGTGCTCTGTGACGGCTGTGGCTACTCGCAGAACCGCCAGGTGGCTCAAGCTGCCGCCCCCGAGTCTCCCGCCGAGAGCGCCGAGGAGTTGCAGCGCGTCCACACCCCGTCGACCACCACGATCGACAGTCTGGTCGCACTGCTCGGCATTGGCCCGGAGCGCACCGCGAAGATCGTGTTCCAGATGGCGACGTCCGCCTCCGACGGGAGCGAGCTGCCCGTCGTGGCTGTCGTGCGGGGTGACAAGACCGTGAACGAGACGAAGCTGGCCAATGCGCTTCGTGCCTCTGAGCTCCGGCCGATGACGACCGACGAGATCCTCGCCATCGGGTGCGTTCCCGGCTACGCCTCGCCGATCGGCGTCGGCGATCGGGCGACGATCCTCGTGGACCCGCTCGTCGCAGCATCCCCGAATCTCGTCGCCGGCGCGAACGAGGAAGACTGGCACCTGACCGGCGTCAACCTCGGCCGGGACTACCAACCAGACCTTGTCACCGACATCACGGCGGCGGAGGACGGTGACCCCTGCGTGGTGTGCGGGCTCCCGCTGCGGACCGAGCGGGGCGTCGAGGTGGGCAACATCTTTCAGCTCGGTACGAAGTACTCAGAGGCTCTCGGTGCCTCCTACCTCGACGAGAACGGCACCGAGCAGCCGATCGTGATGGGCTCCTACGGCATCGGCGTCGGACGCCTCCTCGCCTGTGTCGCCGAGGAGTACCACGACGACCTCGGGCTGTGCTGGCCCGTGTCGATGGCGCCATTCGAAGTGCACCTCTGCTCGATCGGCGGTGAGGAGTCCCAGCTGGTCGCCCAGGCCGTCTACGACGTGCTCCGCGCCGAAGGGCTCGAGGTGCTGTTCGACGATCGAGGCGAGCGGGCAGGCGTGCAGTTCGCCGACGCCGATCTGCTCGGCATGCCGATTCGTCTGACGGTGTCGCCGCGTTCGTTGAAAGCCGGTGGAATCGAGGTCAAGCTGCGCACCGCCTCGGCGGCGGCCGTCGTGGATCGGAACGACGTGCTCGGCTGGGTCCGCGTCGAGCTCGAGCGGCTAGGGGTGGCGCCATGACCGACATCCCGACCGATCCGGGCGCCACCGACGGGGCCGAGGCCGAGAAACACCGCGCCGCCGAGGTCGCAGCCCGACTGGTCGACTCGGGGATGACGGTCGGGCTCGGGACGGGTTCCACCGTGGCGCACCTCCTCCCGGCGCTGGCGGCTCGCGAGCTCGAGATCGTCTGCGTGGCGACGTCGGTCGCGACCGAGCACGAGGCGCGCCGTCTCGGCCTTGACGTGCGGCCGTTCGACCGGCTCGATCGGCTGGACATCGCCATCGACGGAGCGGACCAGGTGGCCCCCGACTTCTGGGTCGTGAAGGGGGGCGGAGGGGCGCACACGCGAGAGAAGATCGTCGCCGCCGCCGCCGATCGATTCGTCGTGATCATCTCGTCCGACAAGCTCGTGGACGTTCTCGAGGGACCGGTGCCGTTGGAGGTGTTGGGGTTCGGGTTGGAGGCGACGCTGAAGGCGCTCGGGCGCCTCGGGGAGTGCACGCTCAGGGATGCACCGCCGACTCCTGATGGGGGAGTGCTGGTCGACTACTTCGGACCGGTCCCGGACCCGGCGGAGCTGGCGGCCCGCTTAGCGGCTACCCCCGGGGTGATCGGACACGGCCTGTTCCCGCCGGAGATGGTGCACGAGGTCGTGGTCGGCCGCCCGGGCGGCGTCGACCACGTCGTGCGGTAGGGACTTGCTGGCGACCCGGCATCCGGCTCTCGATCCGGAGCACGACGGTGTCCATCGTGGCGGACGGCCTGAAGGCGCGGCGGGGCAGTGGCCGCACGAGCGAGGTCCGGAACACCTGGCACCAGCGTTGGGCGGCCGGAGCGTCCGCTCTGGTCCACCTGACTCCCACGTGCCACGGCACGACGAGGTCGGCGCGAACGAGCCGGCTGCCAGGGGAGAGGAGGCGCCGGATCAGCGCCGTCGTGACGGCGAATGGCGGGTTGGCGACCACGCGGAAGGGCTGGCGCGGGAGCCTGAGGTCAGACGCGTCCGCCACGACCACGACCACCGGTTCGCCCCAGAACCGCTCCCGGAGCTGTTGGGCGCGGCCGTCATGCAGTTCCACGGCGATCACCCGGGCGCCGGCTGCAACGAGCTGTGCGGCCAGCGCACCCGATCCGGCTCCGACGTCGAGGACGAGGTCACCCGGTGAGATGGCAGCGTCCTCCACGAGGAGTGCCGCCCAGCGATCATCGAGTTGGTGGTACCCCCACCAGGCGGGACGTCGCCCGGGCACGGCGGACCATGACCATTGACATGGGCGTAATCTTAGAGCTGCGTCTGCCCTGTGGCATGCGTGGTCGCACCGGTCCTGCTGTGGACATCTGAGATGATGAGGTTCTGAGCGCTCAAGGACAACACGGTGCACCCGCATACACGATGGCCGTCGGTGACCCGAGGCGACAGGCGATCCGGCTGGCTCGCCACCCCCATTTCGCAGACGCAGGACGGCGCGCTTCGGCTGGGTCTTACGTGGCAAGAGCACCGTGGGCATTGAGGGGGCGATGGCGGATCGCCTGAAGGAAGGCGTCGGCGACAAGGCCCGATCCGTACACCGTCAGCGAGTACGACGAGCTGGACCAGACGGCGCCAGCACCGCGCCGGTCGATCGCCTTCTCGAGGGCGCCATGAAGGTCGACGAGGACAGCGCCGTGCGATGCGGCCTCGATCGCGATCGCGTCGTTGTAGGCGGTGATCTCGTTGGCCAGCGCTGCTTCGGTCCATGTGGCACCGTCGGGAGCCAGATCGCAAGAGGTGCGACTGAGGCATGCGTCGGCCGAGGCTGACAGGTCGGCGGGAACGAGATTTCCGACGAGGATCGTGGTCGCGCCGCTTCCTCGTAACTGAGCGAGCAGCTCACCGAGTGCGGACGCGAACTGGCTGCTCGCCACACCGCGAAAAAGCGCTGTCATCCCCTCGGACACCGCCACGACGGTCGGGTGAACCGACCGGGCGAGGGCGGCGCTGCGCGTCAAGGCAGCGAACGCATCCGTTCCGTTCGTGGCGACGGCCTCGTACGAGGTCGCCCACGGCGGGAGGGCTTGGCTGAGCAACGCCTGGGCGAAAAGCGGGCTCGCATCCTCGGGCGGTACCGCCAGGAGATCGATCACGGCCAGGTAGGTGACCGGGGTGCCGACGTGCTGCACCGGCGGACCGTTGAAGGCGGCGCCGCCCGACGTACAGCTCGCGAGCGTGGCCGTGAGCGCGACGAGCACGGCGGCCATCACGGTCATCGTGCGGGGTGCCGGCGCCGCCCACAGCATGTGAGCCCGCCGTCGCCGGCCGCGCTGGAGCCGCATCAGACGTCGACCGCCTCTCGCGCCGGCAGGCGAGCAGCGCGAAACGCCGGCAGCGTGCCGGCGACGAGCGCGACCACCGTCGAGCCGATCACGCCACCGACAGGGAGCCACCACGGGAGCGACAACGCCACGCCTGCCAAGCCTTGGGAATGCAGATAGGCATTGGCGTTCGCCGAGATGGCCGCAGCCATGGCAACGCCGAGAGCGGTGCCGATGAGTCCACCTGCGAAGCCGAGGGCGACTGCTTCGACGAGGAAGATGCGGAGTACATCCCGATCTCTCGCCCCGATCGCCTTGAGGACGCCGATCTCGCGTCGACGCTCGCGAATGGCGGCGAGGAGAGCATTGGCTATGCCGAGCGCGGCGATCCCGAGGGCGACGAGGCCGATTCCGGACAGCACCAGCTCCACAACGTGCAGATAGCGCCCGACCGAGATGACGAGACCCACGGGCGCGGTCGTGGAGTAGCCGATGGTGGCGATCTGTGCACGCACGGCAGAGACGTCGTCGAGTTGCTTGGCGATGACGACAGTGGCGACGTACGGGGACGCGACGCTGGTTGGATTCATGGTCTCGTCGAACCTGGAGATGCCTTGCACAACCCCGGACCAGGCCAGGATGTCACCTGACCCGAGCTGCTGGTCGACCACGCCGACCACTTCGAGGCGGGTCTGCCGGACAACGAGAAGGCCCTCGCTGAACGACAGGGAACTCAGCGTCAGCCGAGTTCCGATGACCTCGCCGGCTTGGTTACGCGACAGGCCGAGCCGCTGCAGATAATCGCCCCCGACGTCAATCTCGACCGGAGAGCTCGCGCTTGGCAGGCGCCCAGCGAGCAACGTGATGGGCAGCGCACTGACGTGCCCGAGAGCCGCGCTCACCACCTCGCTGTCGAAGGCAGCTACCGAGACCTTCGCCCCGGGGGCACCGGCGGCGCCCGAGGTCGGACAACGATGGACTGCCGAGCCTTGCCGGATGGGCGGGCAGAGCGTGGATCCCGGAGGGGGAGCCTCGGGTGGTTGGATGGTCGCCTCGACGGCGGTCACCGGATAGACGTCGAGGACATCGCGAAGCCGGCGGATCCGGTCGATGGCGGAAACCGTGAGCGGCTTGGGCGGTCCGGGTACCGGATAGTCCAGGGTTTCCTGAGACGGATTGGGCGCATCGGGTTCGACGGAGATGCCGGCGAGCGAGCCCCCGTGTGAGAGCTGCGACAGGACACGAGTCTGAGCGGTGCCGGCGATCGTGAGGAGCGCTGACAGCAACGCGGCTGCCAACGCTACGGCGAGAACCGTCAGCGCTGCACGTCCCGGGTTCCGGCGGAGCTCTCGCCTCGCCATCGTGACGGCGTCTCGCCAGCTCACGTGCTGACCTCACCCACGAGCGAGTCTCACTCGTCCGGTAGCCGATCGCTTGCCTTAGAGCTGCTCATAGGTTCGCTCGGGTCATCGGTCGCAGCGCGCCGTCGGCAAGGGCAAGACGTCGGTCAGCCCTGTCGGCGAGGGCGTGGTGGTGCGTGACGACGACGAGCGTGCAGCCTTCGGCCTGCCGCACGGAATCGAGCAGGTCACCCACGATCACAGACGACTCGTCGTCGAGGTTGCCGGTCGGCTCGTCGGCCAGGATCAGCCGTGGCTCATTCGCAAGTGCCCGCGCAATAGCGACACGCTGGCGCTCACCGCCGGACAACTGGCTCGGCCGATGCCCAAGCCGCTTGCCCAGTCCGACACGCTCGAGTAGTTCCTGGGCTCGGTCCCGACGGGCCCGGGCGGATCCCCGGCCCGACAGAACCAGGGCCAGCTCTACGTTCTCGAGCGCGGTCAGCGCGTCGAGGAGCCCGAAATGTTGGAACACGAATCCAACGGACTGCCTTCGGAATACCGCCATCTCGTCCCCGGAGAGCCGGCTCAGATCCTCGCCACACACCCGCACAGCGCCCGTCTGCGGCCGCTCGAGCCCTCCGATGATGCACAGCAGTGTGGTCTTTCCCGACCCAGACGGTCCGACGAGAGCGACGTACTCTCCCTCGTCGACCTCCAACGAGACGCCGCGCAGGACGGGGACGTCTCCGGCACTGCGGTTGCGGTAGGCGTGGGACAGCTCAGCGATGTGGATCGTCGCGATCGGCTGACCGTAGACGATGACGGTGGGGGAGTGACCGTCGGGAAGCGGGTCGTTCTTGCTCGCCGGTCCGCCCGAACAACGGGGCACGTCAGCTCGGGAGGGCGTCTGACTCCTCGCCGGCCCTCAGCTTAGCCGGGGGATAGATTGCCCTCTGGCGACGAACGCTCAGCACGAGTAGCGAGGGGGGATGAATCAACATGCGCCGAACCTCTGCGGGGCATCGGGTCTCCGTCGGACGGACTCGGGGGGAAGGCGGGCCCGGACCGACGATGAGACGTCGCCCGATGACTCGTCGCTTGGCGGGGTCGATAGCGCTGTTGGTGGCGTTGCCGGTCCTGAGCGTCAGCCTGATGGCTGGCACTGCGGCTGCCTCGCGGGGCGGAAACGTGACCAACTACACCGGCATCGGCATCGACGAGCCCCTAGCGCTCGCGGCCGGCCCCGACGGGGCCCTGTGGTTCACCAACTCCGGCAACAACTCGATCGGGCAGATCACCACCGCCGGGGTGGTCAGCAACTACACCGACCCGAGCATCGACGAGCCGGCGGGGATCGTGGCCGGCCCCGACGGGGCACTGTGGTTCGCCAACTACGGCAATAACTCGATCGGGCGGATCACCACCGCCGGCGTGATCACCAACTACACCGACCCGAGCATCAGCAGCCCTTGGGGGATCGCGGCCGGGCCTGATGGGGCCTTGTGGTTCACGAATCACGGCAACAACTCGATCGGGCGGATCACGACCGCCGGCGTGATCACCAACTACAGCGCAACGAGCATCAACAAGCCGTACGGAATCGTGGCCGGCAGGGGCGGGGCACTGTGGTTCACCAACTCCGGCAACAACTCGATCGGCCGGATCACCACCGAAGGAATCGTGATCAACTACACGGCCGAGGGCCTCATCAACCTGCCTGTCGGGATCACGGCTGACCCCCACGGGGCCCTGTGGTTCACCAATCTCGGCCCCGGCTCGATCGGGCGGATCACCCCCGGGGGGCAAATCACCGACTACAGCGACTTCCCCTTCCGGGACGTGTCCTCACCAATCTGGATCACACCGGGCCCCGGTGGCGCCCTATGGTTCGATAACTCCGGCGCCGACTCGATCGGGCGGATAACTGCTAAGGGAGTGCTCACGTTCTACACCGGCGCCGGCATGAGCCAGCCGTATGGGATCGTGGCCGGATCTGACGGGGCTGTCTGGTTCGATAACCTCGGCAACAACTCGATCGGCCGGATCACCACCCCTGTCACTCCGGTCATCAGGAGCTTCACCCCCAGGTCGGCCGCAGTAGGAGCCTCAGTGACCATCAAAGGCGACAATCTTGCCGGCGCCACCGATGTGGCCTTCAACGGGATCCGGGCCACTATCACGTCTGACACCGCCACTAGGGTCGTCACCGCCGTTCCAGCCGGTGCCACGACAGGCGACATCTCGGTCACCACTCGTGTCGGTACAGCGACGAGTGACGAAGCCTTCGACGTGACCTAGCTTGGCGTGTTGTTAATAGTTCTGCCCTTCGCTAATCTTTCATTATGCTCGATTCTGGGCTTGATCGCCTCTTTTCGGCGCTGGCGGAACCAACACGCCGTCGTGTCGTCGAGCTCCTCCGGGACGGACCTCGACGGGCGGGCGATCTCGCTGAAGCGTCGCACGTGTCGGCTCCGGTCATGAGCCGCCATCTACGAGTTCTGCTCGAGGCGGGAATCGTGGACGATGAGCGCTCACCAGTCGACGCACGAGTGCGGCTGTTCTTTCTTCGGAAGGAGTCCATCGGTGCGCTCCAATCCTGGCTGGACAGCCAGGAGCCGGTGCTCGCCGATGTTCTTGGACCGGCTGATTCGCCGACGTAGATCTCAAGGTGCAGGTGCAGCGCCAGCACTGACCGCCGTTGTCACCGAAACGCTGCACTGTCAGGCTGTTGCAAAACAACGGTGACAGCGGCGGCGCTCGAACCGGCTGCTGAGCTTCGAGCGCTTTCGACCTAACGCCGATAATGTCCGTTATGTCGCGTTACGGTTAGCGGCGTCGCACCGCTGGCGGTGACCACCGAGTGCGGTGTCACGGCCACGATGTCAACGGTTCTCCTCAGTAGACCGGATACTCGACGCCCGCGCTGCCGCGTGGCACTGTCTGCCGGGAGGACAACGCCATGTCGATAGACGCTCCACCACAGGACACCGCCCCAGCCGAGATCGCCACGAAATCATCCGCGCCCGTGAACACGACCCTGCTGGTGCTGATCTTCAGTTACGGAGCCGTCTTGTTTGCGTTTGTTCCGGCAACTGTGCGTGCGTTGTCGCAGGCTTGGAGCGCTGTGTCGGACGACGCCGTGATCGCAATTCGCACATCGGACGCGCTCACCTGGGCAGGGCCATTGCTCGGCCAGCACACACTGGTCACGTCTGCGCACTCGGTGTTCGATCCGGGGCCACTGCAGTACTGGCTGTTGGCGATCCCAGTACGAATCGACCCCCAACACGGTGCGCTCTGGGGAGCTGCGCTGTGGTGCATCGTCGCCGGTCTGATCACAGTTGAAGCGACCCGGCGGGCGGCGGGTCCGTTCGGTGCCGCGATCGCGGCGCTCCTGGTGGTGTGGTCCGTTGCGTGGGTGCCAGTGATCGCTCTCAACCCGGTCTGGAACCCGTACATGGGCGACCTCTTCTTCTTCGCGGCGGTCGCCTGTTCCTTCGCCGCAATCTGCGGCGTGCCCCGAGTCTGGCCACTTGCTGTCTTCGCTGGCTCAGTCGCCGTGCAAGCGCATCTGACCTTCTTGGTGCCCGCGATCGCGCTCGTGGTCGTCTCGGGGTCAATCGCGACGGCAGAGTCCTTCCGCACCAAGAAGACGTCATGGTGGCTGGCCGCTGGCCTGGGTGTCGGTGCCGCCTGCTGGGCCGCCCCCCTGGCGCAAGAGATGTCCGGGCATCCCGGGAACCTGACCCTGCTCTTCAACAGCCTGAACGGCCAGCACCGCGTCGGCTTCGCGTTTGGCCTGCGAGCCCTGTCTAGCAGCACGGCCCCCCACCCGGTCTGGCTGACTCCCGTGCAGCACCTGGCGATCGTCGAGGCCATTCGCGGCGCCCCGCTCGACGTGGGCGCCGGAGTTCTTGCACTGACCGTCGCGGCTGCCCTCGTCGGGCGGTGGTGCAGGAGCCGCGGGCTTCTGGGCCTGGTCGCTGTCGCGCTCTGCCTCGAATTCGGACTGGTCCTGTCATACAGCAACATCCCAGTCGCCAAGCTGCAAACCATCGGCTACCTCCTGGTACTGATGCTCCCGGTGGGCTTCGTGGTGTGGCTCCTGGCTGCCTGGACTGCGGTGCTCCTCGTGCATCGCGCGGCTGCGGGGCACGAAGCGTTGAAGCTGAAGGTCAGCCGAACTTCCGCTTCGCTCGTTCTGGCCACAGCGGCAGTTGGAGGCTTGGCGCTGGCGTCGTTGATAGCCCAGGCTCAACAAGTTGCCTACGGAACGTGGATGGAGACGCCGGCGGCCATCAGCGGAGTACAGACCGCGTCGGCTCGCATCGAGTCCTTGGTCCGGCGAGGAAGGGTGGAGGTTGAGGTCAGCGCATCCGGCGCGGCGCCCGCGTACAGCTATACGACCGGCGTCGTCTGGATCCTCAAACAGGCTGGATGGTCGCCTGAGGAGGATGCCCCGATCGCCGCCATCACCGGGTCTGCCTACGAGCCCGAGCGTGGGGTACCCGTCGCTCATGTGACGATCGCGGGCACCAGTGTCACCGTGCAGATACTCCGATGACTTGTCATTGAACTTCCGAGAGACTCGGTTCGTGCTCGTCGCGATTCGGGTCCACGTGGCCCTAGGCTTGCGCTTCAGATCGTCTTCGTAGGTCTCGGGTCGGCTATCCGTGGGCGGAGCGGGCTCTAGGCAGGCCGGCGCAGGATCGCGTAGACGTTGGCGGTGAAGGGGGTGGGCGCAAGCTTCGAGGCCGCGCGAAGAACGCGGTATGCGGGATGTCGTCCCGGATTGACCCGCCAGGAGTCGACCCGGAAGCCAGACGCCGCGATCATCCGTTCGTAGTCAGCGGGGCGAAGGTAGTTGAATTGCGAGTATTCCGGATTGTCGCTGAAGTCGCGGCCTTGTGTTCGTCGGAACTGCGCACGACCGATCGGTTTGATGAGATGCGACCATGGGACCGGTACTCCCCCCCACTTCACCGTCATCTGATGCCCACCGGTTGGCGAGTACCAGAGCGGGCCCCACCCCGCGTAGAGCACTCCGCCCGGGCGAAGCCGGTCATGGAGGGATCGCAAGCACGCCGGCAGATCCAAGACGTGCTCGAAGACTTCGTTCGTCATGATGACGTCAAATGTCTCGGTGAGATCCTCAATTCGAGTCTCGACGTAGGTGACGTCAAGGTCGGGGAAACGCGCGGCGGCAATGGCTCTAGCACCTTCAATCGAGACGGGATTCAAGTCCAACCCGACTACCGAAGCACCCTCTTGGGCTGCTCGGATCGAGAAGGCGCCATACCCGCAGCCGAAGTCAAGGAAGCGGGTGTTGTCGAGCTGAGGGTGCTCGCCGAACCGCTCCCACGCGCTCGTCCATTTCGGATACATCAGGTCGAAGTAGGAGTTGGCCTCCGACGCTGGGCTGGCGGCCATGCGTCGGATCGTAACCCGAGGCTCGCGGTGGCGAAGACCCGTAACACCCGTAAAGCCACCCGTAACAACTACCGTGGCCCGGTGAGCACGCGGTCGAACCAGGTGCGGCGTATCTGCCCTGAGTGCCAGCGCCCTGCACTGGTTGATCTACGCGCGACGTACTGCTCCCCCGCTTGCAAGCAGGCGGCCTACCGTCGCAGGGTGCGACAGCGCGGTAACGCGGCCACTGTCCGTTATGTCGCGTGACGGTCGGACCCTGGTCCGACCGTTTCTGGACACCCCCACCTGAAACTCGTCCACGGTCGGCACCGGTCAGCGCCGCCCTGATGACCCCGGGTCCAATTCGGGCGCCGTCTCGCCGGTGCGCCTCTATACCCCGAGGCTGCCTTTTGCCGCCTTCTCGAAGACCCGGAAAGGCAGCAACCGCTTCGCCAAGACGCCGACGCGCTCCTCAAGTTTCCCGACGCTGACCCGGCGAGGAGGTCGGTTCGACTCGAGCACGCGTTGGATGGTGGCCGCCACCGACTCCGGCGGAGCGCCGCGGGCCTCGTCGCGCTCCATGAGCTTCACCGCCTTTTTCACTTGGACCGCGTACGGATCGTCGCCCGGCGGCCCAGCGACCTCCCGGCGGTTCGACGTGAAGTCGGTGCGCATGTTGCCGGGTTGCACGAGCGTCACCTCGATCCCGAACGGCGACACCTCATAGGCGAGCGCCTCGCCATAGCCTTCGAGGGCGAACTTGCTCGCCGAGTAGTAGGCCTGGAACGGGATCCCGATAACGCCGCCGATCGAGCTGACGAGCAGAATGCGTCCGCTCCCAGCTGCCCGCATCCCGGGCAGGACCCCGTGAACGCACCGAGCGGCACCGAAGAAGTTCGTCTCGAGCTGCGCCTTGGCGTCCTCGATGGGTGTCTGCTCGACGGCGCCCGCCAAGCCCCAGCCAGCGTTGGCCACGAGGGCGTCGATCCGCCCGTGCTCAGCGAGAACGTTGGCGATTCCTGTCCTCACCGACTCATCGTCATCGACGTCCATGACGGTTCCTGGCCACTCCCCCGCCGATGTCCCACGGCGGCTGGCGCCGATCACCATCCAGCCGGCTCGGTGCAGCCGAGCGGCGGTCGCCCGGCCGATCCCGGCGGATGCCCCCGTAATGAGAACCGTCTTGCCCGTCTTCGCCACAGATCCTCCCCCGTCAATCCTTCTCCCGATCCGCAGCATGGCACGGCGCACCGTTGCCGGGCCGATTGCGAGCGCGGGAGACTCCACCGATCACCACAGCTGAGCCGCCAATACGCGAAATGGACGCCCGGGTTGGGTACCACGAGGAACTCGGAGCGAGACCTTCACTCCCTCGAGTGCCAAGTTGTCAGCTCCGGGCGAAGATTCGTCGTCCTAGAGAAACGGTCCAATGCCCCTAGCGGATCACCGGAACGACTCGCATGCTGGCGGAGTGACGAGACGAATTGTCATCCTCGGCGGAGGGACGGGCGGCACCCTGGCCGCCAACCGGCTGCGGCGTGAGCTCGATGCGAGCGAAGCGGAGATCGTCGTCGTCGACCAGGACGATCGCCACGTGTACCAGCCGGGCCTGCTGTTCGTGCCATTCGGCCTTGCGAACGTCCGGGAGCTGACGAGATCACGCAAGGCGCAGCTACACGACGGGATCGAGTTCCGCGGGGCGACCATCGAGGCAGTCGACCTCGCGGCCGACACCGTCCGTCTCGGCGACGGGGCCGAGCTCGCCTACGACGTGCTCGTCGTCGCCACGGGAGCGGTGCTCGAACCGGAGGAGACGGAGGGACTGGGCGGACCGGGCTCGCCTGAGCGGGTGCACACCTTCTATTCACCCGACGGCGCGACTCGGCTGGCGGCCTCGCTGAACGCCTTCGAAGGCGGTCGGCTCGTTGTGAATGTCGTCGACCTACCCGTGAAATGCCCGGTCGCACCCCTCGAATTCTGCTTCCTGGCGGACTGGTTCTTCACCGAGCGAGGCATCCGCGACCGCGTTGAGCTGTGCTACGTCACACCGCTCGACGGGGCCTTCACCAAACCGGTCGCCGCCAAGATGCTCGCCGGCCTGCTCGAGGAGAAGGGTGTCGAGCTCGTTACCGAGTTCAACACCGGCAGCGTCGACGGAGCGGGCGGGCGCCTCATCTCCTACGACGACCGCGAGATCCGTTTCGACCTGGCGGTCGTCGTACCGTTGCACGGTGGGGCACCATTCGTCGGTCGCTCCACCGGCCTCGGGGACGAGCTCAGCTTCGTGCCGGTGGACCCGCGCACGCTGCAGTCGCGTGCGGCGCCAAACGTCTTCGCCATTGGAGACGCGGCCGGGGTGCCGACTTCGAAGGCGGGATCGGTGACGCACTTCGAGGGAGCCGTCCTGGTGGGAAACATCTGCCGCTTCCTTGCGGGCGAGCCACTCGACCAGAGCTTCGATGGGCACGCGAACTGCTTCATCGAGACCGGTTTCCACAAGGCGCTGCTGATCGATTTCAACTACGACACCGAGCCGCTGCCGGGCCACTTCCCCACGGGCGTCGGGTTGCCGCTCATGAAGCAGTCCCGGCTCAACCACCTCGGGAAACTGATGTTCCAATGGCTGTACTGGAACAGCCTGCTTCCCGGAAGGGACATCCCCGGGGTGAGCTCGGCGATGCCCGAGCACGGCAAGCGCCACGTGGTTGCACGATGAGAACAGGGAGGTTGTGACATGCCGATGGTCACCTATGCGGGCACGGATGTGGTCGTGAATGAGGAGGGTTTCTTCGAGGACCCGAGCCAGTGGACCGAGGAGATGGCTCCGGAGATCGCCCGGGGCGAAGGCATCGGCGAGCTCACCGAGAACCACTGGCTCGTCATCAAGTTCATGAGGTCCGAGTACGCCGAGAAGGGAACCGGCCCCACTGTGCGGGTGCTCGGCAAGACATCGGGAGTCTCGGTGAAGGATCTCTACGAGCTCTTCCCCAAGGGACCGGCGAAGACTGCCGCCAAGATCGCCGGGATACCGAAGCCACGCGGTTGCATCTGAGCTTCCCTC
This sequence comes from Acidimicrobiales bacterium, assembly GCA_050010115.1. Lineage (GTDB taxonomy): Bacteria > Actinomycetota > Acidimicrobiia > Acidimicrobiales > Bog-793 > JAKACA01. The sequence goes on along the minus strand of JBEKLQ010000025.1, from coordinate 8,430 downwards.
TCGTGAAAGGTAGGTGTGGATATGGGTGACAGCATCGAGAAGGTTTCGATCATCGTGTCCAAGGGGTCGCTTGAGGGCGTCTACCCGGCCCTCATCATGGCGAACGGCGCCCGGGCCGAGGGAATCGAGGCGAACCTCTTCTTCACGTTCTTCGGCCTGGATGCGATTCAAAAGGCGCGGTGGGAGCACATCAAGGTCGCAACCGTCGGCAATCCGGGGCTCCATTTCGCGACGCTCGCCGGCGGGCTGCCGGGGGTCTCCAGCGTGATGACGCACTACATGGAGAGGAAGATGGAGAAGCTCGACATCCCTCCGATCCCCGAGTTCATCGAGATGATCGCCGACACTGGCGCCGGGCTGTACGGCTGCAAGGCGTCGTGCGACCTGTTCGAGCTCACGAAGGACGACCTGATCGATCGGGTGAAGGACATCATCACCGTCGGAGAGTTCTACGGGCTCGCCGCCGGCGGCCAGATCATCTTCACGTGATCGAGTCGATCCTCCCTGCTGGCTGAGCCGGCCGACGTCTCACGAGTCGTGCCCAGGTGCCTCTGCCTCCATCCTTCTCCTCAATTGGCGCTCCGCCGCCACATCGCCCGGTCCCCCGCGTTCGAGGAGGTGGCTGGCCACCGCCTCGCGGTGATCGACGTCGACGTTGCCGCCGTACTTGAATTTCGCCCGTACCTCGGCCACCTCGATGCGAATTCCCTGGATCGTGCGCAGCGTCGCCCCGTGCTCCAACGGGTCTACGACCCGCTCCTCCGGCTGGATCACGGCTAGCTGCTGGCGAAGCACCGCCGCCGTCTCCTCCGGATCGCTCAGGACCTGAGCGGTGCCGCAGAGCTGCACGGCTGCGTAGTACGTCGTCGGGATCCCGCGCGCCGGGTCCTCGTCACCGGTCACCTTCCAGGACGACGGGATGAATGCCCAGTCACCCGCCACGCTCATGACCACGTGCGGGTTCTCCTCGAGCGCCTCCCAGATCGGATTCGGGCGGGCGAGGTGGAGGAGAATGACGTCCGAGGCCCCATCGGGCTCGATCAGAACGAACTGGGTCGGCACCACCACCGGGTACTCGCGGTCCCGGCCCGGGGCGATGAGATGGCCGAAGCCTTGGGCGCGCACGAAGTCCCGCCATTCGGTCTCGTCGATCGCCGCGTCCCAACGGTGTATCAACATGCCTTTCACCCTTCCGGTTTGGCTCGCAACCTGCGCCACACCCTAGGGGTAGACGACGGTCCAGTGGTCGTGGAAGACCGGGACAACGATCGGCGGGCCACCGAGATTTGGTGCCTGCGAGCAGGCACTTGCCGAAGCTCCTTCCGCGTCCGCGCGCCAAGATGGAGACATGGTCCCGAGACTCGCCGGGCGGCGGGAAGCACCAGCCGCGGGCGGCGACGCCACTGGGCGGCGCGACCCGGAGGGACGTTTCTCCCTGGAAGTCCGGCGTGTGCTGGCGGGACTGCAGCCGGGCGAGGTCGTGACGTACGGCGAGGTGGCGCGAGAGGCGGGCTTTGCGGGAGCGGCACGGGCTGTGGGTATGCTGCTCGCTCGCGCGGGGTCTGACCTTCCCTGGTGGCGGGTCGTCACCTCGACCGGCCGGTTGGTGCCAGGCCACGAGCGCGAGCACGCTCGACAACTCCGTGCCGAAGGGGTCCATGTCGTGCGCGGCGCCACGAACCGTCTCACGGTGAGGCGAGCCCGCCCGGTGGAGTAGTCGCATCATGTCTCACCTGGGTGAGTCCCCCAGAGGCGAGCCCGCCGCGACGAAGGGGCCTACGAGGGCACCCTGACGCCGAGCATCCGGCCGACGTACTTGGCGACGGCATCGGCAAGGACGATGCTGCCAGCGATGTTGAGGTGGATGCCGTCGAGGCGTACCGGCGTCAGATGGCCGTGGATCATGAGACTCCCTGCGTAGCTGCCGTGCGGTCCGTCGAGCACAGTCCCCGGGTTGAAGAACACGACCCCCGGGTGCTTCGCGGCCTCCTCGGCGAAGATCGTGTCGATCACCTGCATGGAGGCGTTGAGCGTCGGATCCTGCATCGCCAGCTCGCCGATCCACAGCACCTTGCAGCCTTCGTCGAGCAGTGACTGCATCGTGTCGCCAACCGTCTTCGCGTAGGCGGCGTCCCAGAGCGGGGTCCCGACGGCGCGGTACTCCCCGTCCACGAGGATCTCCTGGCCGTCATTGGCGCTGCCCATCCAGATCACCAGCTTCGGCCGGCGCTCGGCCGCCACAGCCAGCAGGTGCCGAGACCAGTCGAAGAAGTCGCTGCGCACGAGGCCCGTACCGACCTGGTACTCAGCCAGCGTCCGGGTCGTCGTGCCGTTCTCGTGGTATGCCCACCAGGCCCATTCGGGCCCGGCGGCGGTCGAGTCGCCGGCGAAGTAGATGGTTGGCCCCGGCGGGCCGGGGCGCGGCAGCCCGACACGGCCGGAAGCCAGGCCATGGGCGAGGACATCATGGCCGAGAGCGACGAGCTGGGCGGTGTTGAGGGAGCTGAAATCGCCGGGCGTCTGGTACAAGAGCCAGTACGACGTAGAGCCTTGGGTGAAGTAGAGGTACCGGTTGTTCGCGATGATCGCTTGCTGCCCGAGGCCCTTCACCGTCACGAGCGTGTCGACGTACTGCGTAGCGGTGTCGAACGAGACGTGGGGCATCACCTGCAGGGCCAGGAACGAGTTCTGCCCCACCAACCACTGGCAGTAGGGGTACGTCGGCGTGGGCTGCCCAACAGGGCCACCGAACTCCCGCCAGATCTCGCCGCGGGTGAGCAGCGTGCAGGCGAGGCGGGGCGAACCGAACCCGAGCGAGCCGTCGTCGATGCGGGCCGGCCGGTGAGGTGCCGGGCGTGCCGGATGCCCGATGGTGGACGGAGGCAGTGACGAGCTGGGTGCGGTCGTGGATCGAGACGGGCACGACTTCGAGGGCGCGCCAGTCGGGCACCGGCGAGATCCGGTCACCGCTGAGTTCGTGGAGCCCGCGACGGCGACGCCAGCCGCAAGGGCCACGACTACGGCAGCTCCGGTTCCGAGGGCGCGAAGGCGCAAACGTCGAGTCACAACTCCCTAGACGCTATTGCATCCCTGGACGTTGCAAGGAATCTGGCGACATGGAGTTGTCACAAGATGGCTCCGAAATGCCATCGCCGAGCCGGGCCGTCCTCTATCCTCAGGCAATCGCGTCCAGTCGCACCGCACCCGCACGCTCGAAGGCCGGCATCGCCCTAGCATTGTTCGCCTTCGGCTCCCTCGTGCTGGCGGCCTGCGCCTCCCAGTCGACCACGCGGGCGCACGTGACCACGACGCTGTCGCACGTAACGAGCTCGACTGCTGGGACGACCTCGACGAGCCCGGGCACGACCGTCACCACCGATCCCACACCTGAAGCCTCCGTGACGATCTCGGCCGTCGGCGACACGATGCTCGGCAACACGCCGTACCTGCCGCCGGATCCGGCCACGTACTTCGACCCCGTGAAAGCCGAGCTTGATTCCGGCACGCAGATCGTCTTCGGCAACCTCGAGGGAACGCTCACGACGGCGACAACCAGCAAGTGCAGCAAGCTGAGCGGTCCGTCGTCAGAGTGCTTCGCGTTCAAAGACCCGCCGGACTACGCGCAGTACCTGAAGGACGCCGGCTTCACGATCCTCAACGACGCCAACAACCACTCCTACGACTACGGCCCAGCGGGTCAGGCGCAGACGGTTCAGTCGATCCACGCCGCCGGCATGGCGCAGACCGGGTTGCCGGGCGAGATCACCCTCGTGCACGCCAATGGCGTACCGGTGGCGTTTGTCGCCTTCGCCCCGTACAGCTACGACGCCAACCTGCTCGACCTGCCGGCTGGCGCGAGCCTCATCAGACGAGCCCGCACGGAGGCCAGGTTCGTCGTCGTATACATGCACGCCGGAGCCGAAGGTGCCGACGCGGATCGCGTGACGGGGCAGGAGGAGTACTACCTCGGGGAGGACCGCGGGAACGCGGAAGCGTTCGCCCACATGGCCATCGACGCTGGCGCGAGCCTCGTCATCGCGAGCGGTCCGCACGTCGACCGTGGGATGCAGTTCTACAAGGGTCATCTGATCGCCTACAGCCTCGGCGACTTCGGCAGCTACGGCGATTTCTCCACCGCCGGTGACCTCGACATGAGCATCATCTTGCATGTGACCTTGTCAGCCAGCGGCGCCTTCGAGAGCGCCCGGATCTACCCGATCCAATTCGTCGACGCCGGCCAACCCGTCCCGGGCGGCGGCGCCAGGGCTTTTGTCGCTCAGCTGTCAGAGGAGGATTTCGGGGATTCGGCGGCCAAGCTCTCGCCAGCCGGCATCATCACCCCGCCCTGAGGCGCTCAACCGAAGGCGTCAGTCGGCTGCCGCAAGCAGGTCGGCCAACTCCCCCTCGATCCCCTGGCACAACACCTCGATGTCGGCCGTCGTGTCGTAGTCGCCCGTGACGCCGAAGGTCACGTGCCCGTCGTAGGAGAAGATGGCGACGCCGATGCGGATCTGCCCGGCGAGCGGCACATACGGGTAAGCGGAGAGCATCTTGCGCCCGAGGACGTACAGCGGGATCTGCGGCCCGGGCACATTCGTGGTCACGGTGTTGACGTTGCGCTGTGCCGCCTTCGTGGCGATGCGAGCCCCGAGCGCGAGCAGCGCCGGCGGCGCAAAACCGGACAATGACGTGAGCGCCTCCCCTGCCACCGCTTGGCGGGACTCCTTCAGGTTGGCCAACTGGATGCTCACCGCGTGCAACCGCTCGACGGGATCGGGCAGGCCGACAGGAAGCTCGGCGAACATGGCAGACACCTTGTTGGCCATGGAGCCGTCGCCCACGGCGACACCTCGATCGTCCCTCGGCCGGACCGAGACCGGGACCATCGTCCGCAGCACCCGGTCAACCGGTTCGCCCCGTGATTCGAGCAGCCGACGAAACCCGCCCGTGATCGCCGCCAGCACCACGTCGTTGAATGTCCCGCCGATGCCCTTGCGAATGCGCTTGATATCGTCGACCGACGTCGCCGCCCAGGCATAACGGCGGTGAGGCCCGATCGGCCCGTTGAGACTCGAGGCCGGGGTCGGGCGGATGAGCCCCGCCAACCCGGCGAGGCCTTGGGTGGCCTGGCGCGCCTGCTCGAAGGCGTGGCGTGGCACCCGGGTCGCTGCGCGCACGGCCCGCATCTGCTCGAACGGGCTCACGGCCATCTCGCCGACAGCCTCGAGCGCCAGCGCCACCGGAGTAGGCGGCTGCTGCGGGTGCCACAACGCGGGATCCGGTCGCGGCGGATCCGGGAGGAGATCGAGCACAACAGTCAAGAGCTCGGTACCCGACACGCCGTCGACCATGCAGTGATGAACCTTCGACATGATCGCCCACTGACCGTCGCCGAGCCCCTCCACCATCCAGAGCTCCCATAGCGGGCGATTCCGGTCCAGCTGCTGGCTCATCACGCGCCCGATGAGCCGGCGGAGCTCCTCGACACCCCCAGGGGACGGCAACGCCGTGTGACGCACGTGATACTCGAGCTGGAAGTGCGCGTCGTCCGCCCAGACCGGTCGCCCGAGATTCAATGGTACGAACTGCACGACCTTGCGATAACGAGGGACGAGCTGCAGCTTGCCCGCGATCATGGCGAGGAGGTCTTCGTAACGCGGCGCCGGGCCCTCGAACACGAGGGTGGACGCGATGTGCATGTGTGACACCGCGTCCTCGACGTGGAGGAACGTGGCGTCGAGCGGGCTCATCCGGTCAACCGACAACGCCAGCACCTCCTTGACTCCCGGCTGGACAGACCGCCCAGCGCCCCACCACGGTACAGTTCAGTCGAGATGCCGACATCTCCTCGAATGACCGACGCGGTCGACCAACCAGCTTCGACCGCCGCCCCCGCCGCCCGCACCGCCCGCCGCACGCGGCCCCATCCGGCCCTGACGGCGACGGAGATCCCCCGGGCCGTCGCCGAGCTCGCGTGGTTCAGAGCCTCGCGGCGGCTGCTGCTCCACGCGCCCCGTGGTGACGGGCATCCGGTACTCGTGATGCCCGGTTTCTTGGCGAGCGACCGCTCGACCGGCCCGATGCGGCGCCTGCTGGAGTCGCTCGGCTATGACGTCATCGCCTTCGAGCTCGGTCGCAACATCCCGACACCGGAGCTGCTCGACGCCCTGCGAGCCCGGGTGTCAGACCTCCGCCTGCATGACGGACGGCCCACCAGCCTCGTCGGCTGGAGCCTCGGTGGCATCTACGCCCGCCAGATCGCCCGCCGAGTGCCCGAGTGGGTCAGAGGCGTCGTGACGCTCGGCAGCCCGTTCCGACCCGTGCCGGCCGAGGAGAGCGTCGCCGCGCCCGTCATGCGTGCGATGGCCGCACGGCGCGGGTTCCCACGGCCTGCCTACCCGCCCGGCGACGAACCCCTCCCGGTTCCGTCCACGTCGATATTCTCGAGGTCAGACGGCATCGTGCCGTGGAAGGCGTGCCTCGACACCACGGATGGCAACCATGAGACGCTCGAGGTGACCGGTAGCCACTGCGGGCTCGGACACCATCCCGCTGCGCTCTGGGCGATCGCGGACCGCCTCGCTCAGCCCGCCGGCCACTGGCACTCGATGCAGATACCGCCGAACCTCCGGCCAATGCTCCGCCCCCATCCTGGTGCTTGATCCTGCTCAGCGCCCGGAGGCCACACGAAGTCGTCGGCTCCTCCAGCCAGCAGCCGCCATCACCTGATCCGGGCGTTCGGGTCGTCAAGCGAGATCACGGTGACGGCTCCTTCGTGATCACATCACCGACCCGCACGACACCTCCGGTCACGACCCGGGCGTTGAGGCCGCGTAGCCGTAGCGCCTTGCCGGCCTCGGAGTTCACGAAGTGCATCGCCTCCAGGCCGAAACGCGCCGTGAACTTGGCACAGCCCGAATGCGAGTGAGCGGAGACCTCGATCACGGCGGTGCCGAGCCGCAGCCGCGTGCCGGCCGGGAGGTTCGCAAGGCTCAAGTCCAAGTCCGCGTAGATCTGATCCCCCGCCAGCTTCCAGCGGTCCTCTTCGATGGCCACGAGCGCAGCAGCCCGGGCGTTCATGACGGTGATCTGAGCCTCGGGGTTGGCCGAGCCGTCAGGAGTCCTGGAGCTCCCCCGCACCCGCCACGTGTCACCGACGAGCCCTTCGGTGCAGTCGAGCGTCGCCTCGGCCGGCGTCTCCCGCTCGTCGACTCCGGGCCGGCGCACGATCAGGCGGACGGTGCCTTGGTCGGCCGGTGACTGCCTGATGTCGTCGAGTCCCATCTCGAGCTCGGCGGTCGAAAGGTGGCGCATCGTTCCATCATGTCGCGCGCGCTTAGTCGTAGGCTGACATGGCCAAGGCCTTCTCCGGCGAGGCAGATCTCTCGCCTCGGGCCGCTCGCCTGGCCGCGAGGATTCCGGTAGCCCGGTGGACTAGACAGAGGAAGACCGCTACAGGGGGTGCTGTGATGACGACGCTCGAACCGGCTCTCAGATACGAGGGCATCAGCGCTCAGGCGTTCGCCCATCCAGCCGACCGGGCGGCGTCCGCTGCGCTGCACTCGGTCCCGATGCTCGACTCGGTCGTGAAGAAGATCTCCGAGTTCAGCTATGAGCGCCGGTACCGCCAGCTGTTGCTGGGCAACTCCGTGCGGCTCGGTGAGGACCAGATGCCCCCGGCTTGGGCGCTCCAGCGCGAGTGCGCCAACACGCTCGACATCGCGAAATGCCCCGCGCTCTACGTGACTCAAGAGCCCGTCGGCAACGCTCTCACGATCGGCACCCACGAACCCGTCACGCTCGTGATGTCCGGCCTCGTCGCCGGCTTCGAGGAGGACGAGCTCCGATCGGTGCTGGCCCACGAGATGGGGCACGTACTCGCCGACCACGTGGGGCTCACGACGACCCTCGAGCTGACGCGGAAGATCCTGACCGGCGTCCTGCGCGGCCAACCGCTGGCTGGGCTCCCCCTCCGGGGCCTGTACTTCGCGCTACTGGAGTGGTCTCGCATGGCCGAGCTCACAGCCGACCGGGCGTCCGCACTCGTGACCGGCGATCCCCTGCTCCCCTGCCGAACGCTGATGCGCATGGCCGGCGGGCCCGTGAAGCAGCTCAATCTCGACGCCTTCATCACCCAGGCCACCGAGTACCAGGAGGAGCCGAGCCCCTTCTCGCGGTACACGCGTTTCTGGCAGGAGATCGGCAAGACCCACCCCTTCCCGGTCAGGCGCGTCAAAGAGCTGATCGCCTGGGTCTCCTCCGGCGACTACGACCGGATCCGGTCGGGCACCTACATTCGCCGCGGCCAGGAACCCCCGCCGTCCGCCGAGTTCGACGCGGCGTTCGCCCACTACCGCAAACGCTTCTCGAGCATCGTGGAGCGCGCCGGCGGTGGCATCCAGTCGGCCTTCGACAAGGTGTCCAGCTGGC
>JBEKLQ010000024.1:0-41335 GCA_050010115.1 Acidimicrobiales bacterium | reverse complement strand
ATCTGGGCCGATGCCACGGTGGCGTTGCCGAACACGGCCATGACCGCAGCCGCGGCCAACGCCAGGGCCCCAGCTGATCTCGGGACTGGGTTGCGGCGGAACATGCCTTTCATATCGACCGCTGCCGGACCTGGCTGTAGCGATTGCGGTGCCGGACGGGGAAATCGGGGCTTTCGGCACGCTCTCGGCGCCGGACGGCCGAGGGGGTCGCCTCCGGATGCTCGCGCAGGTCTAATCATTCGATACCCTAACTATGTGAATACGGAACAAGTTGTCGAGCGGCCTCAGGCGCTCGCCGCCGGGCGCATCGCCGCCTGGATCGCTCGCCAGGTCGAAGTCGGGCTGTCGGAGAGCGACCTCTCGCTCCCGCAATACCGCGTACTAGGCCTTCTAGCCGAGGGAATGACGTTGCCGTCGTCGATGGCGGACCGCCTCGATGTCAGGCGTCCCAGCATCACTGCCGTCGTGGACGGGCTCGTCACCCGTGGCTACGTGGTCCGTACGCACGACGAGGACGACCGAAGACAAGTCACCCATGCCATCACTGCCGAGGGCAAGCGCGTGCTTGCCACCGCCGACCGGGCGGTCAGCGACCGGCTCGGGACGATCGCCGACTGCCTCGAGGACAGCGGCGAGACTGACGCCGCACTGAGCAACCTTGCGCTCTGGGGAAAGGCGCTGTCCCGGTGGCGAGCTCAGAAAACTGCGAAGAGATGACGCAGACCAACAAGGGCCGCCGGGGCCGACCCGGAGAGTCACCCGAACCACCAGCGCCGCAACGGGGAAGCGAGCGAGTCCAACCAGTCTCGCCGGCGGGGAACGGCAAGCGTCAGCCCGGCGAGACGGCGGCGTCACCTTTCGTGCCCCTCGCAGAGGTGCCGCGCTACAGCGCTCCGAGAGCGACGATCGACCCGGATCAGTCCAAGACGTGGCTGCGCCGGGCATGGCCGATCGCAAGGACACACAGGGCTGGGTTTCTCACCGCTTGCATCCTGTCGTTCGTCGGCCTTGTCCTGCAGGTGCAGATCCCGAACCTTTTGAACAAAGCGATCACCAACTCAATCGTGCCTCCGCACACGGTCCGGCTGTCGTATTACGTGACCTGGATCATCGCTCTCGGGCTCGCGGCCGGCGTGACCGGATTCATCTCCCGCTGGTTCCTGTATCGCACCGCATACCGGATCGAGTTCGACCTACGCAACGTCATCTACGAGCACCTGACGAGGATGTCCTTCTCCTTCTACGACCGCGTGCAGTCGGGCCAGCTCATCTCCCGTGCCAACTCGGACATCCGCTCAGTCCAGATGTACATGACGTTCGCACCCCTCATCTTGGTCCAGTGCTCGATCGCACTGGTCGCATTCGGCTTCATGCTGTCGATCAACGTGCCGCTCGCTTTCATCGCGATGCTCACCACGCCGGCCGTCTACTTCGTCGGTGTCCAGATGCGGAAGTCGATGTTCCCGGTGTCCTGGCTGATCCAAGCCCGGCTCGCCGACGTGGCGACGATCGTCGATGAGAACGTGAACGGGGTACGCGTTGTGAAGTCCTTCGCGGCGGAGGACCAGCAGCTGAAGGCGCTCGCCAAGGCAGCCACGAACGTCCAATGGGCGTACGTGAAAGACGCCGACATTCGCGCGCAATGGACCCCGGCCATTCAGAACCTGTCGCAAGTCGGCCTCGTACTGGTACTGCTCTTCGGCGGCTGGATGGTGATCCAGCACCACCTCGGCGTCGGAGCGATCCTGGCGTTCAACGCCTACCTGCTGATGATGCAGGCGCCGTTCATGATGCTCGGCATGCTCATCATGATGGGGCAGCGGGCGGCTGCTTCGGCCGGCCGCATCTACGAGATCCTCGACGAGCGCCCGAACATCACGGATCGGCCCGGAGCGGTGGACCTCATCAACTGCCAGGGCGAGGTGAGCTTCGAGCACGTGGACTTCAGCTACCCCGGAGGCGACCGGCCGAGGGTGCTCCAGGACCTCAACCTCCACCTGGACGCCGGCGAGACGGTCGCGCTGGTCGGCCGGACCGGCTCGGGGAAGTCCACCGTCGCCAGGCTGCTCACTCGCTCGTACGACGCGACTTCCGGTTCGGTGAAGGTCGACGGGCACGATGTGCGCGACCTCACGATCGACAGCTTGCGGGCCAATGTCGGGATGGTGCTGGACGAGCCATTCCTCTTCTCCGTCTCGATCCGCGACAACATCGCCTACGGGCGCCCGGACGCCGCTATCGCGGAGATCGAGGCCGCCGCGACCGCGGCCGAAGCGGACGAGTTCATACGTGAGCTGGCAGCCGGCTACGACACCGTTGTCGGCGAGCGTGGCTACACGCTGTCAGGCGGGCAGCGCCAACGGATCGCCATCGCCCGCACCTTGCTCGTCAACCCGCCGATCCTCGTCCTCGACGACGCCACGAGCGCGATCGACGTCCAGGTCGAACAGCAGATTCACGAGGCCCTGCGGCACCTCATGGAAGGCCGCACCACGCTCGTGATCGCTCATCGGCTGTCCACAATCAGCCTCGCCGACCGGGTCGTGCTGCTCGACGACGGCCAGATCGTCGCCGACGGCCGTCACGCCGAGCTGCTCCAGTCATCGCCGCTGTACGCCGAAGTGCTCGCGCACGCCGAGGAGGAGGTCGAGGCCGACCTCGAGGCACATCGCTCGGACGCGCTGGCGGGCGCGATGGCTAGACGGGTGCCCGACGTGACTCCCCCGTTGGCGCCGGGAGGTCTCCTCTGATGGCCTGGGGCGCAGGCGGGGGCGGAGCGGTGTTCGGCGGCGGCGCGCCCGCCGGACGCCCGGCCGCGGCGGGACTTCCCTTTGGCGGCATCCCGTCGGAACTCCAAGGCGGGGTCGACAAGCTCCTCGCCAATGAGACCGACCGCGGCGAGCCCACCGTCACGTTCTCCCAGGTTCCGACGGCTGCCGAGTGCCGGCGCCTCACGCTGTGGCGCCTGCTCATGGAGTACCCGGGCATGCTCTGGCTGGCGGCGCTGCTCATCGTCGTCGTGGCGGTCTCGACACAGGCAGGCCCGTACGTCACGGAGTATGCCATCAACAACGGGATGGTCCCGGGTCATCAGCACTTTGGCATCGTCGCTGCAGCCGCCGGCGCCTACCTGATCTCGGTCGTGATCTCCGCCATCTCCCAGCGCGGTCAGGTGAAGGTGACGGGCCGCCTGGCGGCGTGGGTCATGAACGACCTCCGGATCAAGGTGTTCGCGCATCTGCAGAGGCTGTCGCTGGGTTTCTTCACGGCCGAGAAAGCCGGCGTGATCATGAGCAGGATGACCGCCGACATCGAGAACCTGCAGCAGCTGCTGCAGGACGGCCTTGCCCAGTTCGCACTGCAGGGTCTCACGATGGTGGTGATCACCGTATGGATGCTCACAACCAACGTGCGGCTCGGCCTCATCACCATCGTATTGATCGTTCCGGTGTTGACCGCCATGTCACTGTGGTTCCGGGCGGCGTCCGAGCGTGGCTATGAGAAGGTCCGAGACGGGATCGCCAGCGTCCTGTCAGACCTCTCAGAGAGCCTTCACGGCGTCAGGATCGTGACGGCCCACAACCGGCAACGCCACAATGTCATCCACCACCGCAACGTCGTGGGCTCCTACCGGGACTCCAACGACTACACGGGCCGGATCAACGCCGTCTACGGGCCCGGGACGCAGATGCTGGGGGTGCTCGGTCAGGCTGCGCTCCTCGGGATCGGTGGCGACATGGTCCTCCGGCACTCGCTCAGCCTGGGTGCGCTTGTGGCGTTCTTCTTGTACCTGAACCGTTTCCTGGCACCGATTCAGCTGCTCGTCCAGCAGTACAACACCTACCAGCAGGGTCAGGCCTCCGTGCAGAAGCTACGGGGTCTCCTCGAGACGCCTCCGGCGGTCTTGGAGTCACCCGACGCGTCCGAGCTCCCGCCGATCGAGGGCGAGATCGTCTTCGAGCATGTGTCCTTCGGATACGACCCGGCGGTGCCGGTGATCCACGACGTCGACCTCCGGATCGCTCCGGGCGAGACGGTGGCGTTCGTCGGCCCCACCGGTGCGGGGAAGTCGACGTTGGCGAAGCTGATCACTCGGTTCTATGACCCCACGGCGGGGCGGGTGCTCATCGACGGGCACGACCTCGCCGGCGTGACGTTCCGGTCCTTGCGGAGCCAGCTCGGGGTCGTCCCTCAGGAACCGTTCCTCTTTGCGGGGACGATCCGGGACAACATCTCGTTCGCGCGCCCGGGCGCGACCAACGAGGAGGTCGTCGAAGCTGTTCACGCTGTCGGGCTCACCGACGTCATCGATCGCATGCCCGCTGGGCTGGACTCCGTCGTCCACGAGCGCGGCCAGTCACTGTCCTCAGGCGAGCGCCAATTGCTGGCGCTGGCCCGCGCGTTCCTCGCCCATCCTCGTGTGCTGGTGCTCGACGAGGCGACCTCGAATCTCGACCTCCAGTCGGAGACGAAGATCGAGGCAGCACTCGACGTGCTGCTCGAGGCGCGCACGGCGGTCCTGATCGCCCACCGACTCTCGACAGCGATGAAGGCCGACCGGATCGTCGTGATCGCCGACGGGAAGGTCGTCGAGTCCGGCCCGCACGACTCGCTGGTGGCTGCTGGAGGCCTGTACGCCGACATGTACGCGACCTGGGTCCGCCAGTCCGAGAGGGAAGGCGCCGAGTTGGCGACCGGTGAGACTCTCTTCGGCGACTTGGGCGCTCTCTCGCCCGGACTCCGAACCTGACGCGAGTCGCCAGCCGCCCGCGGCGTGCGCGGGGCTTCAGCCCGAGAGAGAGGTCGAAGTCGAGGTCGAGCTCGACGACTGCGGGAACAGCTGGATCCCCCACGCCTTCTCCATCGGAGAGACGAGGTCTTGGGCGAGCAAGTCGCCACCGCCAGAGGCGATGTGGACACCGTCGGGGTCGCGCAGCAACACCTCCTGCCCCCCGATCAGGCTCGAAGCGACGTACTGGCCGTTGGAGCCGGAGAAGACCGGCCAGGAGGAGAAGTACGTCGCACCGGGGTGCTCGGCAGCCTCGGCCTGGTAGATCGAGTTCAGCGCCTGCATCTCAGCCGAGAAACCGGAGTCCTGCATGATCGGCATCCCCACCCAGAGCACGCGTGCCCCGGCATCGAGCGCCTCGGACATCATCTGTGCCACCCGGGCTGAGTACACGCGGTGCCAGATCGCCGTCCCGAAGCCGACGTACTGGCCGTTCTGGACGAAGCTCTGCGCGTCGTTTCCCCCGATGAAGACGATCACTGCCCCGGGGTGGTACTTCTGGATCAACGACTCGAGCTGCGCCGGCCAGTTGTAGTAGTCGGGGCGGGCCAGACCCGAGTCGCCCACAGCAGCCTGGATGACCCGTACGAGGGGATCCGAGGCGAATACGGAGTCCCCGAGACCGAAACCGAGATCCTCTCCCAGGGAATCCCCTATTTCGACGAAGGTGAGCGGCTGCTGGGCCGTCGGCTGGGTCATGGGGCCCTGCATCGGCGACGTGGTGGTCGTCGTCGTGCTGCTCGAGCTGGTGGGCACGGCTGAGCTGCTGCTCACGACGGGCGAGGTCGTCGAGCTCGGTGCAGCACCGACCCGGTGCGTTCCGCACGCCGCCAGCGTCAATGCAGCGACCAGGGTGGCGGTCGCAACGTGGTGGCGGCCTAGATGGCATGTCACAAGCCATATGTAGCAGACAAGCCGGCGGCATCCGGTGCGGGTCCCGGACGCCACCCAGCCGATGGTTACTCCGCCGGGCGCTCCTACCGTGGATGTGGCAGCCGGACCGGATGCGTGTTCGTGGGGGCCGGCGACGGCGACCGCTATGCCGTTTCGACCGCTGGGAAGCTGAAGTGGTCGGCAAACCTCGGGGGGATCTCTTCTCCCCGATCTACGACGGAACGACGGTCTACGCCGCCAGCAACGGAAGGGTGGCGTCGTACCTGGCGACGACCGGAGGGCGTGGGTGGCTGACCACGCCGGCCGCCACGTTCGGGACGAGCCCGGCGCTCGACCCCTCGGGGGGAAGCCTCGTCCTCAGTGGCTCAGCCGGACTGGAAGGAGCTCGCCTCGGTCTTGACGATCTGGACCAGGTTGCCGAGCGCCAGGTTGACGTCCGATAGATGCAACCCCCAATTGGGACCGAGCGGGTCGCTGACCAATGGCCGAGCTCCGACCGCTGCGGTGTTCACTTCGATGTTGAGCCAGGTGGCACCACCGGAGGACTCGCAGGTGGCCGAATACAGGCCCGGGTACTCGACCCAGGGGGCGGTGACCCGCTTCGGTGCCGCGAAGATCGGCTCCAGCGCTCCGGTGCCGCCGCCCATCGCCGCAGGGTTGACACACAGCACCTGAACGCCAGCCTTCTCGGTCTGTCCGGATTGCAGCGACACACCCTGGCCGGGCCGCCCGAAATAGCTCGACGGCGGCGGCTCGCTCGAGAAGGATGAGTAGGCGATCACGCATCCGGTCTGGCTCGCCAACTGGCACGCAGGGATGTGTTTGAACGTGGACCCGACGACCTTGCCGATCGGCACCTCGACGTTGCCGCCGATGATGAGGGCCGAGACGAGCAGCTTGCGGACGTTGGGGTTGGGGTCGACCTGGCTTCGCAGGAGATCGATCAGCATGGCGGCCCCCTGCGAGTGACCGATGAACACCACCGGACGCCCGTCGTTGTGATGCGCGAGGTAATCACGCCACGCGGACAGCACGCTCCCATAGGCGATCTGCTCGTACGGGTTGTCGGTGAGCCCTTCTTCGGCCAGGCCTTTGGTGGTCTCTTGGCGGTACATGGGCGCCCACACGCGGCACACCTGCGAGAACTGCGCCGCTTGTTCCATCGCCGCTGCCACCTCGGCCGGCTGTATCGCCAGATTGGAGTTGATCGTGACCTCGGGACTGACGGTCGGGTACACGTAGAAGCAGTCGACTGCGGTCGACGACGCCTCGCTCACCTGGACGCGGCTCTTCGAGCCGTTCGCCTGGACGACCGTCGTGTCGAGGTTCGGCGCGCACGGGTCGTCAGCCGTGCCGGGCTCACAGAGCCAGATCGTGTTCGCCGGCGACGGCGCCGGCACCGGCGCCGGCCTGGTCGTGGCCGTGGTGGCGGCCGTCGAGGCTGGGCTCGAGGTCGGCGCCTTGGTCGACGAGGTTGTGGGGTTCGAGGCCGCCGAGGAGGAGCAGCCGGCCGCGGCCGCCGCGAGCACGGCGCCGGCGACGCGGCGGCGCAACGAGAGTCGCACCGAGACGGGCCGGCTCAGATGCTGTCCGGTCGTCATGCTCACCAAAGTAGGTCGCAGACACCCGATCGAGCCGTGTCAACGGTGATTGCGGAAGTCCGGCGCACGGCGCTCGGCAAACGCCTCCACACCCTCGATGCCTTCGTCGCTGTGGCCGTACAGTTCGAGGCCGTCGAAGGCCAGGTTGGAGATCCCGGCGATGTGATCGGTGTCGGCGTTGAACGAGTGCTTCAGGAACTTGAGAGCTGTCGGAGAGTACGAGCCCATCTTGCGGGCCCATGCTCTGGCCGTCTCGAGCAGATCAGCTGCCGGTACGACCTCGTTGACGAGTCCCCAGCGCTCGGCGGTCGCGGCATCGTAGCGATCGAGGAGGAACCAGATCTGGCGTGCGCGCTTCTCCCCCACCACTCGGGCGAGGTAGGCCGACCCATAGCCCGCATCGAACGACCCGACCCTCGGCCCCGCCTGGCCGAACGTCGCGTGCTCGGCGGCCACTGTGAGGTCAGCGAGCACGTGCAGCACATGGCCCCCGCCGATGGCGACGCCGTTGACTGCCGCGATGACGGGTTTTGGGATGTCGCGCATGATGCGATGCAGTCGCTCGATCTCGAACGTCCCCCATTCCGTCTCACCGTACCCACCCGTCTCCGCCTTTTCCTTCACGTCACCGCCGCTGCAGAATGCTCGCTCTCCAGCACCGGTGAGGATCGCAGCCGCCACCCGCCGGTCGACCCAGGCGTGCTTGAACGCCGAGATCAGCTCATCGACCGTCCGACCGCGGAACGCGTTCAGGCGCGCCGGCCGGTCGATCGTGATGAGCGCGTACGTGTCCTCTTCCACTACGTAGGTGATGTCGGTGAATTCCTCGATCCGCATGCCTCGCCCTTTCCTTTCACCGCTCCCGCTTCTCGCTGGGGCCACAGGCATCTTGGAGGCTCGCCGTCGGTCCTGACAAGCCGATGACGGTCGAGACCGTGCGGAGTCAGCCCATCGACATAACGGCTGAGCGCCTTCTGTCGTATGCCGCCGCGGGTGCACAACTGGACGCCCGACGTGCCCCGCACGGAGCGATCTGATCAGATCGTGCCCATGACGATCATCAAGATCAATGCCATCACCGTTCCAGAGGACGCCGGGGACGAACTGGCGCGGCGGTTCGCGGCCCGCGCCGGCGCTGTCGACGGCCAGGATGGCTTCGAGGGTTTCGAGCTGTTCAGACCGACGGACGAACGCAACCAGTGGCTGGTCCTGACGAGGTGGCGGGATGAGGAGGCTTTTCAGAATTGGGTCGCCTCGCCTGCCTTCGCGCACGGCCACGCCGGTGCCGACCGGCCGTCACCTCACGGCGGCCCCGTCGCGGTGTCGTCGGAACTGTGGTCCTATGAAGTTGCCGGCGGTTCGGTAACTAGCACGGACGCCTGAGCAGTCGTCTCGCGGTCGATCGGACCGGCGAGGCGCTTCCCAGTTTCCAACAGCGACTTGAGATCACTGAGTACCCAGCTCCAGCCACCGCCCGCACCTTGATCCTCCCTGCCGCCGCTCACCAGCGTCTCGAGGCCCGGTGCGCCCTCGAGGTCGTGGATCACGGTCAGCTTGGTCGCGCCACCGTCACGCTCGTCGAGCTCATAGGTGACGCGCGTGAACCCCTCGTCCGCCATCGCCGGGTCCATCACCATCCGCCACGTCTGGACGAGCCTGTGCGGCGGGTGGTCATGACATCTCCTCGGTTGGTGTTTGAGATCTACGAGCGCCGAGACCTGACGCTCGGTGTACTTGTGGATCCACCGGTCGTGAATCTGCCGGATCGGCCGTGTCCTTCGGACATGAGGCGGAACTCGCTGGCGACCAGTCGTGCATTCTATGACTGCCGGAGTCGAGCGAGCGATGCGAGAATACCGGCAGTGCTCTTCGAAAGCGAGGTGCAGGCGTGATCCTCACACAGCACTACCTGGCCTGTCTGTCTCACGCTTCCTACGTCATCGGGGACGCAACAACCGGGCGGGCGGTCGTCGTCGATCCTCGGCGTGATGTGGGCGTATACCTCGACGAGGCCGCGGCCCGAGGACTCGCCATCGAGCGGGTGATCGAGACGCACGTTCACGCCGACTTCCTCAGCGGTCATCTCGAGCTCGCGGCGCGAACGGGTGCTGTCATCTCCTATGGGCACGAAGCCGACGTCGAGTTCCCGATCGAGCGCTTGCAAGACGGTCAACGGCTGTCCTTGGGCGACGTCACGCTCGAGATTCTCGCTACTCCTGGTCATACGCCGGAGTCGATCTGCATCGTGGTCTACGAGCATGCTGACGACGAGGCGCCCTACGGGGTGCTCACCGGCGACACCCTGTTCGTCGGCGACGTCGGGCGTCCAGATCTCTTAGCCTCGGCCGGTGCCGATCTGTCGGCGGACGCGCTCGCACGGCGCCTGTACCGCTCGCTGCACGACAAGCTGCTGTTGCTCCCGGACGTCACACGCATCTTCCCCGCGCACGGCGCCGGTTCGTCGTGCGGGAAGCAACTGTCGAGCGAGACGACCTCGACGCTCGGAGAGCAGCGGCTGGCCAACTATGCGCTGCAGTGCATGGGGGAGGACCAGTTCGTCGCCGCCGTCACGGAGGGCCAGCCCTCCCGGCCTCACTACTTCGAGTTCGACGCGCAGCGGAACCGTGAGCTCCACCCGCTGCTCGACGAGGGCATTCCACCGCTGCTCGACGTCGAGGAGGTCCTCGGGCACCGGGATGCTGGGTCGGTCCTGCTCGATAGCCGCGAGCCCCCTGACTTTGCTGCCGGCCACCTACGGGGCGCGGTAAACGTCGGGCTGCAGGGCCGATTCGCCGAGTGGGCCGCCGATGTCCTGTCGCCCGAGCGCGACGTCGTGCTCGTGGGGGACCCCGCCGTCGCAGTCGAGGCCAAGGTTCGGCTCGGACGTGTTGGCTACGACCGGGTCGTCGGCCAGCTGGACGGGCTCGCGGAGCTCTTCGCGACCCGACCTGAGCTGGTCGAACAGAGCTCACGACTAACGGTCGAGCAGCTCGGCAAGCTGAGCGGAAGCGACCCTGGGCTCCAGCTCGTCGACGTGCGCAGCCCGGGCGAGACCGCTTCGGGCACGCTGCCAGGTGCCCGGCAAATTCCGCTCGCAGTCCTCGCCGATTCGCTCGCGGGCCTCGATCCTGCGAGCCCTGTGGTCGTCTACTGCGCCAGCGGGTACCGGTCCCAGGTCGCCGCCAGCCTCCTGGTCGCTGCCGGCTTCGGCGACGTCTCCGATGTCCTCGGCGGCTACGCCGCTTGGGAAAGTGCAGGACTGCCGACCTCGGTGGGCACCATTGCGGGGAACGTCGGTACCACGTCCGAGATCGGCCCTAGCATCGGGAGAGCGGCCGGTGGCTAGTCCTCGGCTGCACGGCTCAGAGGATGGATTGGGGCGAGTTCGGTCTGGGAGAGATCGAATGCGGCTACGTCTCGTCTCGCATTCCGGGGAAGAGCTACACGGCTGAGGGGGCAAGTTACGTCGGCGTGAGCGGAGGGCCCTCTTCAGCGCTGGATATCGGCTCGAAGCGCGCTGTGAAGTGACGCAACATCGGCGGTTCCTCGACAATACGGTACCCAGGTAGGTCGGCTGCTCGCGTGGCTACCTCGCCGCACACTTCGACGACGTAGTCCATGTGGCTTTGCGTGTAGGTGCGGCGTGGGATCGCGAGCCTGACTAGATCCATGTCGGCAGGCTGCTCAGATCCGTCAGGGTGGCGACCGAACATCACAGTGCCCAGCTCGCAGCTGCGGATCCCTCCTGTCTCGTAGAGTGCGACGGCCAGCGCTTGGCCCGGATACTCCAGCGGCGAGATGTGTGGGAGCAACCGACGGGCGTCGATGTACACCGCGTGCCCTCCGGTTGGCTGGACAATTGGCACGCCCAGGCGGACCAGCGCATCGCCGAGGTAGCCCGTCGAGCGGATCCGGTACTGCAGATAGTCGTGCTCCACCACCTCGTGGAGACCCTGCGCTATTGCCTCGAGGTCGCGACCGGCTAGGCCTCCATAGGTAGGGAAGCCCTCGGTGAGGATGAGCAGGTTGCGACATTGTGTCGCGATCTCATCGTCATTCATTGCGAGCCAGCCGCCGATGTTCGCCAGCCCATCCTTCTTGGCGCTCATCGTCATGCCGTCTGCGAGTGACGCCATCTCTCTCACGATGTCTCGAACCTCGCGGCTCTGTTGGCCCGGCTCGCGCTCGTGAATGAACCAGGCGTTCTCTGCGAAACGGCATGCGTCGAGGAAGAGCGGCACCCCGTGGCGATCGCAGACCTCCCGCACATCGCGGAGGTTCGCGAGGGACACCGGCTGCCCGCCATGCGAGTTGTTCGTCACCGTGACGAACACGACGGGAACTGAGCCGGGGTGCGCTCGCAGGAACGCATCCAGCCGCTCGATGTCCATGTTGCCCCCGAACGAGTGCGATGCCGAGAGATCGTCTCCCCCCGCGACTACGAGATCAACCGCCTCGGCGCCTGTGAACTCGACGTTCGCGCGCGTGGTGTCGAAGTGCGTGTTGTTCGGCACCGCCTTGCCCGGTCCAGCGACCGCCGTGAAGAGAATCTTCTCGGCTGCCCTGCCCTGGTGTGTCGGAATGATGTGCTTGAAGGGAAAGAGCTCCTGGACACTGTCCAGAAACCGGAACCAGGACGGCGACCCCGCGTAGCTTTCGTCACCATGCTGGATCGCCGCCCACTGGTCTCGTGACATGGCGCCGGTCCCCGAGTCGGTGAGCAGGTCGATGAGCACGTCCTCGGACCGCAGCCCGAACAGGTTGTAGCCGGCAGCGCGCACCGCCCGCTCGCGTTCCGCCTGCGTCGTCATCCTCAGTGGCTCGACCGAATGGATACGGAACGGCTCGATGATCGTGCGAAATGGCATGGGTAGCATCATGCATGTCCCCGGGGGTCGCCGGCCACCGCTCAGGGCGGCCTAACGAGTGTCCCGGTCCCTTGATGCCGCCTTCATGATCGATGGAGGCGAGCCGATGTGAGCACGCGCCCAGCGGCGACGAGCCACAGGTCGAGGCCCGCGTCCGACGGACTACTTGCCAGGCGGGGCGAGTCACCGAGGGTGATCGCCTCGTTGTGCTCGACCTCGGCCCGCAGCGGTAGCCAGTCCAACAGGCTGAGCTCGTCTTCGATGGCGGCCCAAGAGATGGCGTTGTTCACATGTCCCCAGACATCCAGGTCACTCGAGCGGAGTGGCCAGTTCCTAGCCTCAGCGAGGGCTTGGCTGGTCGGCGGAGGGAGCGAGAGTCGCACCGAGGCCCGGCGGCCGTCGGCGGAGGGTGAGTAGATTCGCTCGAAGAGCTCGCCGACGCGTGTCGGGCGTCCGCTGGCGGTATCCACCGCGACCCAGACCGCTGAACCCTGCACCGAGCCACCGGCGTCGCCGGTGATAGTCGTCGTGCGTTCGGCCCACTTCGGGGCGCTGGCGGAGCAGAACGTCACGAGCTGTAAGCGCTCTCCGAGTGCAGGGAACTGGCGCACGTTGATAGCGCACCTCCGAAGAAGCCAACCGATCGACTTGGGCCAGCCGGCGTCGTTCGCATCGTCCTCGGCTACATCTTGGAGGTACCGGGCGATCGCGTCGAAGCGCGCCCGTCCGCTCGGCGTCGAGTCGCCGAGCCGCACCTGGTGCTCGGCCGTGAATGCCCGACCGTGTCCAGGAGATGGGAGATACAGAGGCATCGCGGTCCTTGGATCCGGTCACGGCGCAGAGCCGACGTTCACGACACGAACTGACGTTGAGTATGCAGGCAATCACAACCGGTCGCGTCGGTTGAGCCGGTCATGCGTGCGGCGTGAGCGACACGAGCGAGAAGTGACCGCTGGCTGTGAGCGTAGAGGTGCCGACCGGCGAGGCCGTCCGGACTTTGGTGCTCCACGTGCCACGGAGCGGAAGGCCCGTCGCGGGGTCAAACCATGTGTCGGCCACGTTCGTGCCGCTCTGCCCACCGCTGAAACGGGCTACCTCCCGGAGGTGCAGCGCCATCAGCCGCCGGGCACCGATCACTACCGGCTCCATTCCGATGAATTCGTTGTAACCGGACATCGTGACGGCCGGTATGGACAGGTGGTTGTTCGTGCCGCGACACGAGAACCCGAAGCGCTCACCGCCGCTCGGCCGGCTCGGGACAGCGACCTCCGACTGACTACAGCGGTAACTGGCGGTGTCCTCGACAGTCGTGAACACGAAGTCCCATCGGTACCAGCCCGCGCGCGCTGTGAGCAGCAGCCCCGCCGGGCTCAGACAGTACATCGTGCTCTGCCAGTGGTTGTCGCTGTAGTCGAGCCGGAACTCCCAACAGCCGCCCTTCGTGTAGGTGACGGTGCCCGGGATGACTGGGCCTTCGAGCTGTGTCTTCGGGGGGAAGGAAACGTGCTCTGTGCCGCCGCCCGAGTACCGATACACGCCCTGTGCGGGACGCACGAGCTCAACTCCTTGCGGCGGCCGGTCCGGCGTTGTCGATTTGCCATGGAACTGCTTGTAGGCCTGTGAGAGGAGCACCTCGTGCGAGCCACTTGCGGACCACATGTAAGCGAGGACGCCACCGCCGATCCCGAGGAGTGCCGCGGCTATGGCGAGAACGAGCCGCTTGCGGCACCGGTGCACGGCTGCGCTCACGTACTCACCTGCTCGCTGCGGACCCGCTTGAAGGCTGGAGCGGCGCGAAGCAGGTTCGACCAGCCTCGGACCACCGGGTGCGGTCGCTCAACCCGCAAGCGGTCGAGCGCCGACTGCATGAGGTCCGTGATCTCCTCGTAGCAGGTTGCTACGAGCTGGTCATCGAGCGCCCCCTGGCGACCGTGCCCTGTCCAGTCGAGAGCGGGTAGGAACTCCACCGTGATCGAGGACGGCATCGGGAGCGGGGGGAGCAGCATGGTCGTCACACCGAACGGCAAGCCGGCGGCAAGAGGGAAGACCTTGATCCGGAGGTGGTGCAGACCCATGACGCGGGCGAGACGCTCGCCACGGGCAAGCACGATCACGGCGTCGTGGCTGCCGTGGGTGACAACCGGGACGACTGGGACACCGCGCTCGAGGGCGAGCCTGATGAAGCCAGTGTGGCCGGCGAGGTCGACCCGGTTGCGTAGCGTCCAGGGCCGGCACGCCTCCCAGTCCCCGCCGGGGTAGACGAGCACGGCGGCACCCTCGTCGAGCGCGGCGCCGGCCTCGCGCCAGGCAGCGGGCAGCAGGCCCATTCGCCGCAGGTAGGTGCTCACCCCGGGTACGACGAACAGGAGGTCGTAACCCAGCGCGTACGAGGGCGAGTCCACGCCCCGCCGCTCGAGCATCGCCAGGCCGACGATCCAGGCATCGGGCATGTAAAAGAGACAGGAGTGGTTGCCGATAATCAGCACTGGGCCGGATTCCGGAAGGTGCTCGAGGCCTCGCACCTCTGGCGAGAAGTAACTGGTCAACTTCGCGACCGAAGCTCGCTGCCGTTGCACGAACTCCGGGTCACGCGACGGCACTGAGCCACCTCGAACGCCGGCAATCCGCCGCGCCAGCGGCGAGAACACGCCGAGTACCGCCGCGGAGGGAGCTTCACTCTGCCTGCCTCTCGTGGCTGCGGTTGGGGCTGACATGGTCCACCTCTCCCGATCCCCAAATGCCCTGCTTATCCTTTTCGCGCAAGACGTCGCGTTGGACCAGAGGACTTTGTCACACAGTGAGAGAGGCAGCCGGGCGCTCACTCCCTGATCGCGTAAGGAGCGCCATAGGCTCCCATCCGCTCCATGAAGGGGTCAGGGTCGAACGCCTCGGGCCCGAGCACGCCGGCACCGGTCCACAGGCCTTCAGCGATCAGCTCCATGGCGATGACGGGGCCTACGGCCGTCTGCCAGACGACCGCCTGCACGCCATAGTCCTGCATCGTCGTCGCGTTGTCGGCCACCTGGTACACATAGACCTCGCGTGGTCGTCCGCCCTTCGTGCCCTTGACCCAAGTCCCGGCGCACGTCTTGCCCGTCATACGGTCGCCAAGGTGGGCGGGGTCGGGGAGGCAAGCAGCCACGACGTCGCGCGGCGCAACAGCCACACCCTTGACATCGACCTTCTCCGTGCTGTCCAGGCCGAGCATGTGAAGGGTCTGCAAGACCTCAATGAAGCGCCGGCCCAGCCCGTACTTGAAGGTTACGCGGTCGCACTTCACCCACCGCGGGATGAGCATGACCTCCTCGTGCTCGACGTTCACGCACTCGAGGGGGCCGATGCCGTCGGGGAAGTCGAACACCTCGGGCTGGGAGAACGTCTCGGTCGTGAACCACCCCCGGTTCCTTTCGTAGACGATCGGTGGATCGAGGCACTCCTCGATCGTCGTCCAGATTGAGAAGTTCGGGGCGAACTCGTAGCCCTTCACCTCGAGGTTGCTGCCGTCGCGAACACCGATCTCCTCGATGGCGTCGAACAGGTGCTTAGCCGCATAGGCGGCGAAGACGTCCGAGATCCCCGGCTCCACGCCCATGCCCACAACAGCGAGCAGCCCTCGCTCCTCCCAGCGGCCCGATTGCTCGAACTGGTAGCGACCGAGGTTGAGCCCGCAGTCGCTGTCCATGGCCATGTCCATGTACATCAGTCCGAGCTCGAAGGCGGCGTCGAAGTTGAAATGGCGCTTCCTGGCCACCTGTCGAGGTGTGCAGTCCAGAGCAGCCTGGTAGCCGGACCTGGAGGCCGCCAGCTTGTCCTCCACCGAGAGCACTCGCACTCGACTCCGGCGCCTGACCCGAGGACCTCAAGTGTTACTCCTTTCAAGCCGATAATTAGCTCGTGGCTAACTTGGCGCGCCCAACCGCAAGGACTGATGCCAACGCCAGAGAGTCTGATTGTCGGAGCGGGAGACGTGACACCGGGACCTTGGGTCGCCAGAGCGAGGAGCAGTTCCGCGAGCCCCAGCGGGCTACCGAAGCTCTACGCGAGAGCGAAGCTCGCCTGCAGGCGCTGCTGTCCTCACTCGATGATCTTGTGTTCGAGCTCGACGAGAACGGCACCTACCTCGGGGTCTGGACCGCCGACGACGCCCTTCTTTCAGCGCCCCGGCGCGAGCTGCTAGGCCGAACACTTCGTGAGGGCCTCGGCGAGCAAATCGGGCTCCACTTGACCCAGATCATTGGCCATGTCCTCGACACGGGTTGCCCGGAGATTTGCGAGTACTGCCTAGACGTTCCCGCCGGCACCCGGTGGTTCCAGGGCAGGCTCGCTCCGATTGCCGGGTCGGAGGGCTCTTCGGCGAGGATCTGCCTCTTGGTTCGGGACATTACGGCACAGAAGGCCGCCGAGCAGGAGACGTCGAGAAGCTTGGAGCGCCTCGAGCTCATCCACGAGGTCGACAGAGCCATTCTCGACTGCGACTCAGTGTCCGAACTGTCCCAGACGGTCCTCAGGAAACTCCGTCGCATGGTGGGTGCCGACCATGCCTCGGTGATGCTGTTTGATCCGGCCGCCGAGACGGCGACCTTCCTTGCAGTTGAACCTCCGGGTGGGCCCGGTCCCCTGGGAAGAACAATCGACCTTGCCGACCTTATGCCCCTTGCTCGCGTTGCACAGCGGAGGGTGAGGTCATACGAGGACATCGGTGACATCGTGACTCCCCCACCCATCGTTCGTGAGCTGCTCGCAGCCGGCATCCGGAGCATGATGTCCGCTGCCATCATCGATGAGGGAATGACGATCGGGGAGATCAACCTCACCAGTACCCGGGTGGCGGGAATCGATCCGCGTATCGAGGCAGCCGTGAGAGAGATGGCCGACCAGTTGGCCGTCGCCCTGCGGCAGGCCCGCCTCAAGGAAGCCTCGGAGGCCCGGGCCACTGAGCTGGAGGAGGCGGTGACTGCCCTTCGCCAGGCGGACGCTGAGCGCTTGGAGCTGCTCTCTCGGTTGGTGAGCGCCCAAGAGGAGGAGCGGCAGCGGATCGCCTCCGACCTTCACGACGACTCGATCCAGAAGGTCACTGCGGCGAGCATGCGCCTCGAGATGCTCGCGATGGCCCACCCTGAGCTCGCCGACGACGAGGGGTTTGTCAAGGCCAAGGCAACCGTCCACTCCTCCATCGAGTCCATGCGCCACCTGATGTCCGAGCTCAGGCCGTACGTGCTCGACCGCGATGGCCTCGGCCCGGCCCTTCGCCAGCTCCTCGAAGAGGATTTCGGGCCCGACGGAGGGCCCGCCTACGAACTGAGCGACGGTCTCAGCTCTCAGCCGCCGGAGGTGGCACGAGTGGTGTTGTTCCGCATCACCCAGGAGGCTCTGACGAACGTGCGCAAACACGCCGGCGCATCTCGCGTGCACGTAGAGCTGCGGGGAGAGGGGGGCGGCTACCTCGTGCGGGTCACCGACGACGGGGCCGGCTTCGATGCCGGGATCCGATCGGACTCGGCCCGCGGCCACCTCGGACTCACTTCCATGCGGCAGCGAGCACAACTGGCGGGGGGGAGCTGCACCATCGATAGCTCGCCGGGGCGGGGGACGGGCGTGGAGATCTGGCTCCCCACGTCCGGCTCCAAGGTCCAGGCGCTCTGAGGTGTCAGCCCCGATCCGCGTCCTCGTGGCCGACGACGACCCCGAGATGCGGGCGGTCCTCGCCGATGTGATCGGGTCAGACTCGTCCCTGAAGCTGGTCGGGCTGGCCAAGGACGCTCTCGAAGTCATCCAGCTGGCGAGGATCCAGGCCCCCGACGTAGTGCTCCTCGATGTGAAGATGCCAGGCGGCGGTGGGGGCGGGGCGGCTCGGGAGATCCACCTCATGGCGCCAGCCACCGCGATCGTTGCCCTCACGGCCCACGAGGACGAAACCAGTGTCCGCGAGATGCTGTCGGCAGGGGCCGCCAGCTATCTCGTCAAGGGCGCCTCTCCCCAGGAGATCCTTTCCGCCCTCCGGGGGAGCGTGATCGGCAGATCAGTCCTGTCGGACTCCATCGCGCATCACGTGGTCACCGAGCTGTCGACTCGACTGCGGACCGAGCAGCGCGACGAGGCCGACCAACGCCGATGGTACGAGCGTATTCGTGCCATCCTCGCAGGAGGTGACGGCCTGTCCGTCGTCTTCCAGCCGGTCGTCTCGCTCCGGAGCGGCGAAGTCGACGGCTTGGAGGCGCTGGCGAGGTTTCGCTCGCAGCCGGTCTATGGGCCGGACGTTTGGTTCGCTCAGGCTGCCACACTCGGGATCGGTGTCGAGCTGGAGCTGGCCGCGGTCGCCGCGGCCGTAGCCCACCTCCCACAGATCCCCGCCGAGTTGTTCATGGCGGTGAACCTGTCACCGGAGACCGTGCTGTCGTCCCGCCTCGACCCTGTGCTCGATCGGCTTCCTGCCGACCGAATTGTCCTTGAGATAACTGAGCATGCCCACATAGCCGACTACACGAAACTGCGTGAGGCACTCGCCAACCTACGGCGTGATGGCGTCCGGCTTGCCATTGATGATGCGGGCGCCGGGTATGCGAGCCTTCGTCACATCCTTCAGCTGGCTCCGGATTGCATCAAGTTGGACATCTCGCTGACGCGCGACATCCACATCGAGCGCTCACAACGGGCCCTGGCGGCCGCCCTCGTGGCTTTCGCAGGGGAGACTGGTGCGAGCATCGTCGCCGAAGGCATCGAGACGGCAGAGGAGCTGGCGACCCTTCGCGAGCTCGACGTCGAATTCGGGCAGGGCTATTACCTGGGACGACCAGCGCCGCTTCCGGAACAGCCCCAGCGATTTGACGTCGCCGTGGTGGCTGCCGGCACCACGGCGGGCGCGTCGGGCAACGGGCGCCATGCCAGTGCAGCTTGCACGCCGATTCCGTCATAGGGTCAGCCGATCGTTGTCGCCGAACTGGCTGGAGCCCCTAGTCCTGGTGCCTGCGGCGGACGCCGCTGGGTCACACGAGCAGGACGGCAGTCACCGGGCTGAGCTCGAAGGCGATCCTCTCGAAGCTCTCACCGCCATCGCGAGACTGCCAGACCTCGCCCTTCCGCGTACCGAACGCGACGACGCCGTCTCTGGCCGTGAGCGACCCCGTGTCGATGTTGGCGGGGAACCATTCTGGTAGTCCTCGCCCGCACTTCACGAACGGCTCTCCCACGCGTGCCGATCGGTACAGCGCTGCCTGTGTCGTGGACGGCCCAGTCGACGCGCTGACGTAGGCAGCGTCCCCGTCCAATGCCACCGCCCTGCAGTAGGGAGCGTGCAGTCCTTCGGCGCTCCAGCGCCACGTCCCGCCCCGGTCGTCACTCCATCCGAAACCCCGCGCCGCTGCGACAGCGACCCTCCCACCCACTCCCGTCGTCACCTCGTGAACATCCGCCCCAGCGTCAATGGCCACCGTCCAGTGGCTGCCGGCGTCGTCAGACATCCAGAGGCCGCCGACGTGCACATCCGCGTAGAGCCGTCCACCGGTGTCGACGGCGAGCGAACGCAGATCGGGAGTCTCCCCTGCTGGGTTCTGCCACTGATCACGCCCCGGCAAGCTCTCGAACGTGTCGATCGCCTGGAGCGCGCTGCCAGCATCCGGCCCGATGAGCGCCAGCTTTGCTCCCGCTCTCCCGATCACGAGCTCCCCGCTCGGCAGGACAGCCAGGCATTGGCCATCGGGTGGGTCGAGGACCGCCACCGGATCGACGTCGAACGCACCGATGAGCTCGATCCTCTCCTTGTCGAATAACGCCCACGCGCTGCCCGCGCGCTCAGCCAAAGCGGACACGCAAGCATCCTCGGCGATCGCGTACGAGCGGTGGAGATCCCACAAGCTCCTCGTCGTCCCGGCAATCAACACGGTGGCCTCCTTGTCCCTCATCTACCGTTGTAACGCGTGGGCGGCAACTCGATGCTCGATTGGATCGACCGTCGGTATCTCCCGCCTGCACTGGCTCCCACCGACAGGCCACCCACCCAGCCACACTCGGGGCAACCAGACGAAGGGCCGTGCCCCGACCTCCGCGGCTCGGGTCAGGGCCGGCGTCCGGCGTCGCGCCGACGAGGTCACTCTTGCTCGAGCAGGCTCTCTCTCAGATCTCTCAGCACCTCAGGGCGCACTCCCCCCGGTCCGGCGAGGTAACCCTCTACACCGCCGAACTCAGAGTCGAGCCACGCGAGCGCCTCGGCCATCACCGACCGCGGCGCTCGAATAAACGCCAAGGCTGCCTCATGCGTCATTCCCGCTGACACGAACAGCTCGAGGATCTCCTTGACGCGTGCGGTTGTCACCGTGTGGTTCGTGAGCTCGTAGTCCTCGAGGACCGTTTCGCGATCGACGCCGAGGGAACTGAGCAGGAGCGCAGCGGCGAGGCCTGCACGGTCCTTGCCGCCGGCGCAGTGAATCACGGCCGGAATCTTGCCTGGTGTGGCGAGCACCGAGAGCAGTTCACCGAACAACGGGCCACCGGTGCGGAGTATGGCGAGGTAGACATCGAGAAGCCTGCGATCGGCGTCGCTCGCCTCTCGGAACGCAGACCCGTCCTTGAACTCGTCGCGCTTCACCTGACTTTCGACCGCTATCTGCCGCGACGCCACCGGGCTCGGGTTCAACAACCGCTCCTCGTCGCTTCGCAAGTCATAAACCGCTCGGATGCCAAGCCCTCGGAACATCTGAAGGTCCCTGACCGTCAGCCGGTGAAGCGAATCGGAGCGGTACACCCTTCCCCACCGTGTCAGCCGCCCGGAGGCGGCTCGATACCCACCAAGGTCGCGGAAATTGACGACGCCTTCAAAGGGAACTCGCCGTTGCCGCCCCTGCGGTTCTCGCCTTCCTTGCACCTCGCCGTCGCTCATCGTCGGAGACCGTAGGCGCTCCCCGACTTCGGTGCCGACTGTCGGCGTCCAACGGATGTCAGGCACCGCTGAGCACGTGGAGACCCGGCCTGCCCGGTGACCCAGTGCTCGGGGTCAGCCGTGGCAGTCGACAGCCACTTCGAGCGCATCACAGATCTGGCGCATCCGTGCGTCGCTGAGCCGTCCGAGGCGCTCGACAAGGACAGCGACAGAGACGCTCTCGACCGAGTCGAGATTGACGCTGGATCTTCGTGGGACGGGGTCGTCGCCAGGTTCCAGCACAACCTCGCTGGGTAGCCCGCGGATGGTTGTCGTGCACGGGGCGATCAGAGCGCGCCGAAGCCTTGGAACGGCTACGTCACGCGAGAGGACAACGACGGGGCGGCGACCGATCGCCGGCAGCTCGCACCACCAGAGCTCGCCCCGGGAAGGAAGCGGCGTCACGACGCCGCTGCGGCCTCGCGGAACGATGCCAGATCACCCCAATCATCGGGCTCCTCGAGTGGGTGGTCATCGTACGCCGCGTAGCTGGCATCGACCTCCGCGGTGCGATGCCGAGCCAGGAGCGCCTTGAGCGCCTCATCGAGGAGCGCTGAATCCGTCAACGGCGAGAGCAGCCGCCGCGCGTTCTCAAGGAGGCCCCCGTCCACGGTGGTGCTGACCCTGACCCGACTCATGCCACCATTATGCCACTCGAATGCCACGGCGCAGCTCGACGGCAACAAGAGAACGGCCTGGCTCTGTCCACCACCCTGTTTGACGCCGGAAGCGCTACCCACTGGCCGGCGGCCGGGCGCTCCAGATGTATGTCCCCCAGTTGGTCAGCGTGTCGCGGTATCCCTGGGGGATCATCTCGGCGCCCATGTACACCCGACCACCCATGACGACCCCCATCGAGTAGTCACCCCAGCGGCAGCCCCCGTACTTGGGACCGACGAAGGCCGCGTAACAAGTGAAGCCGTCATTGGGGTCGGCGCCGGCGGTCGCCACGATCACGGGCCCGGTCGGGCCGGTGGCCCCGTAGCTGATATAGGCCGGGCTCGGGTAGTTGGACGGGCCGCTCAGGGAAAACAGCAGGTACCCGACGCCGGCGGAGTCCACCGCGGTGTACGGGTACAGCAAGCTGGTGTTCTTCACGGCCACGACGCCTTGGTGGACGACGGTGGCCGAGAGAGCCAACTTCTTCCCCGCCAGCTTCGGCTGGAGAATGAACCAGTCAATGGCGTCGCTGCCGCTTGTCGTCCCGGTGTCCAGCTCGGCGTAGATGTCACCGCCGCGGTAAGTCGGTTCCATCTCGGCGTTGAAGTCGGCCTGAATGCCGCCAGCCGGGTCCTGGTACGCCTTTCCGAGCGGCCGGGGCCCGGGCTTTTGCGTCGCGTCCGGCGGGAACGAATACCCCTCGGTGGTCACCTCCGTGCTGTACAGCGTCGGGGCTGCCGGGGCGCCGAGCAGAGACGTGTTATGCAAGGCGTAGACCAGGAGATGGTCGTCGCTCTCCACATTGGAGTTGGACTCGACGAAGTATTCGGTGTTGGGGGCGAAGTGGGCCCCAGGCGGGGTGCTGGTAGGTGCCACGACGTACGGCTGACCGAAAGCATCCTCGGTCAGGCGGTAGGCGAAGATCGTCGGGAGGATGCCGGTGGCCGCAGCGGTTTCGATCTGCTCCTTGGATAAGGCGTAGATGATCACTCCGTTGTAGGCACCCGAGGTGATGCCGAACTCGTCGGTGGCAACGTAGATGCCGTTGTCGTCGGCCCCCAGGTTGTCGTAGTCACCGAAGCACGGGCAGCCCGTCGTCGTGGCGTCGCTGGTGTCCCACGAATACACGGTGTAGGTCCCGGTGGGGTCCGGCGTGTTGCTGACCGCTTCGAACTCGGTGCTCGGAGTTACAAGCTGGCCCGAAGCGTTCACTGCCCCGACGATGAACTCCTGGAAGAACCAACGCTGGGTGGGTGCGTCGTAGTAGCAACGGGGGTCCGAGAAGAAGTCCGTGGTGGGCTGCAGGAACAGGGAGGCCGACCCGATCGGCGCCATCAGCTGCGCCCCGTATTCGTTGTAGATGGCCAAGGCATTGTTGATGAACTCCATGACGTAGCCGCCGCCCGCGCACAAACCCTGGTCGGGGGGCTCGAGGTCCTCCCCGCCGGTGGTCTCGGCCTGCTGGATCCCCCCCATTGCGCTGAAGCCAATCTCGCCGGGCACGTTAGTCGTGGACAGCGAAGTCGTGGCCGGACTGGGGTTCTTGGTCGCCCGGCCCTTGGGCCCGTGGGTCGCAATGGCGTTGTCAACCACCCGGTAGCCGGCGGTGCTGCCCTCGGCTGCTGACCTCGAGATAGTCGATCCCTGGCGCTGTGACGCCACCCGTGTGGTGCGCTCAGCGCTGGCCACTGCGCTCAGGTTGACCTGACCGACCTCCGTCAACGAGGGACTGAACCTCGCGGCCTTGACTACCGTCGATCCAGTCGAGCTGGCCGCAGCCGACACAACCTGGCCCGTGATCGGAGCGACGACCAGACCACCGCCCAAAGCCACCATGGCCGCCACCGCCACGAAACGAGAACTGACGAAGCCAACCCTCATGTCACCCCTCCCCTGACACAACTTGACACAACTTGGTTGTGGGTCAATCACGGTCACTGCCGCAGGCAGAACCAAACACCAAGCTAAGACCGTCGAGGCGGTTGTGCAACCGTTACCTGCCCGGGACTCAACGGCCGGGAGGCGACAGGCGGCTGGACTCCGACGGCTTTTCGCTCACGTGGCAACGCTCGTCCCACCGGGCGGATGAGCTCCGGGAAGCCTGGGAGCTGGCGTCTCCACAAAGACGCCGGTAGGGAGCCGCTCCCGTGTAGAAGCTCACCAAAGTCCGCGCGCGCATCGTTGTGGTGTGACTTGTCGTTGCGAGCGCTGTCCCCTGCCCTATCGATGCGCACCGCAGTCAAGGAATCGGCGCGCCACATCGGGTTGCAGAACTGGCTGCAGTGCGGGTCTTGTGTCAGTCTTACTGCCAGATCACAAGGATGTGAGGTGCCGAATCCGTGGGAGCCCACCTGACCTTCGATAGGTGAACCGGCTAGCCTCGGAGGCGACGGCGATGGAGCTCGCCGCGGTGCCCGCCTGGGCTGATGGCTCCTACTCCTGTCCGCGAAGTGCGTTTTGGAGGGGGCCAGATGGCAAGCGATCTCGACGAGATGAGGACTCGAGCCGAGGAACTCTCGGCAGCCGCCGCCGGACGTCCCGAAGCCGATCGAGCCAGGCGTCTGCTCGATCGCCTCAGGGCCGGCCGGTTCGTGGTGGCGGTCGTCGGCGAATTCAAGCGAGGCAAGTCGACACTGGTCAACGCCCTACTCGGCGACGAGGTCGTCCCATCCGGCGTGTTACCGCTCACAGCTGTGGCGACGGACGTCCGATATGGCGAACCGGCCGCTGTCGTGGAGCTTCGGGACGGCACCCAGCGCACAATTGAGCCGACACGAGTGGCCGAGTTTGTGACCGAGACAGCCAACCCTGGCAACGAGCTCGGGGTGGAGCGGGTCGAGGTGCGTGGCCGGTGGCCCCTCTTGGAGCCGGGCGTGGTCCTCGTCGATACCCCCGGCATCGGATCCGTCTACCGGCACAACACTGAAGCTGGCCGCGCCGCCCTGCTCGATGCAGACGGCGCTGTGATGGTGCTGTCGGCTGACGCGCCGCTGTCGGAGCAAGAGCGTGACCTGCTCCGCGTGCTAGCCGATCGGAGGTCGCCAACTTTCTTCGTACTGAACAAGGCAGACCATCTCGCAATCGACGAGCTGGCGGAGGTCAGACAGTTCGTCGAGGCGATGCTCTGCGACCTGTTCGGCCACGACGTGTCCATCTTCGCCGTGAACGCCCGGTCCGCGCTACGCGCCAGGGTCCACGGGTGCCGCTCGGCGGGTGAAGAAGGCATCGAGTTCGATGCATTCGCGACCGAGTTCGAACGTTTCATCGTCGATGACCTGGTGAGAGCCCGAGCCGCCACCGCCCGCGCTGAGTTGCATCGACTCGGGACCTCGCTTCGAGATGCGATCACGGTAGAACAGGCGGCTCTGAATGTCGACGCCGCCGACCTGGCGTCGCTGGTGGAACAGTTTGCGGGCGAGGCGGACCGGCAGCGCCGAGCTTTCGAGGATGACTGCACCCTGCTCCGTCGGGATGTCGATCGACTCGTCGACGAAGTCGGCAAGCGGCTCGCAGCATTCGCATGCGAGGCGCCAGCCGAGCACGCCGCTTCTTTGGCCAGGATCGCTTCCGCCGCGCCGCGGGCTCGACTCGTCGACGATTTGCGTACGGCCGCGGAGGAAGCAGTCTGCGCTTCGTTCGAAAGCTTCCGTCGATCGGAAGCCGTCCGCGTCGAGGACGCCTGGCGTCAGGTGGCCGAGTCCTTCCGTACCCAGACCCAACAACGCGTCGATGAAGCACGCCTCGCGGCAGCCGGACTCTTCTCAGTGCCGCTGCCCCGTCTCGCCGTCCGAGCGCTGTCCGACCAGACCGAACGGTTCTCTTACCTCTTCGTCCACGTGGGGGGCGACCTCGAATCCGTCGGCCGGCTGCTGGGTCGACTGCTTCCCTCCGGGACGGCCCGACCACGGGCGCTAGCCAGTGCCCGTGGTGAGTTGGCGCGCGAATTCGACAAACATGCCGGACGCGCCCGCTGGGATCTCTCCCAACGCCTGGAGGCGCTTTGCCGCGACCTCGAGCACACGATGCGCGCTGAACTCGACCACTCGATCGACGCCATCGGCCAGGCAGCCGCACGAGCTCAGGAGTGGCAGCGGTCAGCAGAGGAGGATCGGCAGCGTCAGGTTCTCGCCGCCGAACGACTCCAGAAGGTGGCGGCCGAACTTGTAGCGCTTGGCGGAGAGACACGGTGAAGGATCCGGACGCCGTTGTCGTGCTGGTCCATCATCGTCTCACTTCCTCAACACAACGGGCGTTTTACGTTCGCGGCTCGAACTACCCCTCGACGATCTGACAGCGCGCGGGTGGGCGCGAGGGTCACAGGCCGACACCGCCGCGGGGGCGGGCGGCGTTTGAACGCCGGCACCCATCATGTCGGCCCATCGGGCACGATCAGGCCCAAGCCGGTTCACGAGGCCAAGGACGACCGAGATCACCGTCACGGCCGCTATGAGCCCACCCAGCTCGCCGGCGGCCCCGAGGCGCGGGGCTGTGGCAGTATCATCACGGCGTCACGCGATGAGGCCCGCGCTACGTGGGACGAGATATTTCGTCCGGCTAATGGCTTCTACCTCGATTCTGGCTGCGGTTAGGAGAAAGGGAGGAGCCGGCGTGAGCGTGCCGATCACGCTGCAGGTGCTGCAAAGCCTCGTCGTGCTCGTGTTCGCGCCGTTGTACGTCGGCGTGCTCGCAAGGGCCGAAGCCGTCGTGGCCTCAAAGCATGGCCCGAGCATCCTTCAGCCGTACCGCGACATCGCCAAGCTCCTGCGCAAGGGCGCGACCGTGAGCGACCAGGTGTCCTTCGTCTACCAGGCAGCGCCGTTCGTCGTCTTCTCCTGTTACCTCACGGTCTCGGTCATCGTCCCGATCATCACGAGCAACCCGCTGCCCCTCGCCTTCCTCGCCGACTTGATCGGCGGCGCCTTCGTCCTCACCCTCGCCGGCTTCGCCACGGCCCTCGCCGCCCTCGACACGGCCAGTCCCCATGGCGGCCTCGGGGCGAGCCGCGCCACCTGGATCGGGAGCCTCGTCGAGCCGGCCCTCATCATCGTCTTCTTCACGGTCGGGGCCCTCTCCGCCTCCGACAACCCGTACCTCATGAACCACGTCCTGGCGGCGTCCGCCTACGCCCGCGTGCTCCCGACCCATGTGCTCGGGACGGTCGCCTTCTTCATGATCATCCTCGTCGAGAACGGACGCATCCCGATCGAGAGCCCGAGCGGCAGCATCGAGATCTCGATGATCGAGGAGGGCCGCGTGCTCGAGTACTCCGGGCGTCACTACGCCCTCATGCGCTGGGCTGCCTCGATGAAATTCTTCCTGATGTCGGCCATCTTCATGAACGTCTTCGTCATCCCACAGGGGCTCGGCAACGCCACGACCATCGTCGGCGGCCTCGTCGCCATCCCGGTCCTTCTCGGCAAGCTGGCCATCTGCGGCCTTGCCATCGTGGTGATCGACTCGTCCTTCGCCAAGCTGCGTTTCTTCCGTATCGCCGAGTTCCTCGGGGCCGCCTTTCTCATCGCCCTCGTCGGCGTCGTGACCTCCTACGTGATCGGGACCTAGTCGTGCAGAACCTGTCGTCGAGCTCGATCGAGGGGACGCTCGTCTCTCTGAGTTCGGTCGTGATCCTCCTTGCCGCCTTCGCCTGCCTCGGCTCAAAGCTGTTCAACCGGTACGTCGCCTACTACGGGTTCCAGTCGGTCGTGCTGTCGTTCGCCTGTGCCGTCGTCGCCTACACCTACGACAGCGCCCAGCTGTGGGCGCTCGCCGTCATCACGTTCGCCGTGAAGGGGCTCGCCATCCCGCTCGCGACGCGCAGCTTGCTGCTCCGCCGCCTCGAGCTGAAGCGCGACGTCGCCCTGTCGACGGGGCTCTCGACCTCGCTCATCATCGGCGCCTTGCTGACGACCTTTGCCTACCTGGCCATTCGTGCCCAGGACCTGCCTCACGGCCTCGTCGCCTCGTCGGTCGTGCCGCTCTCGACCGCCGTCGTGCTGCTCGGCGCACTCGTGATGGTCGTCCGCCGCCACACCGTCGCCCAGCTGATCGGCTGGCTCATCACCGAGAACGGGGTCTTCCTGGGCGCCATCACCTTGGTGGCCACCTTTCCCTTCATCGTCGAGGCCGGGATCTTTCTCGATCTCGTGGCGGCAGTCCTGATCATGGTGGTGTTCGTCTCGGGAATCACCCGCCGCCTCGCCGAGGCGACCTCGACCGAGCTGAGGGAGCTCCGCGGGTGATCGCCCTTGTCGCCCTCGTCGTGCTGTCCCCCCTCACCGGAGCGATCGCCGTGGCGGCGAGATGTCGGGCGCGGGGCGCTGGCGTCGCCCTCGTCGCCGGTGCCATCGGTTCCTTCGCCGGAAGCATCGCCCTCGCCGCCGGCATCGCGGGCCGGCATCTGCAGGGGATCGGAGGGTTTCTCTACGTCGACCCGCTGGCGGTGTTCTTCGCCATCACAATCTCCCTCGTCGTCGTCCTCGCCGCCTTCGGCTCCGCCGCCTACCTGCGGGCAGAGGAGGACCGAGGCGAGCTCAGCTCGTTCCAAGTGCGGCTCTACTTCGTCTTCTTCTCGGTCTTCGCCTCGGGCATGCTCGGCTCCTTCTTCGCCGGGAACCTCGGTCTGCTCTGGGTGCTGATCGAGGCCAGCACGCTCGCGAGCGCGGCGCTCGTCGGCCTCGAGGCGAAGGCGCGCTCGCTCGAGGCAGCCTGGAAGTACGTCATCATCAGCTCGTTCGGCGTGACGATCGCCCTTCTGGCGACGCTCTGGCTCTTCTACGCCGGGAGCGCTCTCCATCTCACCTCGGATGAGCGCCTCACTTGGTCCTACCTGTTCGCCCACGCTCATGCCCTCCAACCCGGCAGCCTCCGGCTGGCCTTCCTACTCGCCGTCGTCGGCTACGGCACCAAAGTCGGTCTCGCCCCGATGCACACCTGGCTCCCCGACGCGCACTCCGAGGCGCCGAGCCCGGCGAGCGCCATGCTGTCGGCCGCCCTCCTCAACACCGGCATGTACGCCGTCATCCGCTTCCAGGCCATCGCGAAGATGGGCCTCGGCAGCGCCTACCCCGACCACGTCCTGCTCGTGTTCGGGTTCGTCACGCTGTTCGTCGGCGTGATCTTCATGGTGCGGCGGGGCAACTTCAAGCGGCTCTTCGCATACTCCTCCATCGAGCACATGGGCATCGTTGCCGTGGCGCTCGGCTTCGGCGGCATGCTCGGCCTCTACGGCGCCCTCTTGCAGGTGCTCAACCACGCCATCGGAAAGGCGGTCCTCTTTCTCTCTACCGGCCACTTCGTCCTCGGTTACAAGACGCGTGAGTCCTCAGAGGTCCGCGGTGCCCTCGGGGCTCTCCCGCTCGCAGGAGGTGTCCTCGTCCTCGCCTCACTCGCAGTGGCGGGCTCTCCCCCCTTCGGAGTCTTCCTCTCCGAGCTCACGATCGTTCGCGCTGGCTTCGCAGGACCAGCACCACTACTGGCCGGTCTCTTCCTCCTCCTCGTCGTCGTCGGCTTCATCGCCCTCGTCGGCACGACCCTCTCGATGGCGACCGGTCACGGCCCAGAGGAGCCGCTTGATCCCTATCCTCGTCGCTCCGGCCGGATCCTCGCCGGGCTCCCCCTCGTCGGCGGGCTCGGTGTCCTCGCGCTCCTCGGTCTGTGGATCCCGGGCGAGCTGAACGACCTCCTCGTGCATGCCGTGCGGGCGATCTCATGAACGAGCTCGCTCCGGAACCGCAGGAGACCGGGACCGTCTCGGCGGTGCGGGATGTGCTGGCGCCCGGAAGTGGCGAGTTGTGGCGACGGGCGCAGCCGGGCGTGAATGTCGCCCGCATTGAAGTAGGGGATCTCGAACAGGTCGTCCACGGCCTCGCCGTGACCGGGGAGGCCCGCCTCGCCGACCTTTTCGGCGCCCTCGAGGACGGAGATCTCGTCTTGCGGGCCGTCTACGGGCTCGATCGCGATGGCAGCTACGCCGTGCTCGAATGGCGGGTCGAGGGCGAGGAGTATCCCCCGCTGTCTGACATCGCGCCGGCGGCCTTCCTCGAGGAGTGCGAGATCTACGAGCAGTTCGGTGTACGTCCGCACGGCGGGAAGCTGCTCAACCGGGTGGCCGTGCCGCCTCATGCGGCCCACGGCTTCCCGCGGCTCGGCTCGGCTCCGAGACACGATGCCCGCGAGGTCCATGCCTCCCACTTCGTCTCCGGCGAGGCGATCGAGTTCCCATTCGGGCCGGTCCGGGCCGTCGGCCAGGAGTCGCTCTATGTCGGTCTCGTCACGAGCGGCGAGGAGGTGCTCGACCTGTACCTGCTCCAGTGGCACAAGCACCGCGGGATCGAACGACGCCTGCAAGGCCTCGACCTCGCACGCTGTCTGTTCTTCGTCGAGCGGGCCGAGGGCCTCTCGGCCGTGGGCAACTCCTGGGCGTTCTGCCAGGCGGCAGAGTCGATTACCGGCGCGAACGTCCCTGAGGACGTCCAGCGCACGCGGGCGGTCGCCCTCGAACTCGAGCGCATGTACAACCACGCCGCCGCCATGGCGGCAATCGCCCAGTCGACCGGCCTCTCGGTCGGCCAGGCGCAGGCCGAGATCGCCCTCGAACAGCTGCTCCGGCTGAATGTCGGCGCCGGCGGCCACCGCTACCTGTTCGGGCTGCTTGCCATCGGTGGGGTGACCCGCCCACTCGACACGGCCGCCATCGCCGAGCAGCTGCCTGTCGCCCGCGACGAGCTTCGCCGGGTTTCAGACGCCCTTATGACGACGAACTCGTTTCTCGACCGCCTCGAGGCGTGCGGGATCGTCACCTCCGAGGCGGCAGGGCGCCTCGGGCTCGTCGGGCCGGTAGCCCGGGCGTCGGGTCAGGACCTCGACTGCCGCCGCGACCATCCCGTCGTCCCGTACGCCGACAGGGCGACCGGCGTCTCGGGCCGTCAGGGGGGCGACGTGCTCTCGCGGATGCAGGTCATGATCGACGAGGTCGAGGAGTCGGCCCGGCTCATCTCGGAGCTCGTCGGAGCGGGACTCGGAGCAGGGGTGGCGGAGGCGGCCTCGAGACCGAAGCCAGGGGCGGCACTCGGCTGGTGTGAGTCTCCCCGTGGCGAGGCACTCGCCTGGCTGGCGCTAGACAAAGCCGGGCGCGTCACACGGGCACGGCTCCGCCCGGCCTCGGTGCGCAACTGGCGGGCATTCGACGACGCCGCCCGCTCTCGCAACGTGTTCACCGACATCCCGATCATCGAGGCCAGCTTCTGGCTGACCGTCGCCGGGTTGGCCCGCTGATGGCGCTCTGGTTCCTCCGCGGGCTCGCCCGGCAGGTGGTGACGACAAGGTACCCCGCTGTGCTCGATCCCTGGGCCGCCGCCCTCCCGACGCCGCCGAGCTTCGTCCCGGGCCGGCTCACTGTCGAGGTGGCCCGCCGTCTCGTCGAGAGCTGTCCCAGCGGCGCCCTGTGGCAAGCAGACGAGGAGCTCGTACTCGACGTCGGTGCCTGCACAGCCTGCAGGACGTGCCAGCGCGTCGCTCCCGACGCCGTCGCGCTGAGCGGCGTGTTCGAGCTCGCCGCGAGCTCGTCTGTCCATCTCGTGAAGCGGATCCCGATCGAGGGCGGCGAACGGTGAGTGGTGCCACCGCCGCGCCTGGAGGCGACGAAGATCGCCTCGCTGCCAGGCTTGCCGGCGACATCCGAGCGCTCTTCGGCCGGAGCCTGCACATCCGGACGATCGACACCGGCTCGTGCGCCGTCTGCGAGTCGGAGATCCGCCTCCTCCTCGCCCCTCACTACGACCTGCACCGCCTCGGGCTCTTCTTCACGCCCGCCCCGCGCCATGCCGACCTGCTCATGGTGACCGGACCTGTCGTCCGGGCTATGGAGGTGGCGCTCGGAAAGACCTACACCGCCATGCCCGAACCGAAGCTCGTCGTCGCCGTCGGAGCCTGCCCGCTCGGAGGGGTCTACGAAGAGGACGAGCTCGTCCGGGGAAGACTCGACCGGGTCCTCCCCGTCGACGTGTTCATCCCGGGCTGCCCGCCGAGCCCACTCGCCCTCTTGCAAGGCTTGCTGGTCGCCGTCGGCCGGCTGGCGGAGAAGGTGAGCGCGCTCAGCTTCATCGCGGAACAGGAAGCGGCGCCGTGACCGCCCCACTCCTCTGGGCGGCCGGCATCGCCTGGCTCTCGGCTGCCGGCCTCGGCCTGGGCGCTTCCCGTAGGCTCTTCCTTTGGGCGGCGGGGGTCGTCTCGGCCGCGGGTGGGGCGGCCTGTCTCGTCGGGGGTGTCCTCCTCGCCCTCAGTGGTCGCGCCACCGCAACGGTGCTCGGTGCCGGCGACGTCGTCGGTCGCCTCGATCTGCGGGCGGCGCCGCTCGCCGGCGCCTTTCTCGTCCTGCTCGGCCTGGTCACCCTCGCCATCGGCTGCTACGCGCCGAGATACCACCGGCCGGAGCCTGCGACCGCCGTCTACCTGTGCGCCTACAACCTGGCGGCGTTGGCCTCCCTCGCCGTGCTCGTCGCCGGCGACGTCACGACCTTCCTCGTCGCCTGGGAGTCGATGACCCTTGCCTGTTCGCTCGTGATCCTCCGCCACCACCGCCAAGCGGGGGTGGGCGAGGGAGGTTTCCTCTTCCTGGCGCTCGGAGAGGTCGGCTTCGCCATGGTGGTCGCCGCCTTCGTCATCCTCGCCACCCATGCCCACAGCCTCGACCTCTCGGTCATCGCCGCCCACGCGGGCTCGATCCCCCTTCGCTGGAGGAGCGCGGCGTTCGTGCTGGCACTCTTCGGATTCGGTTTCAAGGCGGGCCTCGTCCCGTTGCACATCTGGCTGCCGGCTGCCCACCCGGTGGCGCCGGCCGACGGCTCGGCCTTCCTCTCGGGGCTCGTCATCAAGCTCGGGGTGTACGGGGTGATGCTCTTCGCCTTCGTATTGCTTGGCCGCGGGCCGGCGTGGTGGGGACTCCTCACGATGGCGCTCGGTGCCCTCTCTGCTGTCATCGGCATCCTCTACGCCATCGTCGAGCGCGACCTGAAGCGGTTCCTCGCCTACTCGAGCGTGGAGAACGTGGGGATCATCATGACCGCCGTCGGGGCGTCGATGACCTTCTCGGTCTACCGGCAGCCGGTTCTCGGGGCGTTCCTGCTCCTCGTCGCCCTCTACCACGTGGTCAACCACGGGACCTACAAGACGCTGCTCTTCCTCGAGGCGGGCGTCGTCGAGAACGCCAGCGGGATCCGGGACCTCGACCGTCTCGGCGGGCTCGTGCATCGCATGCGGGCGAGCTCGGTGATCAGCCTCGTCGGGACGCTCGGTATCGCCGCCCTGCCGCCCCTCAACGGCTTCGTGAGCGAGTGGTTGGTGTTCGAGGGGCTCTTCCAGGGGTTCCGCGTCCACAGCCACCTCATCGGCGTCCTCATCCTGCTTGCCGCCGCCACGCTCGGCCTCACGGCCGGGCTCGCCGTGTTCGCCTTCGCTCGGGCCTTCGGCATCGCCTTCCTCGGCATGCCCC
Organism: Acidimicrobiales bacterium; assembly: GCA_050010115.1. Taxonomy (GTDB): domain Bacteria; phylum Actinomycetota; class Acidimicrobiia; order Acidimicrobiales; family Bog-793; genus JAKACA01. The sequence continues at coordinate 8,124 of JBEKLQ010000024.1, read as the reverse complement.
GAAGCTCCGAAGCGGCCCAGGCGACCGACGCAGGCCAGCCGGTCCTCGGACCCGGGCTGCTGGCGGCAGCCTGCGTAGCGCTCAGCGTCGGCGCGCCCGCTGTCCTCGTCGCACTTGACCACGTCGTGCGAGGCGTAACGGGCGTGCAGCTGCGCCCGGTGTTGCTCGTCTCCAACCTTACGGTGATCCCGGCACACACGAACTTCTCCGGCTTCTCGCCGACCTACCTCGCCCTGTTCCTCGTGGCGGTGTCCGTCGTCCCCGTCGCCATCTACCTTGCGAGCCGCCCGCGGGGAGCTACCCGACGGGTCCCGGTGTGGGACGGCGGCATCGTCTCGTTCAAGGCACGCATGCAGTACACGGCCACGACGTACTCCAACCCCGTGCGGGTGACCTTCGAGCGCTTCTACCGCCCCGACGTCCACATCGACCGGGCATCGGACGATCCGGCCGGACGATCCGGCGCCGTGCACTACCGGACCAAGGTGCTGCCGATCTTCGAGCGGTACCTGTACCAGCCGGTCGTGCGCTTCGTGCAGGTGCTCGCTCGCCGCCTCCAGCCGATCCAGTCGGGCGACGTCAACCTCTACCTCCTCTACATTCTCCTCGTGGTCGTCGTCGCCTACCTCGTCTACCCGTGGTAGCGGTGCACGTCTTCCTCCTCCGACACGGCGAGACGGCTCTCAATGCCGCCGGCCTACTCCGAGGCCGGCTCGACATCCCGCTCAACACGACCGGCGAAGCCGAGGCCGCCGCCCTCGGCGAGGTGTTCAGCCAGGTGCCGCTGAGCGCGGTGGTGTCGAGCCCGCTCAGGCGCGCGGCCGACACGGCGCGACGAGTTGCCTCGGCTTCGGCGGCACCACTCAAGATCGACGAACGCCTGAGTGATCGCTTCTACGGCGAGTGGACGGGACATTCGCTCGAGGACGTCGAGGGACGGTTCGGGTCGATCGACGCTGCGCCCGTGGTCGAGGCGTGGCACCTCCTCCGGGCGAGAGCCGAAGAGGCTTTCTTCGATGCCGTCGCGACCGCTGGGGCCAGCGGCGCGGCGACCGGGGGTGGGAAGACCGGCGTGGCGCTCGTCACCCACGACGCCGTGCTCCGGGCGCTCCTCGGGCGACTCCTGCCGGCTCTCAGCTCGGCAAAGCTCGACCTTCCGACCGGATCGTGGTCCGAGCTCGTGTCATCGACCGGAGGCAGGCAATGGAGGGCGGCGCACCTCGGCGAGCTTCCGGGGAGTACACGCCGGCCCGCCCTTCAGCCCGGCTGAGCCGCGTCGCCGACCGCTTCAGGACACCAACGGGTTCTCATCCCAGGGGCTCTCCTGCCAGGTCCAGTCGCCCTTCTCGAACGCCCGGCGCCAGAGCTCGAGCATCTGGCGGAGGGTCCGGTTGCGCGGCTCGTGCTCCAGGGCATCGAGCAACTGGTGGCGCGCACGTTCCATCATCTCGCGGTCACCGGCGGCCAGTTCGACGAGCTCCTCGGCCGGAGCCTCGATCCCCTCGGAATCGCCGTCGGCAAGTTGTCGGCAGCGAGCGAACCACCTCCACATCGAATCGTCCTGCCGGATGATCTCGGTCGAGGTCGAACCGGGGATCTCGTCTCGACCAGCCGGTGGCTCTGGCGAGCTCAAGTGAGCAACCCCGTTCGGCTCCAAGCAGCTTGACGCCACGGCACTCCCCCTACTGCACTCCCTCCTCGTAGGAGCCATCAGCCACTGCGGCGTGTCTCGGCGAGCTCCATCGCCAGGACTCGACGCTAGCGCTGTGCGCCACGCAGGGCGAGCGGCGCCTGAACACAATTGCCTCATCGTGAACGAGGCGAGCTGCTGGCTTCGGGCTGTCCTCTCCCGCCTACCAGCGTGTTCCGACTCGTGGCGGCGACCGAGCGACCTTCACTGGCCTCGGTCACCTGGAGCCGGCTTGGCGACAAGCGCCTTCCCGGGGCCGGGCATTAGGTCCCGGGCGGCGACGCTGCCTTCGGCTGCACATGCTCGATGACGGCGTCGGACCCGGGGAAGTAGGTGGCCACGCGCCCGTCCTCCCACCGCACGAGGTACGGAGGCTCGCCGGCCGCTCCGTGGATCTCAAGCACCTCGGCCATCTGCTGATGGTCTCCCACGTGCCTGCCCCCGATGACGAGGTGATCTCCCACTTGTGCTTGCACTTTCGCTCACCTCCCTGGTCAGCTTCTCCAGTTGGCTGCCCACGACATGAGTCTCACCTTTGCCGGCCTGACCGACCAGGGCCAAACGTCACGAGGTTGGTGCGGGAATCCCAGATCGCCTCGACCCGCGGCCTGGCTCCCGTCACGGGCAAGCACGGTCGGAGAATCGGCCACTCACCGCCGCGCCTGTCCCTTCGGAACGCCCTCGATGGGCTACAGGCGATCGCTAGGAGGCAGCGTTCACGACGAGCGTGTAGTGACGCTCGCCCGTGTTCAGTGATCGCCTGGCTATGGTTTGACACCTCGTCAACCGCACGGAAGGCCACGACAACGTTGCACAGAGTTCGACTGGGAGTGCTCGGAGCGGGCAACATCGCCGATCTGAATGTGGCCGGCTACCTCGAAGACCCGCGCTGTGAGTTGATTGCGGTCTGCGACGTGGTTCCCGGCTCGGCCGAGGCCGCCGCCCAACGCTGGGGCGCGCCCAAAATTTATACCGACACGGATCGCTTCCTGGCCGATCCCGACATCGACGCAGTCGAGATCCTCACCCCCACCCACCTACACCACGGCCACGTGCTCGATGCTCTCGCTGCCGGCAAGCACGTCTCGGTGCAAAAGCCAGTCTCAAACACCATCGACGAAGCCGTCGAGATGGGCAGGGCCGCCGACACAGCCGGGCTCACCCTGCGGGTGGGCGAATGCATGGTCCACTACCCGCCACTCGAGCTGGCCAAGTCCTTGGTCGCCGACGGCGCCATCGGCAAACCGATCGGCCTGCGAATCCGCACTGTGGTCGGTCAGACCGACTCGCCCTTTCAGACGGGCCTCAACCCCGACGGCTATAGCTGGCGGCTCGACAACCGCTCGCCGGGCGGCCACCTCTTCGACGACATGGTCCACAAATACGCTATGGCGCTGTGGCTGCTCGACCAGGACATCACGTCGGTTCAGGCGGTGGTTCGCCGCCGGGACCTCTTCTTCGAGCCCTGCGCGGCCGTTTTCGAATACGAGGATCCCGAGCTGCTCGGGACGATGGAGGTGCTGTACGCACCCCACATGTGGCTGCGCACCAGCTACTACGGCGCCGACGAGTTCTTCGAGATCCAGGGCGAGGAGGGCTTCTTGTGGGTGACCCGAGCTACCGGCGAAATGCTCAACCTCGCCCCGGTGGTGCTGTACCGAGGTCGGGACAACAACATCTCGACAACGGAGTTCACCGACGTTGACTCGGACTTCCTGACCGGCTTCAAACGGTCGTCCTCACACTTCATCGACGCGCTGCTTAGTGGGACCGTGGCATCGATGACACCCGCCGAAGCGGTCAAAGTCCTGCAGCTCTGCTTCGCCGTCTACCTCGCCGGCGAGACCCGAGAAGCGGTCGATCCACGGCTCATGACCGGGTCAGTCACCCCCACCGGCTGGGGTGACTGGTAGCTGAGCTTGATCTCGCCCACGGTCACCGCCTCTTGCGTGCCCAAGGCCGCGATTTCGCTCGTCCGATAGCCTCGCTCTCGTGACCCCTCCCCGTGATGACGTCGAGTTCGAGTCGCTTGGCGCAACCCTTCGCGGATGGCTCTACCGCTCGGAAGGACCTGAGCCGGGACCGGCGGTGGTGATGGCGCACGGTCTTACCGCCGTCAAGGAGATGTTCCTCGACAGCTACGCAGAAGCCTTTGCTCAAGCGGGTTTCACCGCCATGGTCTACGACCACTTCGGCTTCGGTGCGAGTGAGGGTGAGCCTCGTCAGTCGCCCGCCATCTCAATACAGTTGCAGGGTTACCGTGACGCGACCGCTTGGCTGGGGCGTCAGCAGTCTGTGGATGCGAAGTGCATCGGGCTGTGGGGTTCGAGCCTTTCCGGCGGTGAGGTGATCACGCTTGCGTCCGAGGAGATCCCGATCGCGTGTGCGGTGGCCCAGGTTCCCAATCTGGGCGAAGGCTCCCCGGAACCGCCCAAGGGCCTGCTTGCGGAGCTGGAGAACATCGCCAAGGCCGCGCGAACCGATGCGACGCTTCCTGCCGTGACCGAAGATGCAGATGGGGTCGGGGTGATGTTCGAGGACGGAGCGTTTGCCTGGTTCACCCGCGTCGCGGCCGAGCGGGCGCCGAACTGGCGGAACGAGATCTTGGTGAGTGGGCTTTCGGAGGCCGCAGCGCATCGGCCCATCGACGACCTCAGCCGGACACGCGTCCCGCTCCTTCTCATCGTTGCCCCCGGAGACCAGCTCACGCCCCCCGGGCCCGCGTTGATCATGGCTGCCGGGACTCCCCTCGTCACGGTGGTCGAGATCCCGGGAAACCACTTCGATGCATACGAAGCGGGGTTTCTTGCCAGTTGCGGACCAGCAATCGACTGGTTTCACGCCCATCTGGTGTCCTCAGTCGGCACTGCCCGACACCTGAGCCATCAGCAACAGGAGTGACTAGCGCCGACGGGCGAGGCCTGTCATCGTTGCCGCAACGGCGCCGGTCGAGCTGGCAGGCGCGTTGCCCTGCGAAGGAGGTCGGGGTGGATCCTCGGCACGCCGTGTTGTTCGAGCCGGTCCGGATCGGACCGAAGACATTGCCCAACCGGTTCTACCAAGTGCCGCACGCGTCGGGTTTCGGCGTTCTCGAACCGCGCTCTCAGGCCGCCTTCCGGGGGATCAAGGCCGAGGGTGGCTGGGGTGGGGTCTGTGTCGAGTACGCGCCGGTCTCTCCCGACGCCGAGGAGACCCCGGCCGTCTCCGCGCTGTTCTGGGACGACGAGGACGCAGCCGCGCTGCGGCCCACCGTCGAGGCGGTCCACGCCTACGGCGCACTCGTGGGCCTGGAGCTGTTCCACGGCGGCTCGCACAGCGAAAACGGAAAGTCTCGCTCGGTGCGCGTGACGCCGAGCCAAGCCACGTCCGAGGTGCAGTGGGCCGGCCTGGCAAAGGAAATGGACACCTCCGACATCAAGCGCATCCAGCACGCATGGGTGGACGCCGCGCTACGCGCTCGTGACGCCGGATTCGACATCGTCTACGTCTACGGCGCTCACGGGTACCTGCTCGCACAGTTCTTCTCCCCGCACACCAACCGGCGAACCGACGGCTACGGCGGGACGCTGGCCAATCGGGGTCGGTTCTGGCTGGAAACGCTCGAGAAGGTCCGAGACACCGTGGGCGCGGACTGCGCCATAGCCACCCGGATCCCGGTGCACGGGCGGGAAGGACTACCGGGGATCGACCTGGCGAGGAGACGGAATCCAGCCCCATCGGCGTGAACCGATCACAGGGGCCGACGCATCCCTGCCGTGCGTGCTGACGCCGGAGCAGGTGATGATCGATGGAAAACGGCCACCGGGAAGCCGCGTTGTCGTGTATGACACTGACGGCTACTACGTCGCCCCCGGCATGGCGGAGCTACTGGTCGGGGAGGGTCACGAGGTCCACCTGGTCACCAGCTTCCCCGTGGTGTCGCCCGAGTCGGACGCAACGCTGGAAGGCGACGTGCTGCGCCGGCACCTGCACGCCCACGGGATACGCGTGCACCGAGGCGTCACCATCGATTCGGTAACTTGGGACACAGTCGGCGGTGTCGACGAATTCGACCAGCGGTGGTCGTTGCCCGCCGACGGCCTCGTTCTGGTGACCCAGCAGCGATCCGATGACGGTCTGTACCGGGCGCTGGTGGCCGACGCCGAGTTGTTGCGATCGTCCGGGATCCAGCACGTGTACCGGATCGGTGACGCGGTGGCCCCCCGACCGATCAGCGAGGCCATCTTCGACGGCCACCGGCTGGCGCGTGAGATCGACCAAGCCGATCCCTCGCAACCGTTGCCCTACCTGCGTGAGCGAGTCCGGATCGGATCTGGCTCAAGTCCCGACTGATCACTTACGAGTCCGAATCGACAGAGCTGGCTAGCGCAAAAAGGGAAATCGCGCTAGACGTCTGGCCATGCCGATCTCACCCGCCGAGGGCGTCACGCTGGTTGTCGGCGTCGCTGACATGACAGAGGCGCTCAGCTTCTACGGACAGCTCTTCGGTCGTCCGCCAGACTTCGTTCTGGACGAGGACTTTCAGGAGTATGAGGTGCTGCCCGGCATGTGGTACCAGCTCACGACTCGGGTACCACCCGGCCGGGCGCGCAGGGTGCGCTTCGGCGTGGCGGACATCGCTGCCGAGCGCCGGGCGCTCATCGAACAGGGCATCGAGGTTTCGGAGATCAGCGGCAAGGCGGGCGTGGTCGGGTGGTGCCAGTTCAGGGATCCGTTCGGCAACCCGCTGGGCCTCTTTCAGGATCTGGCCATCTACCCCGATCCCGGGCTTCTGGAGTCGCCGGTTCCTGAGTAGCCAGCGCGCGGTTATGTGGCCGTCTCCGTGCTGGATCTCATGGCGCCGACACCTGGGACCCCGAACTCCGACCTGTCTTGGCACCCCTAATTCTCAAGTTGAGCTCGGTGATTGTCGATGAATGCTCAAGCAGTCAACACTTGCAGCTGATCTTGTGACCACGGCCACGCCGGCGCGTGGAAGGAGAAAGAGATGTTGACGGATTCTGACCGCAACGCAGCAGATCGCGCGGCGCGCAACGAGTACCTGATCGACATTGACGAGGCCTGGGAGGCCTGCCGCGAGGCCGTCGAAGGAGCCCGGAACTCGTACGAGGAGGCGCTTGAATCGGGCCGCGTGGTCTTCGAAGAACAGCAGGGAGCGGCCGCAACCGAGCACAGCGCCGAGCTCGACCTAGCCTGGGCAAGCTACAAGCACAAGGTGGGTAACACACCGTCGGAGAATCGCCGCAAGGTGATCTCTGAGGCGCGGACGACATACAACGAGGCTGCTGCAGCGCTCCGACACACGTACGACGAGGCGATGTCAGCGGCTCGGGGTGCCTACGCCGAGGCGACGGAGAACGTTCGCTTGTCGTACGAAGCGACCGTCGATGCGGCTCTCGGAGCGCATCGCGAGGCCATCCAGAGCGTGCGCAAGTTCATGGAGCCCTCAAACGAGCGGGGCATCGACTACCTTGGACTCGCCAGCGAGCTGGCTGCGCGGGTGTCGAACGGTCAGCCCGAGGACAGCGGGGAGATGGATCACGAGCTCGACAGCACCGTCGAGACGCTCACCGGGACCGTTCTGTCGAGCCTGAACTGACCGAAGCAGAATAAGCTTTTTCACCAAAGACGCCCCTCCCGCTCACTGGGGCCTGCGTTCAGACTCGATAGTTCAAATACGACATCGTCTTCGTGGCGGTCGCAAGAAACCTCGGTGCCATCGGCTTTGACGCTGCTGGCATGGACCTCGTCGAGATGGTCCTCGCCAGCCCCGAGGACTGGGACCGTTACGCGGCAAGCCAATGGCTCAATGTGTCTGACTGGCTCGTCGCCAACCCTGACGGGAATCGAGGTCGTATGGCCTTTCGGCCCTACCCGCGAGACCGGTTGAGCGTACGGTCAAAATGGCGGCGAACAGACCGATCGCAACTGGAGAACAGCATGGATACCTACAAACTATTTATAGACGGCGAATTCGTCGAAGCGCAGAGCGGCGAGACGTTCGAGTCAGTCGACCCGGGGACCGGCGCGGTCGTCGCGCGGGTGGCGCGGGCGGGCACGGCCGACACCGAGGCGGCCATCGCCTCCGCGCGCCGCGCCTTCGACCACGGGGAGTGGAGCGGTCTGACACCCCAGGCGCGAGCGCGCAAGTGCTATGACTTCGCTGACCAGATCGCGGCCCAGGGCCTTCGACTGGCCGTGATGGAGTCGATGGACTCCGGCCAGATCATCGGACTCAGCAAGTTTTGGGGAATGCTCGCTTCCGGGACGCTGCGCAATCTCGGCTACTACGCCGCCACGAAGTTTCCCTGGGAAGAGGAGATCCCCTTCTCCGGCAACGTCTTCGCACCCGCCCGCGAGTACATCCGCCGCGAGCCGATCGGGGTCTGTGTCGGCATCATCCCTTGGAATTTCCCGATCAGCATGGCGTCCTG
>JBEKLQ010000023.1:0-44060 GCA_050010115.1 Acidimicrobiales bacterium | reverse complement strand
GCCGACCATGGCCGACTTGCCGACCACCGGTGACTCGTGATCTACGACACGGTCAACCCGTACGCCGCCGACACGCAGGCTTGCTTCTGTCTGGAGCCCGCCGCCGAGCTGGGCGCGGCGTCGATCGTCGATCTCGGGTGCGGTACTCGGTTGATCACCCGCGAGCTGGCCAGGCGGGTCAATGCATGGGAAGGAGGTCGACCTCGTACTTGGAGAACCTCTGATCGACGGTGATGAGAGTCAGACCTTCCATTTGGGCCTGGGCGATGAGAATCCGGTCGAACGGATCGCCGTGATGGGCGGGAAGGAGGCCGGCGGCCAAGGCGTGAGCTGCGGTGATGGCGAGCGTACCGAACGCGTTGGCGTGCAGTGCATCAAGAAGGTCGTCCGGCGCATCGAGCCGGCCGACGGCCTTCTTGATGGCGATCTCCCAAGCCGTCGCAGCCGACACAACAACGGCCGTGTCGGAGTCCGCGATGACCTGACCGGCACGGCGCGGCAGCCCTCGGTCCCCGGAGAGCCACCACAAGAGGATGTGGGTGTCGAGCAGGACCTTCACGGCTTCTCACCGCGGAACGCGGCGGCGGCGTCTTCAGGGAGCTCGTCGAAGTCCGCGCGCAGGTGGACTCGTCCGGCCCAATAGCCAGGCTGCCGTGCCGACCGGGGGCGGGGGGGAACGATTCGGGCCACGACGTGTCCGGCTCGAGCGATTTCGACCTCGTCGGCTTCACCGGCCTCTACGGCGGCTACCAGCCGCGAGAGGTTGGTCTTCGCCTCGTGCATGTTGACGCGCATAGCACTAAGTTAGCTAGTCTAGCTAATCGAGTCAACCCCCTGTCCCAGATCGCCCAGTCGGCGGCCAGCTGAGGGCGCCCGATGCCGCCTGGCTCGGTGCGATCTGACGTGCCTCTGGTGCTCGGCCGCAGCGTCAGAGGTCTGCCCTCCATGGCGGCGAGCGCAACGCCTCTGAGGCTGATACCCTAGGGGGTATGTGCAGAGCAGCGAATTGTCGGACTTGCGGTCGTCCCACCTGGAAGGGATGCGGTGCCCACGTGGAGCAGGTTCTCGGCCACGTGCCGCCGGCTGATCGTTGCCAGTGCAAGGCGACCAAACCGCCTGCTGCCAAGCGCCGAAGGTGGCTGTCTCGGTGAGCTAGCCGCAGTCGGTTCGGACGATTTCGGGAGCAGCGTTACTCCTTGAGCTCTGGAGCTCTGGGGCGTCGTGTTGCCGCAAGCGAGGATCTGGCGCCCGGGTGTGAAGCAGAAGATCTACTTCGATGTCGTGGGAAGGCCCCAATGGCAAGTGTCGTGATTCTCGGTGCAGGTATCTCAGGCCACACGGCGGCTCTGCATCCCAAGCGGCGGCTGAAGGGGCCACACGAGGTGATCGTGGTGTCTCCGAACGCCGACTGGAACTGGATACCCTCGAACACCTGGGTGGGACTAGGCGGATGACCTACGACTTCCGCGTCAACGCCACCGGGCCTAAGCTCAACTTCGCCGCGACTCCCGGGCCGGGACCCGACGGCAACTCGCTGTCGGTGTGCACGCCGCCGCACGCCGAGCAGACAGTCACGTGTTGCTGTTGTCCAGGTCATCGCGCGCAACGACGTACGGTGAGATGATGGCTGCTTCTCTCGAAAGATCCGAGTTGGTCAAGCGTGTCGTGATCGTCGGTGGTGTCGCGGGCGGAATGTCCACGGCCACTCGCCTTCGCAGACTCGACGCTGACGTCAGCATCACCGTTCTCGAACGGTCTGGTCACGTCTCCTTCGCCAACTGCGGCTTGCCGTACTTTGTCGGCGGCCTGATCGAAGAGGAGGAGGACCTCACGCTACAGACTCCGGAGCAGCTGTTCGACCGGTTCCGACTCGATGTCAGGGTCCACGACGAGGTCGTCGCTATCGATCGGGTAGGGCACACCGTCACGACACGTTCGACCGTTACCGGTGCAGAGAGCGTCGTCGCCTACGACAAGCTCGTGCTCAGCACGGGCGCTGCTCCGGTGCGCCCCCCTATCCCCGGGTACGACCGGGTCCGCACGCTGCGAACCGTCGAAGATGCAGCCCGCCTCGCCTCGGACGTCGATATCGCACCGTCGACCGCTGTCGTGATCGGTGCTGGATTCATCGGACTTGAGATGGCCGAGAACCTCGTCGGCCTAAGGATCGATGTCACGATCGTCGAGGCCACTTCACAGGTGCTGCCGCCACTCGATCCTGAGCTTGCCATTCTCGTTAGTGACGAGCTTCTTGCTCACGGCGTCCATGTCGAGACGGGAGCGGCCGTTGCATCGGTTGAGGAACGAACGGTCACCCTTGCCGACGGTCGGGTCCTCGCTGCTGACCTCGTTGTTGGTGCCATTGGGGTACGACCCGATGTCCGGCTCGCTGAACCTGCCGGTCTCGACCTGGGACCGAGCGGTGGCATCGCCGTCAACGAGGCGAACCAGACGAACGACCCTGATATCTACGCAGTTGGTGATGCTGTTGAGAAGGCCGACGCCATCTCGCATGCGACCTCGCTCATTGCGCTTGCGAACGTTGCCAATCGCCAGGGACGCAGAGTTGCGGACCACATTGCCGGGCGACCCTCGCATGCAGTCGCTTCACTCGGGACTGCAATCGTGAAGGTCTTTGATCTGGTCGCTGCAACGGTCGGCTGGAACGAACGGCGCCTGCAAACGGCAGGCCGACCCTTCCGAGCAATTCACTCACACCCCTTCGATCACGCGACCTACTACCCCGGCGCGACACGCATGGCCATGAAGCTGATCTTCGATCCAAACGACGCGACGATTCTTGGCGCACAGATCGTCGGTCGCAACGGCGTTGACAAACGCATCGATGTGATTGCGACTGCAATGGCGAGCGGCGTCACTGCCGACCGCCTCGCTGACCTCGAACTCGCGTACGCCCCCCCGTTCTCCTCAGCCAAGGACCCTGTCAACCTCATTGGCTACATGGCCGAAAACGTGTTGAGCGGCGACTGCGATGTCGTCGACCCGCACGAACTCGACGGGCTGGTCACAGAGGGATGGGCCCTTGTGGACGTGCGTACTGCAGAAGAGCACGCGGCGGGATCGATCGCAGGGTCGACGAATGTGCCGATCGACTCGCTCCGAGACCACCTCGATGCGCTCGGCAAGGGGCCCATCGTTGTCTACTGCGAGGTTGGTCAACGAGGGCACACAGCGACTGCGCTGTTGCACGAACTCGGGATCAAGGCACGCAACCTCGACGGCGGCTACCAGACGTGGTCGGCATCGATGCGAGCTCAGGCTCAAGCAGAGGCGACGGTTATGCCAACTCCGTAAAGAGCCGCTGGACCCCTCGAGCGGATAGTTCGGACGCCCTAGCGTCTTCGGGGTGCTCAAGGCAGTACACAGACCGCTCGCGATCAGGGAAGCTCCTACGCGGTCCGGCTCGAGGGTCATACCCGTTCCAACTGATACCCTCGGGGGTATATTCCATCACAGCAAGTGAGCTCCGACGGGAGCTGGGCCGGGAGGTTCTTGTGAATCGAGAGGCGTGGGACGAGCGGTACGCAGCTGAGGAGCTGATCTGGAAGGCCGACCCGAACCGCTTCCTCATCGAGGAGGTGGGCGCGCTCGAGCCGGGCCGGGCGCTCGACGTTGCGTGCGGGGAGGGGCGCAATGCCGTGTGGCTCGCCTCGAAAGGATGGCGCGTCACCGGTGTCGACTTCTCTCGCACCGGATTGGCGAAGGCTCAGCGGCTGGCGGCCGACCGCGGCGTCGAGGTGACCTGGGTCGAGGCCGATCTCGTGGAGTGGCGGCCGCCGGTGGCCTCGTTCGACCTCGTCATCGTGATGTATCTGCACCTGGTCGCGCAGCTACGCCGTCAAGTGCTCGCGAATGCCGCAGCCGCCCTGGCGCCAGGCGGAATGGTGCTCGTGGTCGGCCATGACACCGCCAACCTCCAGGAGGGCACTGGCGGACCACAAGACCCGGCGGTCCTGTTCATGCCCGAGGACATCGCCGAGGATTTGCTCGGACTGGACATCGAGCGAGCGGAGCGGGTCACGCGAACCGTGGTGACCGACGCCGGTGAGATGACGGCAGTGGACGCGCTCGTCAGGGCCATGCGTCCTCGGTGATTCGAAGCGCCTTGAAGGTGGCGGCGACGTCGATCTCGGTCAGGACGCCGAACCCCTGCGCGGCCAACGCGTCACGACGACGCTCTCAGCTCGATCGATCGGCAGCTCCACGGTGGTCTCGATACAGTCCCTCCTGTCCTTCCAAACGGCCCGGACCTCAGGCGAGCTTCATGAACATCCGCTGCACGGCATCGAGCGGATAGCCGTCAGCCTCCGCCTCCTCCGGGTGCTCCACGCAGTAGGTGAGGCCGGCGGCGACCAAACGGAAGCCGGCCTGCTCGAGCGCCTTCGACGCCGCCGAGAGCTGCGTCACGACGTCGCGGCACTCGCGGCCCTCGTCGAGCATGCGCTCCACGCCCTGGACCTGGCCGGCGACGCGGCGTAGCCGGTTGCGGACGTCGGCGACGACCTCATCGGGAAGTTGCATGTTGCGCTCCTCTCATCGTCCCAGCCTCAGGCTGACACTGCGCAGCGGTTCGGGCCGATCTCGAGCTGCCGCAACGCGTCGAAGGGTGCCGTCGGGCGCCCCATGTTGGCCTTGATGATCTCCTCGTAGTTCGGCGGCCGAGGTGCCGCTCGCTGCGTCGCCCAGGCGACGAAGGTCTCCTCGTCGAAGCTGAGCGGGGCGAGGCTTCGGCGAAGGTCGCCGAGGGTGGCAGCGACGGGATCGCCAGGTCGAACGACCACGGCGTCCCCGTAGTGGCCGGGAAGCACCAACGTGTCGTCGGGGAGGCCGAGGACCTTGTCGTGTAGCGAAGCGTAGAGATTGCGGGCGAATTCCTCAGCCCGATCGGCGAGATCCGGACGACCCACGCTCTCGACGAAGATGGTGTCGCCCGACAGCACAGCCCGGCCGGCGACGACGTACATGGTGGACCCGTTGGTGTGGCCGGGCGTGCCGAGAGCGGCAACGCTCATCGCCGCTCCTTCCGGCAGCTCGAATCGGTCCGAGTCGCTCAGCGGCTCGAACTCGAAGTCGAAGTCGTCGGCCGGGTTGAGGTGAAGTGAGGCACCGTTAGCCCCTGCCAGCGACCTGGCACCACTCAGGTGATCTGCATGCAGGTGGGTGTCGAACACCCTCCTGATCCGCCAGCCGTGCCCTTCGGCGAGCTGCTCGTAGACATCGATGTCCGACGACGGATCCACCACGAACGCCGAGTCGCCGGCGCCTATCAAATAGGACAGACAACCTTTGCCGCGTCGGCGAACCTGCACGACCTGAACGTCACCGAGCTCAATGAGCACCGAGTCATAGGCGATCGCCCACGCCAGCATGCCGCCGGCCAAGTTCGCCACCTGCCGATCGGAGTGCGCCAGTGTGTCGGCGGCCCGCGTCGAGCGATTACCCGAGCGGCACACAGCGACCAGCTCCCGATCGGTTGGCAGGGTTGGCATCCGGGCGGCCAACTCTCCCAGCGGGATGTTGATGGCACCGGGGATCGACCACGCTGCGAATTCGTCCTGCTCTCGGACGTCGACAATGAGGGGTTCGTCCTCGGTGCCGAGGCGGGATGCCAGCTCGGCGACAGACATCTCTCGAACCATCAGTAGCTCCTCGCCTCCGTCTGGCCAAGCCTTACAACACTTGGTGCTGGAGGTATCTCCCCAGTGCGACTATACCCTATAGGGTATTGTCCCAAGGAGCGCACGGGAGAGGAAAGGCTTGTATCACGCGATGTTCGTCGGTCTGCCTCCCGGTCGCAGTTCGGGTGGTGGCAGCAGAATCACCCGGGACGTGCGTACCTGCCTCGTTTCTCGGACCGAGCATGCCGTCTTCTAGCCGAGCTGCTGCAACCTCCGAATGGGTGGTTGGCCCGGCAGGCAAGCAAGCGGGCGGGGCCAGGTGAGGCTCCTCCTCACGCTCCCGCTGGGTGTGCTCATCGGCATCACGCTCGGCGCAGTGGGTGGTGGCGGCTCGATTCTTGCCGTGCCCGTGCTGGTCTATGCAGTCGGCCTCGAGGCGAAAGCCGCCACGACCGCCTCGCTCGTCGTGGTCGGAATCGCTGCCCTCGGCGGCATGGTCGGACACTGGCGAGCCGGGCGTGTCCGGGTCGTCGCCGGGATCACGTTCGGGCTTGCCGGCGTAGGAGGCTCAGTCGTGGGCTCGCTCCTCAACCGGTCGGTGAACCCGCATGTGCTGCTCCTTGCCTTCTCGGCGCTGACGGTCCTCGCCGCTTGGAGTATGTGGTCCAGGCGTCGTCGTCATGCTTTCGTCGACCGCGGCGGCGACACCACGGTGCCCGCGGGTCAGGTCGCTGCCGATGGGGCCACCGTCAGCAGCCCTTCTCTGCCGGCCGACCCGGCGCTGGAGAGTTCCGTCCTTCCAAGCAGGCCCAGGCTGGTGACGATCGGGAAGGTCCTTGCTGCTGGCACCGTTGTCGGGTTCGTCACGGGTTTCTTCGGGGTCGGGGGTGGGTTCGTCGTGGTCCCGGCCCTCGTTCTCGCTCTCGGCTACGCCATGCCCGTCGCTGTCGGGACCTCCCTTCTCGTCATCGCCATCAACTCCGCAGCGGCGCTGCTCAGCCGCATGGCTACCTCAGGTGTCGACTGGCACGTGGCCCTCCCCTTCGCAGGCACGGCCGTCGTCGGGTCCATCGTCGGCAAGCGGATCGCCGACCGGCTCCCGGCAGCTTCTCTCGTGGGTTGGTTCGTCGCGCTGCTGCTCGTCGTCGCCGCCTACATGGCGGTTCAGTCAGCCGTCGCTCTGTGGGGCGTGTAGTCATCGCTGTCGCCTGACCGCTCCGGCGGAAGCGCTTCCCCGGAAGGCGTCTAACCAGGCGAGCACGAAGACCCGTGGGACCGGGCGTCCACGTACCAGGGCGCGACGCCGGGGTCGGGGCTGAAGTCACCGGTGCGCGGGTCCTGCACGTAGGCGACCGGCGACGGCTCCCCGCCGGCTATTCGGGCGACAGCGGCGAGCAGGCGGCTGATGTCGGCCTCGGTCGTGTTGATGCCACCGCTCGCCCGTACGGCTCCGGGCATTCGACTGCGGTCGCCCCGGCGCACGTCGCTCCGGTAGTCGGCGACCTCGGCATCTGTGAGGCCGAGGAGCCGCATCAGGTACGGATGAGCGCAGAAACAGCCGTGCCTCACGCCGATGCCGTCCTCGGCTGACAGTCGAGCAGCCACCAGAGCGTGAGGGACACCTTCGACGGTGAAGGTTGCGACCGGTAGGGTGTCTGTCTCTGGACTCGGGCCGAGAACGCGCACACCCGGGATCCTCGCCAGTCCATCCCGAAGGAGGTGGGCGAGGTGTCGGTCATGGGCGATGATCGCCGGCCAGCCCATCTCACCGAGGGCGTCGATCGCGGCGTGTAAGGCCACCGCCCCGACGACGTTCGGAGAGCCGGCCTCTTCCCGGTCCGGAGGGTCGGTCCAGACGACCTCGTCCAGCCCGACGAGGTCGACGGCGCCACCGCCGGCTAGGAAGGGATCACCGTCGGTGAATGCCTCGCGAGGCCCGATGAGCACGCCCGCCCCGAACGGCGCATACATCTTGTGGCCGCTCCAAGCGACGAAGTCGGCCTCAGTGGAAATGGCACGGTGAGGCGCGAGCTGGGCAGAGTCGACGGCGACCGGGATCGCTCGGCCATGGGCGGCGACGATGATCTCGTCGATCGGCGGGAGCCATCCGGTGATGTTCGAAGCGCCGGTGATGGTGAGCAGTCGGGGCCTCGGGGACAGGTCCAGTGCCGCCTCGATGTCGCCGGCCGTGAACGTCCCGTCGCTTTGGCAGTCGACGTATCGACATTTGGCGACGCGGGACCAGGGGAGGAGGTTGGCGTGGTGCTCGACTACGGACGTGACGACAACGTCGTCGGGGGACAGGCGCAGGCGATAGGCGAGATGGTTCAAGGCCTCGGTCGTGTTGCGGCAGATGATGGCGATGTCATCGCGACCTTGGTGTCCTGCAAACGAGAGGGCGGCATTGCGTGCGCTCTCGTAGGCGGCGGTTGCAAGCTGCGATTTGTAGCCGGCGCCACGATGGACGCTCGAGTACGACGGGAGGAACTCCTGAACGCGATCGAGCACCGTCGGAAGGACGCCAGTCGAGGCAGCAGCATCGAGGCCTACGTACGGCCGTTCATCCCCGTCGACACACGGTACGAGCATCCCGTCGCCGACCAGCGGAACGGGAGGACTGATCATGATTCTCCTATCTCCTCAAATCGAGTCCGGTGACGGGGGCGAATGTTTGGGCACACCCATCCTTACCATGCGGATGGACGCAACTCGCTCGGGCCAGGAGCGACAACACGGCCACCTGTGGCTGACAGTTCCGCCCTCAGGGGTGAGACGCCGTCGGGCGCAGATGGGCGTGGAACAGCGCTGCCAGCAGACAGAGGTTGAGAAGACCCGCCCACGCGCACCGTCGAGTACGTACTGTCCTGTCATGGCCTCCATCTCAGACGAGACACCATGACGGCCGCGCCCGACCCCCATCCCTGGCGATGTTTGTCACGGATCGTGGAGATTCGGTCGCCCTGGTTATCGATGATCGGCGAGCGACTCCTGGACGGCACCGGACAAGAGCTCGACTACTGGCGGGTGGAGAAGCCCGACTCGCTCCTGGTGATCACCGTCCACCGGGGTCGTCTGATCCTGCCCGCACGCTCGTATCGGCCGGGCGTAGGCAGGGTGACTCTCGACTTCGCCGGTGGCAGGCTCGAGAACCCGGGCCTGATCCCGGAGACAGCGCAGGCAATCGTGCGGCGCGAATTCAACTTGAGCGGCGGTGATCTCGTCGGGTCTCAGGTACCGGTGAACCACGTCGGCTGGGATGTCGACAGCTCGTCGTCCAGTCAACGTCTCTACGGAATTGCCCTGGAGCTACGCCCAGAAGTCGTCGTCTCGGACGAGAGCGTCGGCGCCTCCTATGCGGCGACGGGCCAGGGAGGGCGGGAGGCGCTCCGCGATCTGGTCTGCGTGCAGTGTCGCGCGGTCTTGCACGAATGGCTCGAGGGGAACTCATAGCCCGGGCACCAGTTCGCTCGGCTCCCGGGCCGCCTCGGGCACGCCCGCGGTGGCCCGCTGGGTCAAATCGTGACGCCGGTGGGCCGACCGTGGCTCTGCCCTTGGCCGTCGCGCTCGGCGAAGGCCTTCAACAGCTTGCGGGCGATCTGCGGCGAGCTGTCGAGGAGCGAGGAGAACTCGCGCCGGTCGAAGACGATGACCGTCATGTCGCCGATGGCCGTCACTGTGGCTGTGCGGGGTGCGTTGGCGAGCAGCGCCGTCTCGCCGAAGAAGTCGCCTGGGCCGAACGTAGCCACCTTCCGGCCGTTGCGCACGCAGCGCGCCGTGCCGGCGCGGACGAGGAAGAACTCCGATCCCGGCTCGCCTGCGGTCGTGAGCACGCTGCCCGCCCTTATCTCGAGCTGGCTGCCGAGCATGGCGATCGCTCGCAGGTCGCGGCGAGAGCAGGCGGAGAAGAGCGGGACCTGCGACAACTGGTCCAACACGGCGGCGGGGATACCACGGGCCATCGCCGCCCACGCTACTGGCACGAGATCGGCCCTGTCTTTCGGTAGCCGGGAAGATGAACCACCCGCTCAGTAGGGTCTCAGATCGAGAAGTCTTCTCCCGACCACACTCCGGCCTCGGACGGATGCGCATCGCGGTGGTTCGTGTGGCCAGTTACCGCCGTCTCCAACTCGTCGACACGCCGGCGCAGCGACTGCAGACTGGTGCCGACGAGATCAGGCATGAGCCCCTCGTCGAGGTCCGGCGGTGCCGTGATGGGTCGGGGTCGACTCCGCGCGATGACCTGCCCGGGTACGCCGACCACGACCGAGTTCGGGGGCACTGGCTGAACGACCACGGCGTTGGCACCGATGCGGCTGTCGTCTCCGATGGTGATCGCCCCGAGTATCTTGGCCCCGGCGCCGATCGTGACCCGGTTCCCGACGGTCGGGTGACGCTTTCCCCGATCCAGATTCGTGCCGCCCAGGGTGACGCCCTGGTAGAGGGTCACGTCCGTTCCGACCTCGGCCGTCTCGCCGATGACCACACCAGTGGCGTGATCGATGAACAGGCCCGAGCCGAGTACAGCGGCAGGGTGGATGTCAACGCCGGTGAGCGTACGCGTCAGTGCCGAGCACGCCCGAGCCAGGAACCGGTAGTCCTGCTGCCACAGCCAGTGGCTGATGCGGTGACCCCAGAGCGCATGCACGCCCGGGTAACAGATGGCGATCTCGATCAACGAGCGCGCAGCTGGGTCGCGGTCGCGGGCCGCCTGCAGGTCGCCTCGCAGGGTGGCCAGCATGGTCAGTCAGTCAGGCCGGCGAAGAGCGCGGTGGAGAGGTACCGCTCGCCGAAGGACGGGATGATCACCACGATCAGCTTTCCTTCGCTCTCCGGTCGAGCCGCCAACTGGAGCGCGGCCCAGATCGCCGCACCCGACGAGATGCCCACGAGCAGGCCCTCCTCACGGGCCGCCCGGCGGGCGAGGTCGAAGGCGTCGTCGTTCTCGACCGTGATGATCTCGTCGATCAAGTCGGTGTCGAGGATCGCGGGGACGAAGCCTGCGCCGATGCCCTGGATGGGGTGGGGCCCCTTCTGGCCGCCCGACAGCACCGGCGAGGCCGCCGGCTCGACTGCGACGAGCCGTACCGACGGCTTGCGGGCTTTCAAGACCTGGCCGACGCCCGTGATGGTTCCCCCGGTGCCCACGCCGGAGACGACGATGTCGACCTCGCCATCGGTGTCGTTCCAGATCTCCTCGGCAGTGGTGGTGCGGTGGATCGCCGGGTTGGCCGGGTTCTCGAACTGCTGGGGAACGAAGTAGCGCAGGTCGCTCTTCGCGAGCTCCTCCGCCTTGGCTATGGCACCGGGCATGCCCTCGGGACCCGGCGTCAGCACCAGCTCGGCCCCGTACGCCCGCAGCAGCGCCCGCCGCTCCTTGCTCATGGTCTCGGGCATCGTGAAGACGCACGGGTAACCGCGGGCTGCGCACACCATGGCCAGAGCGATCCCGGTGTTCCCACTCGTGGGCTCGAGGATGATCGTGTCGGGCCCGATCAGCCCGGCCTCCTCGGCTGCGTCGATCATGGCGACGCCGATGCGGTCCTTCACACTGTGAGCCGGGTTGAAGAACTCGAGCTTGGCAACAACCTTCGCCCCGCTGCCTTCGGTCAGCCTACGCAGCCGTACCAGAGGTGTGTTCCCGATCAGCTGGGTGATGTCATCCGCGATCTTCATGGTCCTCACACCTTTCTCGAGTCCTTCGGACGAACCAAGCCTAATCGGAAACTAAATTCCATCGTAATGATGGAGAAACTTTACGTATAGTGATTGAGTCAGGGTAATAAGAAACGAGAGGCCCGCCACCTCGCCGTTGTTCCTCCGAACGAGCAGGAAAGCGCGGCACCTAGACCGAAAGGGACCTTGGACCCTGGCGGCACACGCCCCGCACCGGTACGGTCCCAGTCAGAGGCGGCACTGCGGGCATGTGTTCCGAAGGAGTCGAAATGAATCTCTTGGACCTTTCCAGTGGTGTCGAGGTCATCTCCTACGAGGAGTGCCGCGAGCTGCTTGGGAGCGAACGGGTCGGGCGGCTCGGCGTCGTTGTCGACGGTCGGCCGGAGATCTTCCCCGTGAACTACGGGCTCGACGGCGACGGCGTGCTGTTGCGCAGCAATCGAGGGCTCAAAGTGACAGCGGCTCTCGTCGGCGAGGTCGCGTTCGAGGTCGACCGCATCGACCTCGACACTCACTCGGGCTGGAGTGTTGTCGTGCATGGCCGGGCCGAGGACATCAGTCATTTCGACGGACCGGTACTGAGGGCTCGGGCGGAGGATCCGTGGACCGGGCCGAAGGATGCGCTCCTCAGGATCGACATGACGTCGGTGACGGGCCGCCGGGTGACGCCGGCTTCTCGCTAGCCGAACCGAGCTGCCGTCCGGGCCGCCGTGGCCCGTGCCCAGCGCGTCGTGGTCACGAGCCCGAGCAGGAGCACCAGCCAGCCGCAGCCGGTGATCACCCACCATCCGACGTGGCTGGCGGCGGCGAACCGTTCAGCCATCGGCCTGCCTGCGAGGCCGGCGACGGCGGCGGCTCCGACGATGGCGACGCCGAGCGACTGCCCGATCTGGCGGCTGGTCGACGCGATGGCACTCGCCACGCCTGCCTGGCTCGCCGGCATCCCTGATACGGCGGTGTTCGTGATCGGGGCGTTCACGACCCCGAAACCGATCCCGAAGATCACGTAGGCCAAGAAGAGACGCGTAAACGACGTCGCCGCCGAAAGGTCCGTGAGCAGCAGACTGCCGATCCCGATGCCGAGACCGCCGACCACGAGGGAGGGCCGGGCACCGAGATGCCCCACTACCCGGCCGGAGATGGGCGAGCTGAGCACGGTCACTCCGGCCATCGGAAGCGTGTCGAGGCCGGCGTGCAGTGCCGAGAGGTGACGGACCTCTTGCAGGTACAAGGTGTTCAGGAACAAGAAACCACTCAGCGCGACGAACGACCCGACGGCGATGATCGTGGCGCCGGAGAACGGAGCGCTCCGGAAGAAACGCAACTCGATCAGCGGCTCACGCTTCCTGCCCTCGAACACGACGAGCGCGACGAGACTGGCGGCGCTGACGCCGAATAGGGCGAGGATCGTCGGCGAGCTCCAACCCTGCCGCGGGCCCTCGATGATCCCGTAGGTCAAGGCTGTCAACGTGATGACGACGAGCACCTGTCCCATCGGGTCGACGCGTCGGGCGATCGGCGCCCGAGATTCGGGCACGAAGCCAGCGGTCAGCGCCACCGCAGCGATCCCGACGGGGATGTTGACCCAGAAGATCGATCGCCATCCGACTCCTTGGACGAGCAGGCCGCCGAGCACCGGGCCGAGCGCCATGCTGACGCCGATCACGGCGCCCCAGATCCCGATCGCTTGAGCCCGCTCGCGGGGGTTGTCGAAGGTGTTGCGGATGATCGACATGGCAACCGGGTTGAGCATCGATCCGCCGACGGCCTGCAACATCCGGAAGATCACCAGCCACGTGAGGCTCGGGGAGAGGCTGCACGCGAGCGATCCAAGCGTGAAGACGGTGAGGCCGATCTGGAAGACACGGCGCCGGCCGAAGCGGTCCGCCGTCGACCCCGAGAGCATGAACAGGCTGGCCAGTACGAGCGTGTAGGCGTCCACGGTCCACTGCAACCCGGACACCGACGCATGAAGCTGCCTGCCGATCGATGGCAGGGCAACGTTCACGATGGTGTTGTCGAGCCCGACGATGAACAGGCTCATGCAGCAGATGGCGAGGATGCCGGTCTTGCGGGCGCGCGACGTTGTCGTCGTCTTCCGGTCCGATCGCTCGGACAGCTCGTCGGCGGCTGCGCGAGCGACGCGACTGCTCCAAGTCACTGCTCTCTCTTAGCGCCCTCCCGGCCGTCGGCCGGCCACCTAGCCCCTACGGCCGGTCGCGGACCCGACCCTTCGCCGCACGAGCCGAGATCTGACAAGCTCGACGTCGATCGAACAGAGGAGAGCGAGTGACTGGCGTCTCGATCCGGAGTAACCGCCGATCGCCAACGGGCAACCTCGGTGGAATCGTCTGCGCAGGCCGGCTGGCGCTTGCTGCCGCACTGCTTGGCACAGTGGTCCTGCCTGCGTCCGCCGCCCACGCAAGCACGGTCGTGCGACGGACCAGTCTGTTGCTCAACCCCGGGGCCGAGGCGGGTGCCTACTCTGCCAAGGGCTGGGACGCGGTGACGATCCCAGGATGGCAGATCGTCTCGGGGCTGCCGACGGTCGTGAGGTACGGGACGCCGGGTTTCCCGGGGCGATCGGAGATCGACTCGAGTGGTGGGGGAGACCAGCTGTTCGCGGGCGGCGCCGGCGGCACGGCGAAGCTCGCCCAGACCGCGCCGATCCACCCGGCTCATGGATCGGGAGCGGGCGGGATCACCTATGAGCTCTCTGCTCGGCTCGGCGGTACGGGGAGCAGCTCGGCGAGCGTCCACGTCGGGTTCTTATCCAAGTCCGGTCGAGTGCTCGGGAAGGCCGAGATCGGGCCCGTCGGCGGCACCCAGGGCTCGGCTGCACATCTCGCGGAGCGATCCGAGACCGGGCCGTTGCCGCCCGGCACGGTCGCCGCCAAGGTCGAGCTCGTGCTCGCCACCACGCGTCACGACGACGACGGGCCGGGCGCCCCGGTCATCGGGTACGACACGGCCGTCGCCGACGATCTCGACCTGAGCGTCTCGGTCCCCGTCAAGCCTCGGCCCCGGCTCGTGCCTCCGGCCGCGCACGTCCCGCGCTTTGCTCACGTCTTCCTCATCTACTTCGAGAACCAGGACTACGCCCAGATCGTCGGGAACACGGCAGAGGCGCCATACCTGAACAGCCTGATCCATCGTGGGACTGTGTTCTCCGACTTCTTCGCCGAGGAGCACCCGAGTGACGGCAACTACCTGGCGTTCGCCGGGGGCAGCACGTTCGGGATCCCGCTCACTGACCCGCTCGAGGAGAACCCCCACTACACGATCGAAGCCCGCAACGTCGGGAACCTCATGGATGCCGCCCATGAGACGTGGGCCGGCTACCTGCAGAGTGCCGCCGGCCCATGCGACGACACGGTGCACGGCTACTACTGGGACGACGACCTGCCGATGCTCTACTTCAGGGACGTTCGCGAGCGCCCTGAGTACTGCGCGTCGCACCTGCCGCCGCTCCAGGCGCTGGGGCCCGACCTCCGGCGAGCCGCCACGACGCCGGCGTTGTCGTGGATCGGACCGGACGACTGCTCGGACATGGAGGGGTGCGGGATCGCCGCCGGTGACGAGTTTCTGCAGACCGTCGCTTCGGAGATCTTCCGGTCCCCAGCGTGGACGACCCAGCGATCGCTGCTCATCGTCACGTTCGACGAGGACGGCTACGATTACGAGCGCCCGGCTCAGCTCGTGCCCACGCTCATCGTTGGCTCGCGAGACGTGCGCCGCGGCTATGTGTCATCGGTCCGCTACACCCACTACAGCCTTCTCCGCACGGTCGAGGCCGCGCTCGGGCTCGGCACCCTCACCCAGAACGACCGCTACGCGACACCCATGAACGATGCGTTCACCACCGGCTAGACGTATCCGCGCATCGGCGCTGTCATCGGCGCTGTCATCGGCGCTGTCATCGGCGCTGTCGCTGTCGCTGGCGCTGTCGCTGGCGCTGGCGCTGGCGCCGTCGCTGTCGCTGCTCGCCGGGGTGAGCCTTGCGGCGGCGTCACCGCATGCCGGCGCGGGCGCGGGCCAACCACAGCGGGCGGTCACCGCGTACGTCACCGACTCGGCCTCCAACACCGTCACGCCGATCGACACCGCGACCGGCTCGGCGTCGGCTGCGATCGAGGTTGGGTCGGATCCGGACGCGGTGGCGGTCTCGCCCGGCGGAGGGACCGTGTTCGTCGCCGACGCCGGCTCCGACACCGTCACGCCGATCGACACCGCGACGAACAAGGCAAATGCTCCGATCCCGGTGGGGTCGTACCCGGACGCGATCGCCATCTCGCCCCACGGTGGGACGGTCTTCGTCGCCAACGCGCACTCCGACACTGTGACGCCGATCGATGCGGCGACCGACCGCGCCGATCCGGCGATTCATGTCGGGTCGTACCCCGTCGCCGTCGTCGTCACGCCTGACGGTCACACCGCCGTGGTCGTCGACTGGCTCGGAGGTACGGTCACGTTGATCAAAACGGCGACCGACCGCGCCGAGCCGGCGATCCGCGTCGGCTCCTACCCAGTCGCCGTCGCCGTGACACCGGACTCGCACACGGCATTCGTGGCGAACTACGGCTCGGACACGGTCACGCCGATCGACCTCGTGACGGGGCGTGCGGGCCGCTCGATCCGAGTCGGCGCCGCGCCGGCTGCCCTTGCCATCACGCCGAATGGCGGAACCGTCTACGTCGTCGACGCCGACTCCGGCGCGGTGACCCCGATCGACGTCGCCACCGAGCGCACCCGGCCTCGGATCCCGGTGGGCGATTCGCCAGCTGCGGTGACGATCTCACGGTCGGGGGCGACCGCTTACGTCGTCAACACCATCTCGGGAACGCTCACGCCGATCGCCACGGACTCGGACCATCCCGGCACGCCGATCCTGATCGGCACGTACGCGTACCCGCTCGCCATGGCGATCACGCCCGACGGGAGGACCGCGGAGGTCGTCGACAACTACGCCGGGAAGGTGACCACGATCAACCTTGCGACCCGGAGGCGCACCGCCGTCGAGGTCGGCGAGTACCCGTCGGCCATCGTGATCGCCTCGCCGGGTTGACTCAGGCGATCTCGGCAGTGGCGATCCGGTAGAGCGCCGACCCGCGGTCGCTCCGTCTCTGAGCTCTCGAGGCTCTCGAGCACTGCTGAGTGGCATCCAGCGTCGACAGGTCCCGGCGCAGCACGAATCCCCGATCACCGAAGTAACCGGCCACCTCACCGGGGAGGAGCCCGAAGATCCACGGCTCGCCCGCCCGTGCCACCGCACGAACCCAGCGGCGGGCCTCGCCGAACGGGCTCGGGTCGTCGAAGGTGCGGGCGTCGACGTAGGTCACGATGAGGAGGCCGCCTTGGGGGCTCAAGTGGCGGACGGTGGCGAGGGTGGAGTCGACCGCGTCCTTCGACAAGTACTGGGTCACGCCTTCCCAGACGAACACGGTGGGCATCGTCCGGTCGAATCCGGCATTGAGGAGCCGGGCGGCGAGATCGTCGTGCTCGAAGTCGACAGCCACGTAGGTGACGTGATCGCTTGCCAGGCCGAGGCGGTCGATGACGGCGCGCTTGACCTTCTGCGTAGCCGGCTGGTCGACTTCGAAGACGCGCCGGTCCGCCAGCGCCGCCAGCCGGTGGGCGCGGGTGTCGTAGCCCGCACCGAGCAGGATGCACTGCCCGTGGCTCGCAAGCGCATCGCTGAGGGCATCATCGATGACCTTGGTGCGGACGATGGCTGAAGGGCGTGGCCCTGGTCCCCCGAACAGGTCGTAGAAGGCGGTGGTCAGGCGGCGTAAGACGGGGATGCCGCTCCCGAAAGCGAGTGCCCGCAACACAGGTCGCAGGAAGGCATCGGCGTACGGGTCGGTGAACAGGCGCTGGCGCGACGGGCGGTGCGATTCGAATGAGCGCTGGAGGGCGACCGTCTCGGCGGTGAAGCTCGGTGTGTCGGTCATGCCTGCTGTCTAGCGGCACTTCGCTCCCAAGGAGGACATCGTCGACGCCACGATGTCGAACCGCCGCCGACGGCGCGCCGAGCGCGACACTGGGCCGGATGACATCAGGCGATCGAGCCCCACCTGACAGCGAATCCGACGTATTTGGTCGCCGGATGGATCGGCGCGACTTCCTCGCCGCCGCAGCCGCCGCCGGCGCAGCCGGAGCGGCGGGCGCCTTGCTCTCGGCGTGCTCCCCCTCCTCGACGAAGTCCGCCCGCACATCGACGACCATCCGTACGGCCACGAGCGTGAAGCCTGCCGGCTCGGACCTCGGGGCGATCGATCACGTCGTCATGGTTATGCAAGAGAACCGCTCATTCGATCACTACTTCGGGACGTTCCCGGGTGTGCGAGGTTTTGATGATCATCCGGCAGACGACGTGGGTGTGTTCTCGCAGCGTTTCCCTGCCAACAAGACCGTCGCTCCGGTCGGGCGCCTCCTGCCGTTCCATCTCGACACGGCGAACACCGATGCCGAGTGCACGTTCGATCTCTCTCACGCTTGGCCGGCGCAGCACGCCTGCTGGAACCACGGGTCCATGGACGCCTTCGTCACCACGCACACGTCGCCGGAGTACGAAGGGCCGCAGAACGGCGCCCTCACCATGGGGTACTACACGCGAGACGACCTGCCCTTCTACCACGCCCTGGCCGAGGCCTTCACCCTGTGCGACGGCTACCACTGCTCGGTGCTCGGCCCGACTGATCCGAACCGGATGTTCTGGCTCTCGGGCACGAACGATCCCGATGGCCGTGGCGGCGGCCCGATCATCACCACGAACGAGGAGTCGTCGTACCAGTGGTCGGTGTCGTGGCCGACGATGCCCGAAGCCCTCGATGCCCACGGGATCTCCTGGAAGGTCTACAACCCACCGGGCTCGGCTTACGTGCCGAGCAGCGACCTCGCCATGCTCGTCTCGAACAACCGGCTGCTGTACTTCCGGCAGTACCGCGATCGGTCCTCAATGATCTACCACAATGCCTTCGAGTGGACGTTCCCTGCCGACTTCGCCCGAGACGTGGCGAACGACACCCTGCCGGCGGTCTCCTGGCTCGTGGCGCCCATCGTCCCGCAGGACATGTCGGAGCACCCGCCGGCGCCGCCCTCCCGGGGCGAGTACTACACCCACCAGGTGATCCAGACACTGGCCTCGAACCCCAAGGTGTGGGCCAAGACGGTGCTGTTCTTGTCGTATGACGAGAACGATGGCTTCTTCGATCACGTCCCGCCGCCGACGCCACCGCCGGGTACTGCCGGGGAGTACCTCACAGTCGACCCGCTGCCTGAGTCCGCTGGCGGTGTGGCGGGCCCGATCGGACTCGGCATGCGCGTCCCGATGCTCGTGATCTCGCCCTTCGCCCGAGGCGGGCATGTGTTCTCGGGGACCTCCGATCACACGTCGCAGCTGCGATTCCTCGAAACCAGATTCGGTGTCACAGTGCCGAACCTCTCGGACTGGCGCCGGGCGACGACGAGCGACCTGACCGGGAGCCTCCAAGCCGGCGCGGGCGTCGGCGGGCTGCCGTCGCTTCCTGCCACTGCGTTGGACGACGTCGTGGTCGAGCGCGAGTGCTCGAGCGGCCAGCAGGTCGAGGTGAACAGCTCCAACCCACCCGACCTCGTTCCGCGTGTGCAGAAGATGCCGACCCAGGATGCGTAGGGTGGTTGTCGTGGGGGTTTTCGCTGCGTGACTGGTGGTGCACCTCGCACAGATCGGGGCGACCAAGCTCGCAGTCGTCAAGCCCCGCTAACGGCAGATTATTGCCGTATTAGTCGGTGAGCCGCTACGGCACTGGTATCGTTGACGAGGGTGATTTCACAGGACATGGCCGGAAACAGCGCATCGGAGAGACAGGAGCAATCGCTCGTTCGCGCGTTGCGTCTGGCCGTCTCCTCCTATGACGGACTGACAGGCAGACACTCCGGACGCGTGGGTAGTCTGGCTGGGCTGCTTGCCACGCAGCTTGACCTCGCCAGTCCGGACCGCCTCATCGTGGCTCACGCCGGCGTCCTCCACGACCTGGGCAAGCTCGGCCTCTCGCCAGAAGTTCTCGTCAAGGAAGGTCGGCTGACGCCCGAGGAGACAGAGGAGGTTCAGCGCCACCCGATCATCGGCGCAAAGATGCTGCTCGCGATCTCTCCGGCCCTGGCTTCCATGGCGGCCGGCGTTCGCGCTCACCACGAGCGCTGGGACGGCGCCGGATATCCCGATGGGCTGGCCGGCGAGGCGATTCCTGTGTTCGGACGGGTGCTCGCCGTGGTGGATGTCTACGACGCCCTCACGCACCCCCGGAGCTACCGGAAGACGATCTACAGCGCAGGCCGCGCCCGGGCCTACCTTCAAGAGCACGTTGGTACGTATTTCGACCCCGACTGTGTCAGCGCCACCCTCGACATACTCCGGGCGAAGGAGCGCGGTCGGCGCCAGTTCCCCGTCTGACCCCGCCGGCAACCAGGCACAGTGGTTGCCCGGTGGGTCTCACGAGAACGCTCTCACTTGGAGCTAGGGACGTGTCAGCGCGCCCAGTTGTTGCGCGACTTGCGGGATCGCAGCTCGATTCCCGGAGGAGACCCCAAGGGCGAGTCAAGGAGTCGCCGTCGTAGAGGGACGACGTGTGAGGTTAGGACGCACTGCATTGTGACTATTGGTTTGCCAAGTGCACGCTGCATCGTCACAAAAGCCGAGTCATGTTGGCCTGGGCCCCTGGGCTACCCAAATGGAGTAGAATTCGGCCAGTTCATCTTGGGCTAGAGTTCCTCCGCTCTCGGAGGGAGATTGGCGGTCCCTATGGGACCCCGCATTGCTGATCGCATTGCTGATCGATCGACTCCTCCCGTCCCACCATCAGAGATCGAGCGCCCCGAGGACACCCAGCCAGTCCCCCAAGTCGTCCGATTCCCGCGACCTCATGCTCATGCCGCGGCAGCTCATGCCGCGGCCGAGAGGCGACGGGCTGCCGTAGTACTGCCGGCCTCAGAGACCGACCGACCAAGGTGGTCACTAACCCGATTGCAGCACCCGCGTTGGTGGCGGACGTGACGCTGCCGGTGATCTAGCCGGCGCCGTGTCGGGCTCGGATCCCGGCAGCGCCCGCCAGGCTCACGACCCGGCAGGGACCACGAACTTCCAGTTCGCCACCGACGGGACGATCCGACCTGCCGGGCCCTGCCCGAGGAGCCACAGGAGGTTGCCCGTGATCTTCTGCATGATGCCGGCTGAGCACGTCGCCGAGCGCGTCGAGCAAGGGCTGAGCGAGTTGATCCAGTTGTTGTTGCCGCTGTCGAAGACTCCGGCTTTGCTGGAGGCGGTCGTGTAGTACGTCGCGTCCGAGTAGGTGTCCTGCCCCCACTCTCCGAGGTCGGTCTGCACATCGGACAGGGGGATCGGCGAGTGCCCCAGCACCTGGAGATCGGACGGCATCGGCCATGACGAGGCTACGTGGTCGAAGTCAGCCTCGACGACACCGGGGATGGCGGAGCCGTCGTGCAGGCCGGTCCCCCTGAAGATCCAGGCGCTCGCATCCTCGACGACGAACGGGGCGGCTGGCGTGCCGGGCTCGAGGTAGCCGGCGTACATCTCGCCGACGAACCCGCTCTCGGGCCAGTCCGCCGGCGGCGAGAACCAAGCGTTACCCGTGACCTCGAGCGGGTTTCCCTTGCCGTTGAGCGGGTCCTCGCTGGAGTCGCGGTAGTCGACGAGCTCACGATCGGGCCCGAGCGAGGATGACTGCAGGCGGACGTGGCGCAGGACGGCGCTCGCTCCGAAGAAGATCATGTTGACCCCATGGTCCTGCGCTCGCTGGGCAGCAAGGCGCTCGGCCAGCGACCAGCACTCGTCGTGCCCGAGGGAGAGCAGCGTCCGGTGCTGCAGCAGGATCGAAGGGTGCTGCTCGACGGTGAGGTCGTCGGCATAGGTGACATCGAGGCCGTTCTCCTCCATGAGGCGGAGCAGGGGGTACTCGTTGCTGAGGAAGTCAGAGGCGCCCTCTCCTGTGGCCATGGGGCGGTCGAACGACACGACTCGCGCCCGGTTGCACGGTGGGTAGGTGGGGGCACAGGTCCCGAGTCCTTGGTAGAACGTATAGCCGCCGTAGGTGTTCCAGGCTTGTTCGGTGTACACGTCGCCTTTGAAGAGATAGGCCGCGTGGCTCGACGGATCCCAGACAGTGAGCAGGATGTAGCTCTGCTCACCGCCGCTGCCGACGAGCTTCAGGAGGTACTCACCGGGCAGGAACACCGACGTGACCCGGAACGTGATCGAGGGCTTCCAGTTGTCGCACGCCACCATGTTGATCCCGCGAGTCAGCGGGCAGGCTGGCTGGACTCGGCCGGTCGCCTCGGCGGATATCCAGACGAGGCGGCCGCCCTTGCCGCCGTAGTACCCCATGCGGAAAGCCTCGACACGAAAGCTCAGAGCCGTGCTGTCGACGTAGAGCGTCACCCGGTTGCCCACCGAGGCGTAGGTGACGTTGGCAAAGCCCTGGATCGACCCGCTCTTGGGCTGCCTTCCGATCTCCCATGCCGTCGTGCCCGGCAGCTTGTTCTCCGCGATCACCCACGACGCCTCCACACCGTCGGGACCGAGGAACGTGCGGCTGTCGGCCGGGTTGGGTGAGGTGGTTGCCGGCACTGTGCTCGCCGGAACCGACGTGCTGGACGACGTGCTCGTGGGACGCGAAGTCGACTTGCCTGCTCCAAGACCGACTGTGACGAGCGTGACCACGAGGGCCACGACGAGGAGGACTCCGCCGGCGATGAGCAACGGTCGACGCTTGCCCATTGACAGCCATCGTAAACAGAGGTCGGCGCGTTGTCTGATCAGGTCAACAAGTTCGCCTTGCCGCTTCCCGCAGAACGGCGAACGCCGCCGCTAGCTCAGGGAGTTGGTAGCGCGCTTGAACGCCGCTCGGATTTGGCAGCAGCCAGACTCGAGCGGTCGACAGTGGTTCGGGCTGCTCACCGATGCCAGCGCGAGGCCGATCGAAGGCGAGGCGGTACGCCGTCATTCCAAGGAAGGCGACGTAGCGCGGCCGCCACCGTGCCACGGTCCGTACGAGCCGCCTGGCACCCGCCTGCAACTCGTCACGACCGAGCTCGGCCGCCGTGGCTGACGAGCGGGGCACCAGGTTCGTGATCCCGAGGGCGAGCTCGAGCAGGCGAGCCTCTTCGGACGGATCGAGCAGCTCCTCCGAGAAACCCGACGCCTGCAGCACCTTCCAGAACCGGTTGCCCGGCCGGGCGAAGTGATGCCCTACCGCGGCAGACCAGAGCCCGGGGTTGATACCGCAGAAGAGGACGTCGAGATCGGGAGCGATGACGTCGGGCACGGTTCGCCCGGAGGTCAGTTGCCTGAGCCGGACGCAACCGGCTGGCGTGGCGCCGTCGGTTTCTTCATCGACACCTTGCCGCCCTTCATGATCGCGATGCGGGCGGCGCGGCGGGCGATGGCGCTGTCGTGGGTGACGATCACCAGCGTGAGCCCTCGGTCACGCCACAGCCCTTCCAAGAGGCCCACGATATCGTCGCGAGTGTCCTCGTCGAGGTTCCCCGTCGGTTCGTCGGCGAGCAGCACTTTCGGGTTCTTCACGAGCGCTCGGGCGATCGCGACGCGCTGCTGTTGACCCCCGGACAGCTCTGAAGGAAGGTGGGTCGCCCGGTCGCCGAGGCCGAGCTCTTCGAGCGTCTGGCGCGCGG
Organism: Acidimicrobiales bacterium; assembly: GCA_050010115.1. Classification (GTDB taxonomy): domain Bacteria; phylum Actinomycetota; class Acidimicrobiia; order Acidimicrobiales; family Bog-793; genus JAKACA01. Next base: position 21,060 of record JBEKLQ010000023.1, on the reverse strand, counting down.
CTTGCTGCCGGTCGGCGGCCTTTTTGTGCAGCGGGACGAGGGCGGTTTCGACGTTCTCCTGCGCGGTGAGCGTCGGGATCAGGTTGAAGGTCTGGAAGATGAACCCGAAGGTCGACGCCCGTAGATCGGCCAGCTCGTTCTCACCGAGCTTCGCCAGGTCGCGCCCGTCGAAGATTACCCGGCCGGCACTCGGCCGATCGAGCCCGCCGAGCAACTGGAGGAGCGTCGACTTGCCCTGCCCGGTCGGGCCCTGGACGGCGAGGAACTCTCCGTCCTCGATCACGAGGTTGACGCCGTCGAGCGCACGCACGTTCCGGCCGTTCTTGTCGAAGTACTTCCGGACATCAGTGAGCTCGTACATGGGGGTGGCCTTCCTTGCTCGCTTGCTTGCTCGGGTGGGGTCGTGTGTTTGCGGGCGTCTCGCTCGCGATCATTCGACCCTCCGGAGCGCTGCAGCCGGGCGGAGCCGAGCCGCTCTCCAGGAGCCGAACGCTCCCGCCACGAGACCGCCGGCGATCGCCAGCGCCACGGCGATCGCGATCGTCCCGCCCTGCAACGGTGCATTGAGGTGGACGGCAACCGTGCGGGCGGCGCTCGTGGCGGCCGCACGACCACCGGCGCCGGCGAAGCCGGACCCGGAGCCGAAGGGCGTGGACCCGCCCGTGAACGTGCTCCCACCGCCGAACCCGAATCCTCCACCGCCGGTCGCGAATGAGGACCCGACCGTTGCCGTCAGCGAGGGCGAGATCGCCGACACGATCGCCCCTCCGGCTATCCCGAACAGGATGCCGATCACACCTCCGGCGAGCCCGAGCGTGACACCCTCACCCATGACCTGTCCGACGACCCGGCGCGTCCGCCATCCGATGGCTTTGAGTGTGCCGAACTCCTGCACCCGCCGGGAGACTGCCGCCATCATCAACAGTCCGGCGATCAAGAACGCCACGATGAGCGCTGCGATCGACAGCCACTTGCCGAGGTGCGTGGCGAGGTTGGAGGCGCTCGAGATCGACCCGGTCACCTCGCTCGCCAGGCTGGCGGAGGTGGTGACGGTGCCCTTCGGGATCGCCGTCTTCACTGCAGCGGCGACGGAGGAGACTCCGGAGGCGCTCGAGGCGCTCACGTAGATGATCGTCACGTCGTTCTTCAACCCGGCGAGCGTCTGGGCGGTGCCGAGCGGGATGAAGACATCAGTGGAGCTGGACGAAGACGCGATTCCGATGACCTTGAGTGTCTTGCCGGCGACATCCACCGTCGAACCGACGCTCAACTTGTTCTGCGTCGCGTAGGAGGAGCTCACGATCGCGACGAGCGCGTTGTTGTCCCCGGCGCTGAAATACGTTCCCTTCGTGATCTGCGACGCGCTGAGCGGGCCAACGGTGCCCGAGATCTGGATGCCGTCGACGGTTAACGAGTTGATGTTGAACGAGGAGCCCGGCCCACCAGTACGCGGGAAGCTGCCCGAACCTGGCGTGAAGTTCGGGATCGTCCCGGAGAAGCTGGTGTCAGTCAGGGCGAGGCCGCCGGTCGCTGCCGCGACACCGTGCAATGTCGCCACCTTGGACACGTCCGTCGCGGAGAACGCCGCCTCTCCAGGCGCTGCCCGGAGCGTGTTCCGCGAGATGTGCGTGCCGGCGGCCGGGCGGGTGCCCGATCCTGCGCCGAAGTTGAACCGCTGTGCTCCTCCGGTGCCGAATGTCGCCGTTTGCGTGACGGTCATATCGGTGCCGACGCCGTACAGCGAGTGAAGCACCTCTCCTTGAGCCGTCTTGACGCCTGCGGAGGCCGCCGAGACGGTCATCACGAGGCCGATTCCGATGGCAAGACCGATCGCCACGACGATCGCCTGCTTGCCGCGTCGCCGGAGCTCTCGGCGCAAATAGGTGAGAAACATTCGGGCCTCTATTCGTTTCGTGCGCGCTTATCGAAGAACTACCTACGTCGCGGTAACGCTGGTCAGAATTATGTTTACGGTCGCAAGCTGAGGAACTGCTGTGAGATCTGTTCGGATCGGCTGAGACTCACGCCGATGCCTCGACACTGTGGCAGGCGGGCGGCGCTCAGCCGATGTTGCGCTGCTCGCCTTCCGAGTACGCCGCCCGGAGCTCCCGCTTCAGAATCTGGAGAGAGGCCGCTCGCGCCGCGCCAGCCCGCGCCAGCCCGCGCCAGGCCACGACGCGCGCCGCGTCGGTCTAACTTGCGAGGGTTGTCGCCGGCCGATTCAGCTCGAGTGCCGGGTTCAGTTCTAGACCGTTCTAGACCCTCTTGGTCACCTTGAAGGTCTGGCTGCTGATCGCCGTGTTACTGGCAATAGTCACTGATACGGGACCAGTGGTGGCGCCGACTGGCACCGTCGTGACGATCTTGGTGGCGCTGTCGGACACGATGGTGGAGAGAGTTCCGTTGAAGGCGACTTGCGTAGCGTGAGAGAGGTTGTACCCGGTGATGACCACCGTCGTGCACGGGGCGCCCGAACGGGGGGCGAGCCTTTTGATGGCGGGGGTCGCAATCCGCCCGATCGAGCCCGCAGCAGGGTCGGTGAACCACACCGTTCCGCGGGGCCCCGCCGTGATCCCGTGCATGAAGCTGAGCCCGTTGCGTTCATAGGTGGTGAAGACTCCAGCGGTGGTGAGACGCCCGATGGAGGTGACGCCGGTGAACCACAGGGCGCCGTCGGGCCCGGCCGTGATGTCGAGGGGCTGCAAGATGCCGGTCCCGGTGTAGTCGGTGACCACACCGGCGGTCGTGATCCGCCCGATCGAGTTGTTGTACTCGTTGGTGAACCAGAGGGCCCCGTCGGATCCGGCCGTGATGTCGACGGGCTGCAAGATGCCGGTCCCGCTGTAGCTGGTCACCACACCGGCGGTTGTGATCCGCCCGATCGAGCTGTTGTACTCGTTGGTGAACCAGAGGGCCCCATCGGGCCCGGCCGTGATCCCGACGGGACCGTCGATGCCGGTCCCGGTGTAGTTGGTGACCACCCCGGCAGTCGTGATCCGCCCGATCGAGCTGTTGTACTCGTTGGTGAACCAGAGGGCCCCGTCGGGCCCGGTCGTGATCCCGACGGGACCGTCGATGCCGGTCCCGCTGTAGTTGGTCACGACTCCGGCGGTTGTGATCCGCCCGATCGAGTTGTTGTCGCGGTTCGTGAACCAGAGGGCCCCGTCCGGCCCGCCCGTGATGTCGACGGGATTGCTGATGCCGGTCCCGGTGTAGTCGGTGACCTTCCCTGCGGTCGTGATCCGCCCGATCGAGTTGTTGTCGCGGTCGGCGAACCAGACGGCACCGTCGGACCCGGCTGTGATCCCATAGCTGTCGCCGATGCCGTGGTAAACCTTAATGTTGCCGACTGGGGAGGCGGCCACTGTGCCAACCGTCAGGCTCAGTGCCAAGACCGGCGACCCCACCATGACTGCGACCAGTCCCCCGAGTTTGGAGATCAAAGGGCGGCGTCTCATTGCCGCCTCGGGTCCCGACGACTGAGCGCGCGCCGCTTCCCACTCCGTGCCGCCACAACAACTAGCCGTCTCCATCGACTCCGCCTTCCCTCGCGCACTCATTCTAGGCGGTCCGCGCCCTGCTGGGAAGTGACGGCGAGGTCTACCGGTACTCGGTCACCACCTGACGCCTAGCGACGAGAGCGCCCGCTGCGCGCCTTCCGCTCTTTCCGGGTTCGTAGAAGCCGGGTGAGCTTTCGAAAGAGAAACCCCATCGGCGCATGCTACGTCGAGGCCCTCGAGGTGCACACTCGCGGAGTCAACCGGTTCCAATACGTCTCGGATCCTTCGCCACCATGTGACTCACGTCGTCGGCGGGCGAAGGCGAGCGGGTAATGCCCCGACGACCAAGTCGTAGGAGTCCACGATCAGGTCGGCGAGCAGCGCGTCGGGCACGTCGCCTCCGAGCTCAACGGTGATCCAGTGCCTCTTGTCCATGTGGTACCCAGGCCCGATCGCGGCGTAGGAGTCCCGAAGGCCGACGGCCGCGTCGGGGTCGCACTTGAGGGTCACTCGCCCCGGGGAGTCGTCGAGACTGACGAGCGCCAGCATCTTCCCTCCCACTTTGAACACAGCCGTATCGTCCCCGAACGGGTAGGAGAGCTCGGTGCCGACGAGCCCGCCGCACTGGGCAAGGACCGTCTCTCGAGTCGTGACCTTGCTCATCGCTGTCGTGCGTCCAGCATCACCGGTCTGTCCTCCTCACACAGGCGGCCCGGCGATCCGTTCGGTGGAGCGAGCCGGGGCAACAAGGGCTGGCGCTGGGGTCGTCTGCCGGATTGCCCGCCGCCGCCCGTGCCCGTGTCACAGAAACTCTGCACTGTGCCGAACAACGGTGACATCGAGGGCCGGCGCCGTCACTCGCCCCACAGCGCCACTCGCCCCACAGCCCCACAGCGCCACCGCGCCACAGCGCCACCGCGCCCGATAGCGGTGTCACGGAAGCTTTGCACTGCACCGAGTAACGGTGACACCCACGGCCGCCGTGACCGCTTTGATGGCTCACTCACCCCAGAGCGCCCGCCGCAACCCTGACGCCCGCGCGATCGGCCGGGCCACCGCCGCGCGGATCGACTCCTCCGGTCCGGCGACGAACAGCTGGCGCTGAGCTCGCGTCACGGCGGTGTAGAGCAGTTCACGGGTCAAGATGGGGGAGTCGGGGGCCGGGAGCAGCACGGCGACCGTATCGAACTGCGAGCCCTGGGCCTTGTGCACGGTCATGGCGTACACGGTGTCCACCGACGCCAACCGGGTGGGGCTCACCTCGACCACCTCGCCCCCGCGCTCGAAGGCGGCGACGACTCGGCCGGGGCCGGCGGCCACGACCACGCCGGTGTCGCCGTTGTAGAGCCGCAGGCTGTAGTCGTTCTCGGTCACGAGAAGCGGCCGGCCGACGTACCAGGTGCCGTCCGCTGCGAAACCCTCGATCTCCGCAGCCAGCCACCGCTCCACAACGTTCATCCAGGTGCTCGCTCCGGCAGGACCCCGCCGGTGGGCGCAGAGCAGGCGGAAGGCACCGAGGGCGTCGATCGCCTCGCGAGCTGTACCTGCGCGGGCAGCCTCGATCAGCCGCCGGCCGATCGCGACCGCTGCGAAACGCACCAGGTCAAGCTCCGCAGCTGCGCCGTCAGCTGCGATGTCGACCGGGAGCCAGTTGACGCCACCCACGCCGGCAGCGAGCAACGAGACGACACCGTCACCGTCGCCGGCCTGGATCGCTTCCGCCAGACGGGCGATGTTGCCTCCATAGCGGTGCACGCGCCGCAGCATGACCACGCCGTCACCGACCGGGCTGCCAGCCAGCCTCGACGTGGTTGCGTCCTGTTCGGGCAGGTGCTGTCGAGCAGCGCTCGCCAGGGCTTGCATGGCCGGCGCTCTCATCAGGAGGCCGTGGCTCGCCGGGCCGACGACATCACCCAGCACCGCGCCGGCCTCGACGGAAGCCAGCTGCTCTGGGTCGCCTACGAGAATCAACCGGGCGTCGGACCGTACGGCTTCGACCAGTCGGGCCATCAGCGAGAGCGACACCATCGACGTCTCGTCGACCACGACGACATCGTGCGCCAGCCGGTTCAACCGGTGGTGGCGGAATCGCGACCGGTTGCCCGGGTTGAAGCCGAGCAGCCGATGCAGCGTCATCCCGCGCAACTGCAGTAATCGTGCCCGCTCCTCGGCCTCGAGCGGGAGCCGGTGAGCTTCTTGGTGAACGGCCTCTTCCAGTCGGGCAGCAGCTTTTCCGGTCGGAGCGGCAAGCGCGACCAATGGCGGACGGCCTCCATAAGCGGCCTGCTCGTCGATCAACGCCAAGACTCTTGCCACGGTCGTCGTCTTGCCCGTGCCGGGCCCGCCGGCGATGACGCTGAAGCGGCGGAGGACAGCGGAGGAGGCGGCCAACCTCTGAAAGTCCGGCTCGTCCTCGCTGAAGAAGAGCCGGTCCAGCCCTGAAGCCAGCAGCTCGAGGTCCACCCCCTCAGCGGGCGCATCGGCCAAGGCCAAGAGGTCAGCAGCCACTTGACGTTCCTCCGACCAGAATCGGTCGAGGTAGAGCGTCGTCCCCTCAAGGTGCAGAGGTCGGTCCGCTCCGACCAGCGGACTGTCTCGGAGTCGGTCGAACCAGAGACCTTCGTCCGGCCACGGAAGTGCCTGGAGGTCAATCGGCTCGTCGAGGTCCGTGCTGACCGTCGTGCGGATCTTGGCGAGATCCACACAGACGTGCCCGAGGCGGGGAGCGCGCACAGCCAAAGCAGCACCCAGCAGGACGTCCTCTTCGCTCGTCGGAGCGAGCCGCCCGAGGCGGACGGCGACCTGGACATCGGCGGCCGTGAGCACGCCGGCCTCGTTGAACTCGCGCAGGAGCCCGCAAGCTCCTCGAGCAAGCCGGATGTCGTAGCCGTCGACGTCGAGCATGCTCACGGCGCCGACCGTCCCCGGTCGAACAGGTCGCTCAGCGACTCGACCAGCTCCCCCGGCGGCTGCCACGACCAGACCCCGCACGGCTGCCCGTCGACAATTGGAAACGTCGGGCTGCTCATCCCGCGCAGGAAGAGATACAACGCGCCGCACAGGTTGCGCTCCGGGTCATAGCCGGGCACTCGCCATCGCAGGTAGCGGTGCAAGGCGACGGTGTACAGCAAGGCCTGCAGCGGGTAGTGCGCCGCCCCCATCTCGGCCCGGATGGCGTCCGGCCGGTAGTTCCAGGCCGTCAGCGGTTCGCCAGCACTCCCGAGCCGGTTCGTTTTGTAGTCGACGATCACGTACCGCTCGCGTGGCAGGCGGAACACGAGGTCGAGACTGCCGGTCAGGTATCCGCGCAGCGTGGCGCTCAACGAAGGGTCGGCGAGCCGTTGCGCATACAGCGCCATCGGATCGCCGAGCGGCAGTTGGGCCGCCAGCAACTCTGCGATGTCGCCGACCACCAGTTCTCCGACAGGGGTGTCGCCCCCGAGCAACGGAAGCTCGAAACCCATCTCGTCGAGACGATCCCCGCGCCCGATGTCACGCAACCGAACCCCGCCGACCAAGGGACCAAGCGGTGTCGAGAGACCCGCGCACAACCCCTCGACGACCACATCGAGATCGCCGAGATCCAGGTGTTGCCAGGACAGCTGGGCGGCGAGCGCCGTCCGCACCTCACCGGCCAAGTCCACAGCAGCAAAGTCAGTCGCCTCCATGACCGAGTGGATGAGCGTCCCGACCCGGGTCCCGGCAGGCATGCCGGCGAGCAGCAGCGGCACCGCTCGCAAACCGTCATCGCCGGCGGCGCCGGCCCCAGCAGCGACAACCGTCCCGAGGACCTCCTCATCACTCATGACGTCCTCGTCCGTCTCGCTGCTTACGGTCTGGTCGTGGCTCGCCTGCGTGATGCTCGTGTAGGAGGCACGCCGCCAGCATCGGTCGAGAACCCGATCGAAATGGTCCGCTTCGAGATCCGGGGGAGCCGGCACCGTGCCCTCCCAGCGGAGCGGCTCGACCACTGCCATCCGCTCGACGCTGATCCCTCCGGCAAGGCCGGCCACACACTCGAAGACCTCGTCGTCGGTGACCGCCCGCCTCCCAAAGGCGCTCACGACGCCCTTGTCGTCACGGGCGAACAGCAGCCGGCCGAGGGGAGAGTGCTCGGCCTCGTAGGCGCCGGCCCACCAGGCGACCGCCTGATGCTTGGCCCGAGTCAAAGCGACGTACAAGAGCCGGAGGTCCTCGCCCCGGCGCTCGGTGAGCGCCAGGTTCTGGTGACGGGCGAAGCCGGCTCCTTCCCGGCTGACATCGATCGTGCGGAGGTTGCCGTTGCCGGGGTCGTGGAACACCGGCACCTTGTCCTCCTGGCTGTAGCCCTCCCACATGTAGGGGCAGTACACGACGGGGAACTCGAGCCCCTTGCTGCGGTGGATCGTCAGCACCTGCACGGCCTCGGCGTCGGACTCCAGGCGCCGGCTGCGGTCCTCGTCCCCGGCGTCCTGCTCGGCTTCGGTGATGCGCCGCCGCAGCCACGCCGTCAGCGCCGTCGAGCCGAGGCCGTCCGACATGGCCGCCGCGTGCAGGAGCTGGCTGACATGGCGGAGGTCGGTCAGGAACCGCTCACCGGTCGGACGGGCGAGCACGCGTGCCGGGAGCTGCCGGGTGACCGTGATGTTCTCCAACAGGGCGGCGACGCCGCGCCGGCGCAGGACTCCAGCCCAGCGGTGCAAGGACCAGTGGAGGTCCTCCCACACCTCGTCACTGGCGGTAGCCACCGTGGCGGGCTCCCAGCCGACGAAGGCGGTGAGCGCGGCGGAGGCGGCACGGTCCCGCGCCGTCGGCCGCTCGAGCGCCTCGAGCAGGCGCAGCCATTCGCCGGCGGGCCCCGTCGCGAACACGCTGCCCGAGCCGGCGATCACGGCCGGGACCGCGTCCTCGTGCAAGGCATCTCGCACGATCCAGGCCTGCCGGTTGGTCCGGACCAGCACGGCGACATGGCCCGGCCGGACCGGCTCCCGGGCGACCTCGGAGCCGTCCTGCCGGCGACTGACGACCTCGGCGCCCGAGGACAGCAGCCGCACCACGTCGCCAGCGAGATCCTGGGCGATGAGCGCCCGCGCCGGGTTGAGGGAAGCGAAACCCTTCGCCGTCGTCAACACGAGCCGATCGTCCCGGTGCAGTATCCGCACGCGCATCGCCGCCGCGTTCGGCGCGCCGATCAGCCGTGGCTCGCAGTTAGCCGGAGCGGCGCTGACGGTCCGGTAGGCGATGCCTTCGTGGCCGAGTTGGCTGCCGGCGAACAGTGCGTCGTAGGCCTCGATGAGCCTGCCGTCGCTCCGCCAATTCACCGCCAGCGTGGCCTCGGATGCCGCCTGGGTGGCAGCATCGAGGTAGGCGAAGACGTCCGCTCCCCGAAAGGCATAGATCGCCTGTTTGGGATCACCGATGAGGACGAGCGTCGATCCCCCCGAGCCGAAGGCCCGCCGCATGATCTCCCATTGCACCGGGTCGGTGTCCTGGAATTCGTCGACGAGCACGACCTCGTAGCGCGCCTGCAGCCGCGCGCACGCCGCCGGGCCGCGCACCGGATCGGCCAGGGTGTCCCGGAGCCGGATCAAGACGTCGTCGTACGTTAGGACTTGGGTGAGCCGCTTGCGCCGGTCGATCTCTTTGCCGACGGCGTCGGCCAGGCGCCGGCGGATGGCCCTCGAATCACGGTCGTCGCTGAGCGGCGGCAGGATGGCTGCCGTCGGGTGCCGGAGCACCTCCGCGCCGATGCTGAGTGCCTCGGCGCGGTCGAACCTCAAGTCGTCCGGCTTCGCCCAGAAACGTCGGATGTACAGATCATCGACCACCTCCGCCAGGAGGTCGTGGGCGTCCTCGATGAGGGTGACGTCGCGTTCCACGTCGCCGGCCGTGCCGAGGCCGGAGAGGACTTGCATGCAGAAACCGTGGGTGGTTTCTATGGTGGCGGCGTCGAAGTCGGCGATCGCCTTGGCCAGCCGCTCGTGGCGGAGCGCCACCTCGTCCGGGGACCCGGTGGCGAGGAGACAGGCGACGTCGTCCTCGGCGTCGGGGGCGACGCCGGCGAGGGCGGCGGTGAGGCCCTCGGCGGCGCTGACGAGACGCTCTCGGACCCGCTCGCGCAGCTCTCCCGTCGCCATGCGGGTGAAAGTCACGATCAGCAGCCGATCGAGCGGCAGCCCATCGGCCACGTAGCGGGCGGCGAGGGCGGCGATCGTGTACGTCTTGCCCGTGCCGGCGCTCGCCTCGAGCAGGGTCACTCCGGTCGGCAGCGGCCCGCAGACGTCGAAGGGCTTGGGCGTCGGCCGGGTCGAGGCCGCCGGCGGGGGAGTGGTGCGCCCGGTGCTCACCGGCCGACCAGCCCCTCGGTCGCCGTCTCGCTCATCACCGGGTGATCATGTCACCTTGGCCGAAATCGGTCGCATCCGCCTGCGCGTGACTGGTGGTCACCGGAGCTGATCCGGCCGCTGCGAGGGTCGGGGGCACTGCCGGCTGAGGCCCTACCGAGCCGAACAGCCGGGCGCGGGTTGGGACCTTTGCCCCTAGGCGTAGGACTTTCGGCCCTGGGGCCCGCGCTTGTGAAAGCTTACACTTGCGTTCGAGGTCCGCAGGAGCCGGACCAGAAAAGAGAAGAATACTGATGAACAACCCCGCGGCACTTCTTGGTGATCCTTCCAAGCGCACGAACGCTCGTGTGGTGCAATGGCTGGTCCAGTCCAAGATCATGGCGGTCGGTTGGCTCGCCATGCGCGTCTGGGTGGGCATCATGTGGATGCAGGCAGGCTGGGCCAAGCTCTTCGGAGCTGAGAATGCCTACTTCTTGCACAACCACGGTGCCGGGGTTGCAGGCTTCGCCGCACACGGCGTCCCCGCCTACAGCTGGTGGGGGAGCTTCCTGCACAGTTTCGTCGTCCCGAACGCCGGTTGGATCGGCATCCTCATCGCTGTTGCCGAGTTCGCCATCGGGCTGGCCCTGGTACTGGGCCTCTTCACCCGGCTGGCGGCACTGGGCAGCTTGGCGCTGTTGTTCACCTACGTGATGTCCGGCACGGCCAGCGTGTGTGCGTTCTATGCACTGTTCGCCATCGTGATCCTCGCCACGTGGAAGACGTCCAGCTGGATCGGAGCCGATGGGCTCATCGCCGCCTACCGCCAGCGCCGCCACGCTCGGCAGGAACCAGTTGTAGGGTCCGGCGTGACCGGGACCCTAGAGCAAGCCGCGGCTGCCTAGCCGGTCCGCTCCCCGGGCACGTCAGGTCGATACGGTCTGCTTCAAGCAGGCCGTATCGGCGCGTCCGGGCGCAGTTGCGGCGGTCCTGCCGGTCCCTTGACCGCGACGCTGTACGCGCCTTGTTCGCAAAGCCGGGACGACACGCGTACAGCGTCTCCTCGAAAACCCGGCCACATTGACCGAACCTCGTGGAATCCCGGTTGACGTATCGGGCCGTCTGAGGGATGCTCGGCAGCTGTGATCTCGCAATGGAGGACAAGCGTGGGACGACCTGGACGGCTTCTCACCACTGCCGGCATCGCGCTGACGGCAGTGGTGATGTGCGCGCTTGCACCGACCGCTCGAGCGATCGCTGCTGGACCAGCGCCGGCCATCGGCTCGGCACCATCGTCTCGATCGCCCTCGGGCAGCTCATCCGGGGTCACCGTGTCGCCGGAACCGGGGAGCATCACCGCCCTCCCGGCGACGCAGATCAGCTTCCTCAACGTCGACCCTTCCGCCATCGGGACGGTCACCGTGGTCGGCTCCTCTTCCGGGTCGCACGCCGGCACGCTCGAGGCGTACTCGCAAGGCGATGGGGCGAGTTTCGTTCCCAAAGTTCTCTTCACCGCGGGGGAGACCGTTACCGTCACGACGGATCTCGTCATCGTCGGCGCATCGTCGGGCACGTTCCAGTTCACGATCGCCACGGAGGCACCGGGGGCGCCGGTGTTCAACGGGCCGGCGCCGGAGCGCGGCGCTGAGATCGGGACGGCGACCGCTTCCGGGCGGCGAGCAGCGACTGCATCTCGGACAGCCACAGCCCCATCGGCGACCGGTCCCTACCCCTCAGACCCGTCGCTCGATCCGCCTTCGATAACCGTGAACCTCTCGGCCAGCGGCGGTGCTCCGGGAGACGCGCTGCTGGCTCCATCGAATACGGTGGCCACGAGCCTCCAGCGAGGCCCGATGATCGTCGACCAGAAAGGCCAGCTCGTCTGGTTCGATCCCGTCACAGTCGCCGCTGAGACCGCCCGCGCTCTCAGGGTCCAGAGCTGGAACGCGAAGCGCGTGCTCACGTTCTGGCAGGGCGACATGGTCGGCGCCTACGGGGTCGGCCTGAACGTCGTGGTCAATACTGAGTACCAGACGGTCGCGACCGTCCAGGCCGGCAACGGCCTGTATGCAGACGGTCACGAGTTCGTATTGACCACGAGTGGGACCGCCTGGGTCGAGGCCTACGACCCATTGGAATGGAACCTCACTGCAGTTGGCGGGCCTGCCGACGGCGTGGCGTTCGACTCTGTGATGCAAGAGATCGACGTGAAGACCGGGCTCGTGGTGTTCGAGTGGTCGGCGCTCGATCACGTGCCTCTCTCGGCGTCGTACCTCGCGGTATCGAGCGGCGACACCTCGGCAAAAGGGGCCTACAACTGGTTCCATCTCAACTCCATCGACCCGGCACGTCCGGGTCAGGTGATCATCTCCGCCCGCAACACCCACCAGATCTACGACATCTCGACGGTCACTCACCAGATCCTTTGGCAGATCGGTGGCATGAACAGCAGTTTCTCGATGGGGCCCGGCACCGAGTTCGTCTGCCAGCACGACGCCCAGCTCTACCAGAACGACGAGCTCTCGTTGTTCGACGACGAGAGTGGGATGCCCCGATCGTCACCGGCGCGCGGGCTCGTGCTGCAGCTCGACATGAAGACGATGACCGCAACCCTCGTCTACCAGTTCATCAGAAACCCGCCTCTTCAAGTGCCGAACGACGGGGACATGCAGCGGCTCAGCGACGGCAACTACTTCGTCGGGTGGGGTGGCACCCGGGGTATGACAGAGTTCTTGCCATCAGGCCAAGAGGTCTTCGACGCCTCCTTGCCCTCAGGATGGCTCAGCTACCGGGACTACCTGGCCACCTGGACCGGCAACCCGCTGACGAGGCCGTCAGCCGCCGCCCTCCCGGGCGCCGGCGGTGTCGACACGGTGTACATGAGCTGGAACGGAGCCACGAAGGTCACCAGCTGGGAGGTCCTTGACGGCTCGGCCGCGGCGCACTTGCAGAAGGTGTCGCTCGTAGCCAGATCAGGCTTCGAGACGAAGGTCTCGGTCCCGAGCGCCGACTACTTCGAAGTCGAGGCACTCAACCAAGCCGGCACCGTGATGTCGAAATCTGCCGTGGTGCAGCCGACCGCCAGCTAACGCCTCGGGACCCCAGTCACGCCGCCCAATTGCGTGCGACGGAGGTTCCCATTTCAAAGCGGCATCGGTTGTCATTCCGGGACACGCTCAGCGTGGAGGCCGCCGGCGGCGCCGGGACTGGAGGGCTGGTGCCCGAGGACCTCCGGGCCGGGTGCCGGATGGCCGGACTCGGCATCGAGCATCGGTTCAGGACCACGTTCTCCTCGTGGGGGAGCCACGCTCTGGCCCTGGCGGCTGCCCAGCCGGCGGCGGATCTGCAAGATCCTCAACGAGGCGACCACGCCTGCGAACAGCACACCTCCGACGGCGGCAAGTATCAGAACGACGCCGAGAGGTATCTTCCCGTGGCCGGAGAAGTACGAGACTTTCACCGACTGAGTGTTCTGGAGGACGAACACCAGCAACAGCACCAGCACAACAGCAGCGACGATGATCCCCACCCACGTCCCTGAAATTCGAGTCGGCCCGGCCGGGGGCAACGAGGGACTCTCGGTCGGAAGCTCTTGATCTGCCATGAGTTGAGGCTGGACAGGTTCCGCATCTACGCCTTGGGCTGCTTGGGCATCAGTCACGGCGCCCTCCTCGGGCTGGTGTTGAACGGCGGCTCGCCGATGTACGGCCTACCTCTGCGGTGACGGAGCCGCCCGGAGGCGCATTGTTGGGCCCGTGCAGCTGGTCTCCCCGGGCTGGCCCCGGGGCCGTTCTGTCGACCAGTATCTCCAGCACCTCACCGATGGTGCGCTCTCGTCCGATCGCGTCTCTGAGCGGCAGGTGGCCCTGGATCTCGTACCGGTTGCGACGGCCGTCCTTGTCCTTGACCACGTAGCCCGCCGCGGCCAGATCGTTGACGATGCCATATGCACTCCGCTCGGTGACGCCGAGCTCCGTGGCGATGTCGCGCAGCCGCACCCCCGGGTCGTGGGCGATGCAGGCCAGGGCACGTGCGTGTTTGGTCAGAAAGCTCCACTCGTCCATCGCTGCTAGTCTAGCAGATTGGTTCTAGAAAAGATTTGCTAGTGATGAATAACTAGAGTACTGTTTCTAGCAACGAAGAGAGTGAGTGTGAGGCGATGACAGACAACAGATCCGGATATGGCACGGGAATCGTGTTCAGCATCCTGGCGATCACTGCCGGTGCGATCATGTACTGGGCGGTCACAACGCCCACCCATGGGTTCAAGCTCTCCACTGTGGGCGTCGTGCTCATGATCGCCGGAGGCGCCGGTCTTCTCATCTCGGCCGCGCTGTTCGCCACTCAGCGGAACAGCAGTCGCCGTTCGACCTACGACCAACAGACGGTGGACGCACAAGGTCGCGAGACGGCGGTTCACGAGGAAGTCCGCTAAGGACGCCGACTTCGCCGACTTGAAGCGGTAACTGTCACTGGTCGGCCAGCTCCTCGTGATCGAGCGGGCCGTCCCAGAGACGGCGGGCATAACGGCCGAAGCGGGTCGGCTCGCCGGCTTCCCATCCGTCGGACCTCTCGTCGTCGCGAGGTGTTCCGGTCTGCGCCAGCACCCAATCAAGTCCCATCACCCCCCCCAACACCAACTGGTGCTCCGGGTCCCGGTCCTCCCGTGGGTAGTTGAAGCTCGACGTCCAGGCGTTGCTCGCCGCCTTGTGGGCATCCCGGCCGTGGTAGGCGGCGCCTGCCCAGGCGGCTGTGGTCTTGCAGTAGATCGGCAGCGGCTCGCGCATCCCCCGCCGGTAGAGGTCGACAAGAGTCTGTAGGTACTCGATCGCCGCCGCTTGACGGGTGGTGGGATCGCCGCCGAGTGCGTTGATTTTCGCGGTCGTGACCTTGGCGCCCCGCGTCCCCTCACGGGCCCGGCCGATCGTGAGCGCCTCGAACCGCCGGTCCGGCCAGGCGGCGCTGAGCGCCAGCAGCCGGACCCAGGCGATGAGCCGGTGAGCAGGGGACACGCCCGAGTACGTGACGGTGTGCAATACGTCGCCCCGGAGGTGGGCGACCGTGCCGATCAGCGTTGTGCCGGCTGAGACGGCGACGTTGATATCGAGCGAGGTCAGTTCGACGCCGCTGTGGCCGAGCGCCACGAGCTGCTCGACCGTCGGCATGATGTTGGCGAGCACCGGTGTGGCGAGCTCGCCCGGCGGTAGCAGGCCGCGAGCACGCTCGGCAGCGATGCAGTCGTCGCGGTTGGCGCCGGAAAGGCGTGCCGCCAGCAGCCGCTCGGCGACACCCCAGCGTTCCAAGGCGTCGAGGTCGATAGGGAGAGCGTCGTCGATCTCTCGGGAGCGGTCGGCGAGCGAGACGCCGAGCCGGTTGCGGAGGAAGGCGCGCACCGGGTGACGTACGAATGCCTCGAGCCGCTCGAGCTCGACTGTCGTGAGGTCGATGTCGGGCAACGGGCCGGGGAGCCACGGGCCTGGCTTCACCCGTGGACGTGTCGAAGCCCGGGCACCGTCGAGGTTGACGGCGTCGAAGCTCCACGGCCGCTGCGCGATGAGCGCGCCGGGCGTGAAGTTGCGGACGTCGAAGGGCTGCAGCGGGTGGTGGATCATGATGTGGCTGCGCGCCGGTGCGTCGTCTGCTCTGACCGTGCGGTCGATCACGTCGAGCAGCTCGCCGAGTGGCACCGCCGGTGGCCGAGCGAGGTTCGTGCGCTCGTCCCGGGCGGTGTAGGTGATGACGAGTTGGTCGGTGGCCGCCAGCAGCGCGTCGAGCAGGAGCTGGCGGTCCTCGGTACGGGCGTCGTTGTCGCCGACCTGCGGGTCGGCGGCGATGAGGTCGTCGCCGTCGCGTTCTACGTGGCGAGGAAACACGCCATCGTCGAGACCGAGCAGACAGACCACACGGTGGGGGACCGACCGCATGGGAACCAAGGTGCAGATGGTGAGGTGGCCGGTACGGAAGTTGGCCCTCGTGGGGCGACCTCTCAGCCGGTCGGTGAGGAGAGCGCGGATGTCGGCCGGGCTGAGGGCGAAGGTGCTTACGTCGCCGTCGGTCGTGGCCTCTCCGACGAGCTCGTCGAGGAGGCGTTGCAGCTGCACGCGCTGCCAGGCGTCCTGCTCCGAGGTCGCCGTGAACGAGTCGGCGATGTCAGCGAGGCCCTTCGCCCAGTCGTCGATGGGCCGCGTCCCTTGCAGAACTGAGACCGCTGTCCCGAGGCGATCGAGGAGCTCGGCGATCCGGCCGGCAAGATCGATGTCGCCGCTGTCCATGTCGTCGAGTGGGAGTGTTCCACCGAAGAGCCGCTGGCCCTGCTCAGCCATCGTGACCCCGAGCAGCGCCCGGTCGAGGCCAGCGCGCCACGTGTTGGCCTCCAGCTGGTCGAGCTTGAACGGTGCCCGATGGTCGGCGTCGAGTCCCCAGCGCACGCCGGCACCCACGACCCACTCCTCAACCCGGGTGAGGTCGTCGTCGTCGAAGTGGAAGCGCCGCCGCACCGGCTCCCGGCCAGCCAAGTCGAGCACTTGGGTCGCCGTGATGCGCGAGGCGGCAAGATCCAGCAGCTCCGCAACGACTCCAAGGACCGGGTTGGTCTGGCGCAGCGACCGGTCGGCGAGACGAACCCGAAGGTCCGCCACGGCGTAGGTGTCCTCGTCCTGCGGGTCGTAGCCGCCGAAGGTGGCTTGGATGAGGGGGGCGAAGGTTTCGATGTCGGGGCACATCACGATCACGTCGCGGGGCTCGAGCGTCGCGTTCTCGTCGAGGAGGTGGAGGATCGTGTCGCGGATCACCTCGACTTGGCGGGACCGACCGTGGCAAGCGTGGACCTGGACGCTCCGGTCTCGTGGGTCGAGCGCCGGTCTGGCGTCGTCCTTGCCGGGCGTCGGCAGCCCGGGCGGCTGGCGGTCGGCACGGATGTCGGACTGGAGCCGGTGGAGGAGGTCGGCGACGGCATCGTCGACCGGCCGGTGGTTGTCCGTCACCGCTCGGCTGCCGGAGCCTCGGAGCACCAACTGCATCTCCCTTGCGTCGCGGCCCCAGGAGGCGAGGAGGGGGTGCCTCGTCTCGTTGGCGGTGAGGTCCTCGGTGCGGGGCAGGCCGCGCGCCGGGCCTTCGAGTGTCGCTGCCACCCGGGCCCACAGCGCCGGCGACGGATGGAGGAGGAACAAGTGGACGTCCCGGCCGGTGGCGATGGCGTCGAGCACGTCGAGGTAGCTGGCAGGGAGCCGGGTGAGGCCGAAGAGCGAGATCCGCGCCGGGAGCTCGAGCAATGCCGGCTCATCTTGCAGGCGGGCGCAGGCGTCGATGAGCCGCTCGGCGGGGCTGGGCTGGCCGATGCGGCGCCGCAGCCTTCGCCACAGCTCGGGCTGCCAGCCGGCGCTCGGGTGGTCCTTGTCGCCGTTCAACCACGACCGCAGCATCTCGGGGCGGTGGACGCTGTAGCGGTCGTAGAGGTCGGCGATGTGCCGGACGGCGGCGAAGCGCCGGGACTCGCCTTCGGGTGCGGAGTTGCGCAGGTGGGAGGCCAGGGGAGCGAGCCATCCTTCGTCGAGGCTCGCGTCCACCACGTCGAGCAGCGGCCAGACCGATCGCTGCGGCGCCCACGGGTCGGCTTTCGGGTCGATGCCGCCGCCAGCGGCCAGGGCAGCGCCGATCAGGCTGCCGGGAAACGGGAAGTCGACGTTGGCGCATACCCCGTCGTTGCGGCCAGGGGCCGTGCCGAGGTGGGCCGATAGCTGCTGGGTCAGCCATCGCTCGACGCCTCGGGTGGGGACGGCCACCACCTCGGCCACCATGGCGTCGTCGAGGGGCTCGGCGACGAGGTCGGCCAGCATCGTCACGAGCCCGTCGGCGCGTTCGGAGCGGTGGAGGTGGAGCATGATGAGAAACCTAGGCTTTGCGAGTCATCTCCGGTCGCGTAGCGGGCGTACCCTCGAGGATTGGCCGGCTGCCCGATCGAGCTGGCGCCGGTGTCCGGAACCTCTGCACTGCAGGCAAGCCGTGACAAAGCCGTGACAAAGCCGTGACAAAGCCGTGACAAAGCCGTGACAATGAGCGTCGGTTGTGGGGGCCTGGGGCGTCCACCACCGTCGGTGTCACGGAACCTCTGCACTGTGCCGAGCAACGGTGACACCAAGCTCGGGCACCGCGGGCGGCAACTCGTTCAGTTCGGCGTAGACGCGGACCGCGACGCGGTGGGGCATCGGAGTCCAGCGTAGAGGCCTATGCCCAATCCGACCCGCCGGCCTGGCTCGCGGAGCTGGCTTCGCTGGAGCCCTTTGGATTCCCCCATCCCAAGCGATCGGCCAACGGCCTCCGGTCCCGCCGGTAGCCTTCCGGCGTTCGGTGGTTCCCAAGGAAGACAGGTTCGATGGCCGAGGCCACAATTGCCACAATTGACGGTGACGCAGCCTTCATCTGGTCGGTCGTGGCCCTGCTCCGCCGTGGCTGCAAGCTCTCGGAGTGCAACCTGCACACCGGAGATGCCGGGCCCGACAACCGAGACAGCCTCCCGGACAGGGTTGGACGCCGAGGTGGGCAATGCCTTCGCTGATCCTGTTCCGCCATGGGAAGTCCGATTGGCACGCAGGCCAGGCGGACGATCTCGCTCGGCCGCTGTCGGGACGGGGCCGCCAGAGCGCCCGCGCTATGGGCCGGTTCCTTGCTGATGCCGGGCAGATCCCCGACCGAGCGCTGAGCTCGCCCGCCGAACGAGCCCGGCAAACGATTCGGATCGCCATGAAAGCCGGCGGCTGGAGCTGTGAGGTGAGCACCCGCGAGGCGTTGTATCGCGGAGTGGCCGAGGTCCTCGACGAGTTACGAGGCCAGCCTCCGGGATTCGACGTGATCCTCATCGTTGGCCACGAACCGACCTGCTCAGAAGCCCTGGAAACCCTGATCGGCGGAGGCCGTGTGAGGATGCCCACGGCCGCACTCGCTCGCGTCGAGCTCGAGATCGCATCATGGGCGGACCTCGAACCGGGATGCGGCGAGCTCGCCTGGCTCGTGCACCCCAGGCTGTTCAAGACCGAGGCACGCGATTCGCCGTGACAGGCCGGGCGGCGTGTTCGCGAATCCCGGGTCTGGGCACCCTCGCCATCGATCAACAGCCGAAACCTGAGAGTCTGGATTCCAAGAAGAAACCCGCCGTTGCCTATGATCGATCCACCGATACCGACGGTCAAGGGGTCGTTCGATGACTGACTGGTGCTATCCGGCGGTGGGCGGCACACAGGACGTGTTCTTCGACCGTGTGGCGGCACGCTGTCTGCCGACGATCGTCGCGGGAGAGGGCATCTACCTGATCGACGATCGCGGTAGGCGCCTGCTCGACGCCTGTTCGGGCCCGTTTCTCGCGGGGCTTGGCCAGGGCAACGAGCGCGTGCTCCAGGCGATGCTGGAGCAGGGCAGGAAACTGACCTATACGTATTCGCGCACGACCAGGCATCACGCAAACGCCGCGCTCACCGAGCGACTCGCCTCACTTGCCGGCGCCGGGTTCGAGCGAGCGCACCTCACGTCCGGTGGCTCCGAAGCCGTCGAGATGGCGCTCAAATTCCTGCGCGCCCATGCTGTCGCGACCGGACAGGGTCAGCGCCACCGCGTGATCTCGCTCATGCCCGGCTATCACGGCGCAACCCTCGGGACGCTCGGCCTCAACGGCGACGTCAGCGTGCCGGCGCTCTGGGGCCCCTTGGCGGTGTTGTCGGAGAAGGTACCCGCCCCACTCACCTGTCGGGCCTCCAGCCCGGAGGCGGCGGCCACTGCGAGCCTCGCTGCGCTCGAGGAGACAATCGAGCGGGTCGGCGCCGACCAGGTGCTCGCCTTCGTCATCGAACCGATCGGCGGCCAGGCCTCCGGTGTCAACGTCCCGCACCCATCGTTCGCGAGCGGAGCGCGCGCCATCTGCGACCACCACGGCATCCGGCTCGTGTTCGACGAGAGCGTCTGCGCATTCCGGACTGGGCACTTCCTCGCGGCCCACCACGCCCCCGACGCACTACCCGACGTCGCCGTGCTTGCCAAGGGTTTGGCCGCCGGCTACGCGCCGCTCGGCGCAGCGCTCATGCCCGCGCACCTCGTCGAGGATCTCTCCGCAACGACCGGTTTTGTCGTGTCCCACTCTTACGACGCGAGTCCGATCGCCTGCGCTGCGGCCACCGCCGTTCTCGACGAGATCGTCGAACACGACCTGATCGCCCACGCCGAGCAGATGGGCGTGCGCCTGCGAGCCGGACTCGACAGGATCGCCTACGACTCGCCGCTCATCGGCGACGTCCGCGGCCGAGGATTGCTCCTCGCGATCGAGCTCGTCGCCGACAAGGGCACCCTGGCGCGGTTCCCCACGGACATCGATCCCGGTTCGGCTGTTCTCCGTCACGGTCTCGAGCAGGGCCTTCTTCTTTACTCGCGTCGCCAGAACAGCGGGCGCTTCGGTGACTGGCTGGTGATCGCCCCGCCACTCGTGATCGACCCGGAGGCGTGCGACGACTTGCTCAGCAGGCTCGAGTCGGCGCTTGCCGCCGCAGCCGGAGACCTCCTATCGAACCGCGCTGCCGATGGCCAAGCGGCGGTGCCCCGAATGCGCTCCTGACGTCCCCGACACTGATCCAGTCGAGCGGCGAGGCATGCGTCGGTCGCCACGGGCCAAGATGAGCTAAGAGCGCCTGGTGGGTCCCACCGACGTTGCGGGGCTACCGGACATCGTGGCTGGGCGACCCAGCTCCGCGGGTCGTCGGGCCGATCCGGTCTCGCTCCGATCAGTGCAGACGCGTCGCAGCGGTGATCAGTCCTGCTCCTCCTCCTCCGCCTGCTCCTGCGCCAAGGCGTCCGGGTCGTCGAGGAGGGCACCCGCCTCTTGCGCTTCGATGACGTCGAGCGGCAACTGATCGTCCTCCTGCTCGTCGTCGAAGTCGATCTCGCTGTCCAAGGAGGCGTCCCTGGCGGCGTACAAAGGAAGTCCGGCGACGGACTGCTTGTCGGCTATGTCGTCAGCACTGGAATCACTCATGCACTGATCGTGCCAGATACGAGCGTCGCTGGGCGAGCGCCGTCCTCGGTGCCCTCGAGAAACATCACCGGCGAGCGAGCCGGCGCCCGCTCTCGGTGCCGATGGGCGTGTAATTCTGTTCGAAGTGGTGATAGAGGGCTGATTCGTCCGCCTGAGATAGCTCCTCGCCGCGCAGCTCGATGTCGGGCGCGGACCGGACCTGCTCCTTGGTCACCGTGACCTGCAGGTCATCGGGACCGATCTGGAT
>JBEKLQ010000022.1:0-44119 GCA_050010115.1 Acidimicrobiales bacterium | reverse complement strand
TCGCTGTCACAGACATCGAGGACCGTACCGAGTACCAGCCGGAGGTCGTTCAGGGCAGCAAGCCAGCCTTGGGTTTCTTCGTCGCTCAGTGTGGTGGCCTCGGAGGTGTCAGCCAGCGTGCGCAGGGCTTGGCGATGGTGCTCGAGCAGCTCGCTCCGAGCCATCGCGACGAAGCCGGCCTCCGCGTCAGCGTCCCTCACGTACGCCGTCGGGAAGAGGCGCCGCAACGAGGGAGGCAGGTGGGCGTCCGGTCCAGCGCCAGCCGGAGATCCACCGCCGCCCGTGTCACCGCCGCCCGCATCAGGCTCGGCGTCCATCGCCGCCAGCACCTGCTCTAGCTCCCTCGGGAGGCTCGCCAGTAGCGCCCGTTCGGCCGCGGACAACCGGAGCGTGCAGCCCGGTGCGCCGTCGCGGCGGCGCGTGATTCGGCGCCTCATCATTTTCCGCTCTGCTCCATCGTCGCCCACAGACCGTGCTGGTGCAGCCGTGTCACGTCCATCTCGGCGCGCTCGCGCTGGCCGCTCGCCACCACGGCCCGACCCTTGTAGTGCACGTCGAGCATGAGGCGGTGTGCTTTGGCTTTGGAGTAGCCGAACAGTTTCTGGAAGACGAAGGTGACGTAAGACATGAGGTTGATCGGATCGTTCCAGACGACGACCAGCCACGGGAAGTCCGGTGCAAGTGACTCGTCGGTGGCCGGGCGCTCGAGTTCGACGGGTGCGCTCGCCGGAGCAGGAGGAGCCATCGCGACCATCAACCGGCGGGAACAGCAGCGGGAACAGCGGCGGGGCTGCCCACCAGCGCAGCGATAACCGGGGCCTCGCGCTCACGATGGCGGTGCAGCGACAGATAGAAACCCACCGCCGTGATCCACAACGCCGTCACCCCGGCGATGTGGAACTCGACGACCACCGGATCGTCGTGGAGGAAGTACTGCATGTAGCCGATCGTGCCCTGTATCACCATGAGCTCGAACAGGATCCGCAAGCGCCGCTCCACTTCGGCTGGCACCTTGGCGTGATGGAACGCAAAGAGCGAGGCGAGTGTCAACCCGATCAAGAAGAGCGCAAAGTCAGAGTGCAACTCCGCTATGGCCCTGAAGGCTATGTCGACCCGTTCGATGGGTTGGCCCACTGCACTCGGAGCGCCAGCGTGTGGGCCTGCGCCGGTGACCATCGTGCCCGCGGTGCTCAGCACCGCCAGGGTTGCGAGCAGCAGACGCCCGAGCCACCGCAGGTCCGGGGTGACCGTCGGCTCCGAGCGGGTCTCGTCGTGCTCGGGGCCGATCCCACTCTGGTGGTAGAGCACGACGGCGTCGGCCAGGATGACGATCGTTAGCAGGAAGTGGCACGCCACGAGGTAGGGGTTCAACTTGAAGAGCACGACGATGCCGCCGAGCACGATCTGGCCGGCGACGCCGGCAGCCAGGCCCCCGGCGAGCCAGCACAGGTCGAGGCGGCGGGGCGTACGCGCGAAGGCGACGACGAGCGCCAGCACCGACACCGCCGTGAGGGCGCTCGTCACGCACCGGTTCACGAACTCGACCATCGGGTGGAACGAGACGTGAGCCGTGAACTGGGTGTGGTAGCACGACGGCCAGTCGGGGCATCCCAGGCCTGAGCCGGTGAGGCGGACCGCCGCGCCGCTCAGCATCAAAAGGGCGTAGCAGATCACCGAGGCCAAGGCGACCTTACGCACGGTAGACGGGGAAACGCGTGGGAGTCGCACCTCGGACGATGGTACGCGAACGCGGCTGGGGCCACCTATCAGCTGCGTAGGGGGGTTGTGGCAGCGTGGACTCGTCGCCGGCGCCGGCGACGTCATAGGATACGACCATGGCCCAGAACGCGCTCGTACTAGGCGACGTCCGTACGTTCGGCGTCCGGGTGCGTGGTTACGTGGCGCTGACCAAGCCGCGGATCATCGAGCTGCTCTTGGTCACCACCCTGCCAACGATGGTGGTGGCGCGTCGCGGCATCCCGTCGGGTTGGCTCATCCTGGCCACGTTGATCGGTGGAGCGCTCTCGGCAGGTGGAGCGAACGCCACGAATATGTACATCGACCGCGACATCGACGCGATCATGAAGCGGACGAGCAAGCGGCCGCTCGTCACGGGCGCCGTCTCGCCGCTCGGTGCCCTCGTCTTCGCCATTGCCTTACAGGTCGTGGCGTTTGCGGTGCTCTGGGGAGAGGTGAACCTCATCTCGGCGGTGCTGGCGGAGTCGGCAGCGCTTTTCTACATCTTCGTGTACTCGGTCGGCTTGAAGCGCCGGTCGGCGCAGAACATCGTCATCGGCGGCGCCGCCGGCGCCGTTCCGGTGCTCGTCGGTTGGACGGCGGTGACCGGTCGGCTGGCCTGGGCACCGATCCTGCTGTTCGTGCTCATCGTGGTGTGGACCCCGTCGCACTTCTGGGCGCTGGCAGTCAAGTACCGCGACGACTACGCGGCGGCCCACGTACCAATGCTGCCGGCGGTCGCCTCGGTGGAGCGGGTCACCCGCGAGATCGTCGTGTACTCGGCGGCGCTGCTGTT
The DNA here is from genome assembly GCA_050010115.1 of Acidimicrobiales bacterium. Lineage (GTDB taxonomy): Bacteria > Actinomycetota > Acidimicrobiia > Acidimicrobiales > Bog-793 > JAKACA01. The sequence goes on along the minus strand of JBEKLQ010000022.1, from coordinate 41,586 downwards.
GGTGACGTCTGGTTTTGCGCTGGTCGCTCACATGGGTCTCGTGTTCTGGATCCTCTCGACGGCAGCCGGCGTCGTGTACGTCGCCTACGCCGTCCGGCTCCGCCGCAGCGGTGGCAGCGTCAAGGCAGCGATGGCGCTGTTCAAGTACTCGATCACCTACCTCACGGTGATCTTCGGCGCGATGGCGGTGGACGTTCTCGTTCGTGCCCACTGAGGCCGACGGCCGACCGCACCGCCGATGGCACCGTGTTGATCGTGCTGAACGCCTCTGGCCACCTGGCCGAGATCTACCGGCTGGTCCGTGAGGCCTCGGCGGAGGTCGGCGCATCACCTCACGCGTTGCCGCCAGACCTGCTGGATCTCTTGGCGGGGACGGCACTGGTGCGCGAGGCGTTTTCGAATGTCGCAACCCATGAAGTCAGCACCGAGTTGGTCGTGCCCGACGTGGCGAGCGTCGTCGCTTATGTGAGCAGCATGAACTCGGTGATCTCGATGCCGGGCGAGGCGGAGGAGGCGGAGGCGCTGATCGACCAGGTGAGACGGATCGTCAGCGAGACGATCACCGCTGAAGGGGCGTTCCGTATCCGCACGGCGAGCGGATGTCTCGTGTGCAAATGAGACCGATGCTGAGCCGAGCGGTTAGTGAGCTCAGTCGAGCGATTTAGACGTGAGTCCGGGTGCTGGCGTCGAACGCCCGCCGCGGTGGCTCGCTCAGGTACTCGTCAGCGGCGATGCTCTCGGCGAAGTCGGCCCGGCGCATGTCCACCGACATCAACCGCGGCTTGGTGGCGTGAACTCCCCACCAGAAGATGCCGAAGATCATCGCAACTGTTCCCACGAAGACGAGGATCATCATGACATTCCCCCACTTCCAGTGGTCGGAGAACTACTTACAGAGGTGACTATAGCATATTATGCGGGTAATGTGCGTCAAATGAACCACTTCTGAAGCGTGCCGCCGGTCGGTCGGGCGAGCGACAGTTGCCCCACCCTGGCACCCTGGGCCGCAGGCCCGGTAGGGTCCGGGCGGTGACCGTTTCGCAGCCAAGGCGCCGGCTCTCAGCCGCTGACCGGCGCTCTCAGTTGATCGACGTCGGTCGTCAGGCGTTCGCGGACTTGGGCTACGAAGCGGCCACCGTCGAGGAGATCGCCCGGCGCGCCGGTATCACCAAGCCGATCGTCTACGGGCACTTCGGTGGAAAAGAGGGTCTCTACAGCGTCATCGTCGAGCAGGAGACGGCCTACATCTTGAAAGCGATCTCCGAGGCGATCGCCACCGGCACGCCCCGGGAACGGGTCGAAGCAGCAGCGCGGACGTTCCTCGAGTACGTGCGGGATCATCGGGCCGGGTTCACCGTGCTGGCCCGGGACAGCCCGGCGAGCAGGCAGTACGCCAGCATGCTGGCCGAGATCGGCGCTCGCGTGTGCGACATCTTCTCCGACGAGTTCGCTCGCGCCGGGTATGACCCGAGCAACGCGCCGATCTATGCCCAAGCGCTGATCGGGATGGTGACCTACGTCGGCCAGTGGTGGGACGACGACCGGTCTCGCCCGGTCTCCGATGTCGGGAGCCACCTCGCAGCCCTCGCGTGGATGGGCTTGCGCCACCTGCCGCGCAAGCCGAGCACGGTCACTCCCAGCGGAACGTGAGGGCGGCGGTCGCCGGTGTCGCAACCGCCCAGGCTGCGAGCACGATCCACGACTCTGCCGGGACCGCCACGCCATGGCCGAGCGACGACAGCAGGGCGCTCGACAGGGCGGCGGCCGGGAGCAGCCGGGCCACGGTGGCGAAACCGCCGAGCTTGGCCACGGGGAACACGATCCCCCCGATCAGGAGCAGCACGACGTAGATGCCGTTGGCCAGCGCCAGGTTGAGCTCCGCCCGCAACGCCCCGGCCATGGCGAGCCCGATGCCGGCGAACGCCACCGTTGCCAGCAGCTCCGCTGCGACGGCGAGGCCGGCGGCCGCGTGCGGCCTCCATCCGAGGAGGGCGGCGATGCCCACGAGGATGACGACTTGCACCACCTCGACCGCAAGCACCGAGGCGATCTTGGCAGCGAGTAGCCGAGGCCGGCCGAGCGGTGTGGAGCCGAGCCGCTTCAGCACGCCGTAGCTCCGCTCAAAACCCGTGGCGATCCCCAGGCTCACCATCGCCGTCGACATCACCGCGAGCGCGAGCACACCAGGCGCCAGGAAGTCGATCGGGTGGCGCTCGCCGGTCGGGAGCACGTGAACCTCGGAGAAGAACACGAGCAGGAACGCCGGGATGCCGAGGGTCACGAGCAGCGTCTCGCCACGCTGCAGCGTCATCGCCATCTCGGCGGCCGCCTGCGCCCGGAACGCCCGCACGCTCAGGCCTCCCGGTCCGTGTCGGAGACGAGGCGGAGGAACACGTCTTCCAGACGTTCCCGGCCGGCCTGGAGGCTTCCGAGCGTGAGGTCGTGAGCGGCCAGCCAGGCCGTCAACATCGCCACCGCCACCGGCGCCGGCGCCGTGGCGACGCGGTACTCGCCGTCGGGCCCCTCGGAGACGACGGCGCCCATCGCCTTGGCGAGCGAGGTGGTTTCGAGGCCTGCCACCGCCGAGAAACGGATCTCTTCGGCCCCGGACCCGATCTCCCCGGGCGGCCCGGCGGCCACGACGCGACCGTGGTCGATGATCACGACGCGATCGGCCATCCGCTCGACCTCGTCGAGCTCGTGGCTGGTGAGGACCACACAGACACCGTCGTCACGCAACGCTGACACGACGCCACGGACAGCAAGCCGCCCGGCCGGGTCAACGCCGGAAGTCGGCTCGTCGAGGAAGGCCACTTCCGGCTTCCCCACGATCGCCAGCGCGAGAGCCACCCGCTGCTGCTCGCCGCCTGACAGCCGCTTGAACGGCGTGCGAGCGACGTCACCGAGTCCGAGCAGCGAGATCAGCTCGGTCGTGTCGCGCTGTGAGTCGTAGTACGACGCGAACAGCCGCAGGGCTCGCTCCGGGGTCATCATCGGGTAGACGCCGCCCTGCTGCAGCATGACGCCGAGGCGCGGTATGAGGGCGCCGTGATCGGCGATGGGGTCGAGCCCGAGCACCCGCACCTGCCCTGACCCCGGGCGCCGGTAGCCCTCCAGCGTCTCGACGGTCGTGGTCTTGCCGGCGCCGTTGGGCCCGAGGATCGCCACGATCTGGCCGGCCTCGGCAGTGAAGGAGACGCCGTCGACGGCGACACGGTCGCCGTAGGCGACTCGAAGATCCTCGACCTCTACGGCTGCGGCACCTGTCATCGCTGTCGGGCCCAGCTCAGCGGCGCGGCGCCTCGAAGCGGTAGCCCACTCCGCGGATGGTCGTGATGAGCACCGGTCGAGAGGGGTCGGCCTCGATGCGAGAGCGCAGCCGCTTGATGTGCACGTCCAGGGTCTTGGTGTCGCCCACGTAGTCGAGGCCCCACACGCGATCGATCAGGGCGTCGCGCGTCACCACTCTGCCGGCGTTGGCGAGCAGGATCTCGAGGAGCTCGAACTCCTTCAGCGGGAGCTTGACGTCGTCACCCCGCACGATGCACTCATGGCGCGAGACGTCGAGGTGTACGTCGCCCACCTCGAGCACCTCGTCGGGGACGGGCTGGATCCGCCGGTCGGCCGGGGGTCGTACATCGCCCGGTTGTCGCATGCCGGCTCGCGGCAGCTCGGTGCCGGAATCTGCAGTGGCGACGTCCTCGTTCGGGAGCGTCCCCGTGGCCGGCCCGGAGTGGGACGCGTAGAGAGCCGAGACCGGTGCTCGCGTCGGGCGCCGGCGCAGCACCGCACGCATGCGGGAGACCAGCTCGCGCAGCCGGTACGGCTTGGCGACGTAGTCGTCAGCGCCGACTTCGAGACCGACGACGGTGTCGAGCTCGGTGGACTTCGCCGTGACCATGATGATCGGCACGTCCGACTGTGCACGGATGGCACGGCACACGTCGATGCCCGACATCCGCGGCAACATGAGATCGAGGAGCACGAGATCGATCGTGTTCGCATCGAATCGCTCGAGTGCCTCGATGCCGTCTCGGGCGACCGTGAGGTCGAAACCCTCCCGCTCCAACCCCACGACCAGTGCATCCACGAACGACTCGGCGTCCTCGACGAGGAGGACCTTGATGGGTGCTGTGGTGTCGATTGTCATCCGTCGCTCCTCGGCTGGAGCGGCAGCCGGAACGTGAACGTCGAGCCCTCACCTTCTCGGGACTCGACCTGCACGCTGCCTCGATGGTTCGCCGCTACGTGGCGGACGATAGCCAGTCCGAGGCCGGTTCCGCCTGTTGTGCGGCTCCGTCCCTGGTCAACCCGGTAGAAGCGCTCGAAGATCCGTTCCAGATCCCTCGAGGGGATCCCTGTCCCACGGTCGGTGACCTCGATCAGCACGTCGCTGTCCTCCAGGCGGCCTGCGCAGCGGACCTGGGAGTTCTCGTAGGAGAACTTCACGGCGTTCTCCAGCAGGTTGTAGATGGCGGACGTGAGCTGGCGGCGGTCGCCCATCACCACGATAGGCGGATCCGGCTCGACGAGCACGACCTCAACCTTGTGCTGGTCGGCGGCTGCACGCACGCGTTCGGCGGCCTCGGCCATCACGAGGTTGACGAGCACCGGTTCGCGGGGTGGCGACTCCTCGTTCTCGATCCTCGACAGGTCGAGCAGGTCGTCGATGACCCGGCTGATCCGGAATGCCTCCGTGTGGATCCGCTGGGCGAGCCGGCGAGCGACCGGTGGGTCGGTCTCCGCCAGCAGCGTCTCGGCGAGCAGGCCGAGAGCGCCCATCGGAGTCTTCATCTCGTGGCTCACGTTGGCGACGAAGTCCCGGCGGATCCCCTCCAGCCTCCGGCGCTCGGACACGTCCTCGATCACCGCCATCACACCGAGCACCCGGGAGCCGTTGTCGATGCTCTCGGTCCGGACGACGAGCGTCCGTCTCGGCGGCCCGTAGAGCTCGAGCGTCCGCTCCTCCGTCTTGCCGACCGAGGTCGACTCGAGTAACTCTTCGACGGCCTGAGCAGCGAGGGCATCGCCATGCCGCCCGCCCATCAACGTCACGGCCGCTTGGTTGGAGAAGATCATCCCGCCGTGCTCGTCCCGGATGAGGACGGCTTGCGGTAGCTCATCGAGTGCCCGGCGCAGCCGGATGGTCTCGGCGCTGGCGTCGGAGACGGCCTCGGCGGCGAGATCCGTCGCCCGCTCGAGGTGAGTCATGCTCTCCTCTACCGTCTTCGGCTCGCGCAACGGCGCCACGGCTCCGAGGCGGGTGGCGACGGCGCCCAGGCGGTGACGGAGAGCACGGTTGCCGATGTGGGCGCCGAGGAACATCGCCAGTCCGATCAGCACTACGACGACCGCGACGGCGATCGCGACATCGGGCACCGTGACGTGCAGTGCTGCGACCACGCTCCCACTTTGGCAGCCCTCGGGGCCCGAGTAGTTTGTCGAGACTTCAAGAAATCAGTTGAAATAGCTTGAAAACGAGCGGTATACTCGCCTCAGTCTCGGTCGAACTGACCCGTTGTCCCACGAATTCGTGGTCCACATGCCAGGGAGGTCGATCGTGACACCGCATGTCCACTTCTCGGTCGTGACGGCGACGACCATCGTCTCGCTCGTTCCGAACGCCTCGGCCATCCCGGGAGCGTCGACGCTGCAGAGCCTGGCGGACGGCATCGGCTGGTGGGCGCTCGTGGCGTCCCTCGTCGGGCTCGTCCTCGGCGCGGCAGCCTGGGCCCTCGGGAGTCACACGAACAACTACCAGTACTCGAGCTCCGGGCGGCGGGCTGTCCTCGTCTCGGGGTTGGCAGCTCTTGTCATCGGAGCGGCCCCGATCGTGGTGAACTTCCTGTTCAGCGCGGGTAAGGGTTTCTGAGGGCGGGTGGCGCCCACCGTGGCCGTACTCCGGGTCCCGATCGGCCCTGATCTGATCCCGGGGCCGGCCGGTCTGCCGAGCGGCTTCTTCCGCGATCTCGCCACGGCGTTCGTGTCGGACTGGTTCGGGACCCTCGATCACTGGGTGGCCACCGGCACGGCATGGCTGCTCAGGGAGGCCTGGGCGGCCATGTCGGCGACGAGCGACCCGGTGCTCACCGGGACCTCGTTCAAGTCCGAGTACCACGTCATGGTGTTGATCGGCGTAGGGACCGTCCTGCCCCTGCTCGGCCTCGCCGTGATCCAGGCGATCGTGCAGCAGGACGCGAGCGGGCTGTTCCGGACCGCGTTCGTGCGGCTCCCGATGGCGCTGCTTCTGACCAGCGTCGTGATCGAGTTGGTGTCGCTCGGCCTCACCGTGACGGACCGGGCGAGCTCAGCGGTGCTCGCCACCGGTGGTGACCCCACCGCGAGCTTGTTGGAGCATCTCGCGGCCGGCCTGCCGGGAGTCCTCGGCACGGCCCTCGGATCGTTCGGCGCGCTGCTGGTGCTGGCCGTGGGGGCGGTGATCGCCTTCCTCCTCTGGCTGGAACTGGCGGTGCGCTCGGCTGCCGTGGCGGTGGCGGCGATGTTCCTTCCGCTGGCGCTGGCGGGCCTGGTGTGGCCCGCCACGTCGCACTGGGCCCGCCGGCTCGGTGAGACGCTGGCGGGTCTCGTCCTCATGAAGCTCGTGATGGCGGCGGTGCTCGCGCTCGCTGCAGGAGCGCTCTCGGCCGACGCCGGCGGCATCTCCAGCATCGTCGAAGGCTTCGCGCTGCTCGGGCTGACGGTGATGTCGCCGTTCGTCTTGTTCAGGCTCGTCCCGATGGTCGAGTCCGGCGCCGCCTCGTACATCGCAGGCGCCGGCCGGCAGATGGCGCACCAACCCGTGCAGATGGCGAGCGAAAAGGCCTGGATGTTTGCCGCCGCCAGGCTCGGCGCCCCGGCCGCCGGCCAGGGCAGCGGCGGGGGCGCGAGCGGCGGGGGCGCGAGCGGCGGGGGCGCGAGCGGCGCGTCGAGCCACCGCGAGAGCCTCTCGTCAGGGCTCCCGCCGGCGAGCCAATCGATCATCGACGGCGATGGAGGGAGCGGCGGCTCCGGAGGGCCGGGTGGCTCGCCCGCGCCGGGCGCTCCGCCACCCGGGGCGGGACCGCCGGAGCCGGGCCCGGCGGGATTTGGTGGCGCAGGAGGCTCGTATGGCGCCGGCTGAGCCCGAGGCGCCGCGGTACCGCCTCGGTCCGCGAAGCACGCGAGGCCTCATCGCCGGATGGCGCACCGGGCAGATCGCCTGTGTCGCCCTCAGCCTCGTGTTCAGCCTGGGCCTGCTCCGCTCGGTCGGTGGTGGCCTCGGCGCGCTGTTCGCCCTCGCCGTCACGGGCACCGGAGTGGCGGCGGCCACCTGGCCGCTCGCCGGTCGCACCGCCGAGCAGTGGGCCCCGACGGCGGCGAGTTTCGGGTTGCGCTCCGTGGCCGAGGGGCGCCACCGGCCGTGGCAGGCGCTGCGCCGGCCGGCGCCCGGCACGTTCGCTCGCTTGTCGCTGTTCGCCTGCCCGGGGCCGGAACTGCAGTCTGGCGACACCGCCCGGGACGTCGAACCGGCCGGCTCCGGAATCGGCGTGATCGGCGACGCCGAGGCTTCGACGTGGTCGGCGGTGGTGCCGGTCGGGGGGACCGGTTTCGCTCTCCTCGGGGACGCCGAGCGTGCGGATCGGATCGCGGCGTGGTCGGGGCTGCTGGCGGCGATGGCGCGTGACGCAGGGCTGTACCGGCTGCAGTGGGTGTCCAGCTCGTACCCCGCCTGGCTGGACAGCCCGCTCGCGAGCGAGCCCGGCGGCTCCGCCGGCGAGGACTACGGGCGGCTGCTCCGGGATGCCGGGCCGAACCTGTGGGCTCACGAGGTGCTCGTGGTCGTTACGGTCCGCCATGTCGGGGCGTCGCGCCGGGGCCCGGAAGTCGCCGCCTCCCAGCTCCGTGGCCAGCTCTCGTCCGTGGAGGAGCGACTGCGATCGGCCGGGCTGTCCCCCGGGCGGCCGCTGTCGCCCCGAGCGCTGGCGACGCGGGTGCGCCGCAGTTTCGAGACCGAACCGATCGACGAGCCGATCTGCTGGCCGTGGCCGGTGGGCATCGACGCCGGCTGGTCCCGGCTCCGCACCGATGCCACCTGGCACGCCACCTACTGGATCGCGGAGTGGCCGCGGTGTGACGTCGGGCCTGGGTTTCTCTTGCCGGTTCTCCTCGTGCCCGGGGTGCGGAAAGCCGTGTCGGTCACGATGGCGCCGCTGCCGTCGCTGGCGGCGGTCCGCCGCGCCGAGCGCGACCGGACCGAGGGGACGGCGGATGCGGAGTTGCGGAACCGGCATGGTTTTGCGGTGACGGCGCGAGCACGGCGGGAGCAGGAGGGCCGCCAGCAGCGGGAGGCCGAGCTCGCGGAGGGTCATGCCGGCTACCGCTACTCCGGCTACGTCACCGTCACCGAGAGCGACGAAGGAGCGCTCGAGCACGCCTGTGGGCGGGTCGAGCAAGCAGCCGCGCTGGCGCAGCTGGAGCTGCGCCGGCTGTACGGCGCCCAGGAGGACGGGTACTGCTGCACGCTGCCGACCGGGCGGGGCTGCCGGTGAGCAGTTCCCGCCTGCCCGCCCACGAGGCCACGACTGCTCAGCTCGGCGCCGCCTATCCGTTCGTCGCCTCGCGCCCCCTCGGCGTCCCGCACATCCTCGTCGGCCGGGACCTCGCCGGCGGGCCGTTCGTCCACGACCCGTTCCAGCTCTACTCGAGCGGCGTCCTCACGAACCCGAACATGACGATCCTCGGCCAGATCGGCCGCGGGAAGAGCGCCCTCGTGAAGAGCTACCTGTACCGCCAGGCGGCCTTCGGTCGGCAGATCGCCGTGCTCGACCCGAAGGGCGAGTACGGCCCGCTCGCCCGGGCGCTCGGGGTCGAGCCCATCGTACTGTCGCCCACCGGCGGTGTGCGCGTGAACCCGCTCGACACCGAGGGCATCGGGGTCGGGGACGACGGCGCCTCGCGCCACCGCAGGCTGGTGCTGCTCGCCGGGCTGGCGGAGGCGACGCTGCATCGCCGGCTGGCACCGCCTGAGCACCTCGCCCTCGAGATCGGGCTCGACGAGGCCACAGCGCAGAACCCGGTACCGACGCTGGCCTCGGTTGTGGAGCGGGTGCTCCACCCGGCGCGCCACGCCGCCCGATCGGTGGGCATCTCGGCCGAGACACTGGAGTCCGAGGGCCGCGATGTCGGACTCGAGCTTCGACGGCTCGTCCGTGGCGACCTCGCCGGCATGTTCGACGGCGAGACGAGCCCGTCGTTGTGGCGGGCGAGCTCCGGAGCCGGCGGAGCCGGCGACACCGGCGACGTCGATGACCCGGGGGCACGCCCCGTCGAGCGGGGTGGTGACCGCTCGTCCGTAGCGCTCGTCGTGGACCTGTCGGAGGTGTACCACTCCGAAGCCTTGCCCGCCCTGATGGTGTGCGCGGCGGCCTGGCTGCACGCCATGACGAGCAACGCGGGCGTGCAGACCCTCCTCGTCGTCGACGAGGCGTGGGCGGTGCTGAGCGACGTGGCGGTGGGCCGGTTCCTGCGTTCCTCCTGGAAGCTGGCGCGCTCCAAGGGTGTGGCCAATGTCGCCGTCTGCCACCGGGCGAGTGACCTGAGCGCCAGCGGTGCCACCGGCAGCGAGGAGGCCCGGCTCGCCGAAGGCTTGCTCGCTGACTCCGAGACGGTCGTCTGCTACGCCCAGCCGGCGTCGGAGCTCGTGCCGCTGGCCGGGCTGCTCGGCTGCTCGGTGAGCGACATCGACTTCCTCCCGCGCCTCGGGCGCGGCGTGGCCCTGTGGCGGGTGGCCGGGCAGTCCTACCTCGTGGAGAACCTGCTCGCCCGCCACGAGCTCGCCATGGTGGACACCGATGGGCGGCTTCGCCAGCCAACGACCGCCTGAGCGCCGGCCGTCCGGTCGCCGGCGAGCCGGCGGGCCGGGGCGACGGTCGCGTGGTGGGACGGGTGTCGCCCGGTCGCCGTCGACGTCCGTCCGGCGCCGGCGCCTCGGCGGAGTGTCCGGACGAGCGAGTGAGGACCTGCCGGCGGCCGGCGCCATCCTGCTCGTCGTCGTCGTGGCGGAGCTGCATCAGCGGCACCTGATGATCGCACGCGACCGAGCGTGGCTCGTCGCCGGGCTGGCGGCCGTCGCAGCCTCGCTGGGGGTGGGCTTCGTCGTCTGGCGCAAGGGCGGTCGCAGTCCACGCCCTGCCGGCGCCCGAGTTGCGGCCGCTCGCCCCGGCGCCGCTGAGCAGGGTTGGGCGTCGCGGCGGGAGCTGCGCCCGCTCTTCGTGAAGGCACCGCCTGGCGACCGTATCGTCCTCGGCGCCCACGGCCGCCGGCTGCTCGCCGCTGAGGCGAACCAGTCGGTCCTGCTCACCGGCCCGACGCAGTCCGGCAAGACGAGCGGGCTCGCCATCCCCGCCATCACCGAGTGGGCCGGGCCGGTCGTGGCGACGAGCGTGAAGTCGGATCTCGTGCGTCACACGATCGCCGAGCGGAGACTGAAGGGCGTGGTGCAGCTGTACGACCCGACGGGGGTGACCGGCCTCGCCGGAGCCGGCTGGTCGCCGCTCACGACCTCGGGCACCTGGACGGGAGCGAAGCGGATGGCCTCGGCCCTGTGCTCGATGGCGCGCTCCGACGGCGGGATGGACGATGCCGGCTTCTGGTACTCCTCGGCCGAGAAACTACTGGCGCCCCTCCTCCTCGCCGCCGCCTCGGCCGGCGCCTCGATGACCGACGTCGTGAGGTGGATCGACGACGAGGAGATGCACGAGCCCCTGCTCGCCCTCGAGCTCGTGGGCGTGCCGGATGCTCTGCGGGCGGCGCGGACGAGCTTCGGCCGAGAGGAGCGCCAGCGGAGCTCGGTGTTCGCCACGGCCGAGACCGTGGTGGCGGCATTCTCGGACCCGAGCGTGGCCGCCTCGTCACGCCACCAAGCGATCGACCCAGCCTCGCTCGTCGACGGCTCGGCGCGGACGCTCTACTGCTGCGCCCCGGCCCGCGAGCAGGAGCGGCTCCGCCCCGTGTTCGTGGCACTCATCCGCCACGTCATCGACGCGGCCTTCGAGCGGGCGGCGATGCTCGGGCGGCCGCTCGACCCGCCGCTGCTCGTCGTGCTCGACGAAGCGGCGAACATCGCCCCGCTCGCCGAGCTCGACACGATCGTGTCGACGGCAGCCGGCCACGGGATCCAGCTCGTGACCGTGTGGCAGGACTTCGCCCAGATCGAGGCGCGGTACGGCCGGCGGTGGTCCACGATCGTCAACAACCACCGAGCCAAGGTACTCTGCCCGGGAACCGCCGACCCGCTGACGCTCGACCATGTGAGCTCGCTGATCGGCGATGACGAGCGGACCGACGAGTCCCGTACGGTCGGCGACGACGGGCGGTGGAGCCGGACCGAGACGGTGTCGCTCCGCCGCGTCGTTCCGAGCGCCATGCTGCGGCGGGTGGCCCCCGGCGAAGCGGTGGTCGTCTACGGGGCGCTCCCGCCGGCACGCGTTCGGCTGCGGGCGTTCCGCGGCGGCCCGAGCCGGACGCGACACCGCCCCGGGTGAACCCACCCGGGGCGGCGCGTGCCGTTCAACGAACGGCGGGAGTTACGAGTACTGCTGGATCAGCTGACCTTGCCTTTCGCACCGACCTTGACCGTCACCGTGACGGCGACGCCGGAGGATGCACCGACGAGCGTGAAGGTGTTCGTCGAATTATCGGGGAGGGAGCCGGCGCCTAGTGTGGCCAGGGCGATGCTCGCGCCACCCGGGGTGGTGACCGGGGCGGGGGCGTCGGCGTCGGCGTACGGGCAGGCGCCTGTACCGCCGGGCGCCACCGTCGGGTTGCAGAGGAGGGTACCGGTGCCATATGGGCCGGACCAAACCTCGACGGGCTCACCGGTTGCGAAGCCGTATCCCTCAGGCAGCGGGCCACCGAGGCCTGCTGGAGTATTCGCTCCATCCGAGCACAGCGGCTCAGTGCTCCAGGCTGCGGCCGGCTCTGCGGCCGAGAAAGCCTGGCAGCCAGTGGTGAGGTTTGCGGGATCGGTGCCGTACAGGCCGTCGGTGGCGAAGCCGCCGTTGACGCTGATCGTGGCATTGCCCTTGGTACCGGTCGGCTTGTTCGGCTTCGGTGGTGTGAAGTAGAAGGGCGCGTCGGCCACCTGGTTGGCGCTGATGTCCTCAGCAGCCACGATGCAGGCGATCCCGAGGCCGTACTGGCCAGTGGTCTGCGGGCAGGAGGACAGACTGTCCGAGCCGATCTGTCCTGGCGTGAACGTGACGGTCGCCGAGCCGGCACCCGTCTTTGAGGCCAGCAGTTCCTTCGGCGAGGTGCACGCGTCAGTCAAAGATATCAGCGGGCTCGTTTGCGACGCGTCGTCGTTGCACACCCCGAAGAGCAGAGCGTCTTTGTGGGTGGCACCGCTGTAGTCGATCTTGATCTTGTCCGCCCTCGTCGTCGAGTAACCCGTCGACTTGACCAACGTGACCGCAAAGACCGGCGGCGGCGTCCCGTGCGGTCGGACTGATGCCGTGACCGCGGTTGCCCCGAACGTACCGACGATGCCGATCGCGAGGCCAGCCGCGGACAGGGCCGCAATTGCTTTCTTCATGACTACCCCCTGTGTCCAGAGGTGGAAACGATCTGTCCCCACCGCTACTTGGCCACGCCGGCATGTCGACCTTGGTGGACCATCCGGGGCTCCCTCGGCGTTCCCCTGACGAATCTCGGGCGTACCAACAGAGCCCCAAGGGCACTGTAAACGCAGGTAAGACGGCCCGTCAATTAACCGCCGGGCGGCTCGGGAGCGCGCCGCTTCCCGTGATGACAACCGCTCAAAGTGACTGAAATAACCACGTCAAGTGGCGACAGCCGGAGAGGCGGTCGCTCGGTGTCACCAGCTGGCGTCCCTCGGATAGCCACACGCCAGCCGGACGGCCGCGGACGGTGCCCGCTCACACCGAGTGGGGCGACCCCGGGGCGACGAGCGGCCAAGCGAGCTCGCGCTCGGCGACGAGGGCGAGATCCAGCAGGAGCTGCTCGCGGTGGTGGCCGGTGAGCACCTGGAGGCCGACCGGCAGCCCGTCCACGAGACCGGCCGGGATGCTCACCGCCGGGCTTCCGTTCATGTTCGAAGGCGCCGTGAGGGCGGCGTTGTTCATCAGGGCCTCGATGAAGCCGATCTCGGCGATCAGGTCGGCGCCCGGGATCGTGGAGGGCGGAGGCCCTTCGGCGGCGAAGGCCACGTCGGGGTTCGTCGATGCGATCACGAAGTCGGCTTGCTCGAACAGCTCGGCGAGGACGGCGTTGAGCGTCCTGCGGTACCGCTCGATCGAGGCCGCAGCTTCCAGCGTGAACTCGGTGCGGGCTGTCTCGAGACTGAAGCGCATCTCACCTGAGAGCACCCCGAGCCCGTCCGGGTAGGCGTCGCCGAGGTCGGCGACGAACGATGGCTGGTTCGCCAGCACCCACTCGGCCCGAAGGCGCGGGAGCGCCGGCATGACGTCGACGATCCTCAGGCCGGCCGCCGTTGCGAGCTGTTCCGCCGTGGCTGCCACGAGGTCGGCCACCTCGTGGCGGACCCGTGCGTAGCCCAGGTCCGGCAGGATGGCGACTGTCATGCCGGCGAGGTCGAAGCTCCCGAGCGCCGCCTCCCAGCCGCTCACCGCCGGCAGGCTGTACGGGTCGCCCTGGTCGAAGCCGTTGCAGTGGTCGAAGTAGCGAGCCGTGTCCCGGACCGATCGTGACAGGCAACCGAGCACGGCCGTCAAGGGCTCGACGCTCGCGCCCGGGCTCTTCGGGATCCGCCCGTACGTCGCCTTCAGCCCGAACAACCCCGCAAAACCCGCCGGGATCCTGATCGACCCCCCGCCGTCGCTCCCGGTGGCGATCGGCAACAGGCCACCGGCGACGGCCGCTGCGGTACCGCCCGAGGAGCCGCCGGGCGTGCGGGAGTGGTTCCATGGGTTTCTCGTCGTCCCGTGCAGCTCGGTCGACGTGCAGTTGATGCCGCCGAACTCGCTCGCCGTCGTCTGGCCGACGAGGATCGCCCCGGTCTTCCGGAGTCTCGTGACCGACAGCTGATCGTGGTCGGAGACGCGGTCGGCGAACAGGACCGACGCCTCGGTATAGGGCCAGTCCCTCACCGGCTCGAGCTCCTTCACCCCGAACGGGACACCGCCGAAAGGCGCCATGACGTCGGCGGAGGCGGCCTCCTCCCGGGCACGGTCGAAGTCGGTGTGGCTGAAAGCGTTGAGCGGCGACGCCTCGATCGCCTCGATGCTGGCCTCGAGCGCTTCGGTCGGCGAGAGGTCCCGGCGCCGGAAGGCCTCCACGAGGCTGCTCGCGTCTCCCAACCACGGAGTCGTCATCGGCGTCGGTCCTTTCGGTCGTGGTGCTGGCCCGCTCTCGTGTTAGCCGGTCCAGGTCGACCAACACTAGGTTGCGCTCGTGACCGAGCCGGGCCTGTACGAGACGATCTTCCGCCGCCGGGACGTCCGCGGCCAGTTCAGCGCGGAACCGCTCGCCGACGAAACGCTGGCCAAGGTGCTGGCTGCCGCTCATGCGGCGCCGAGCGTCGGGCTCAGCCAGCCGTGGGACTTCGTCGTCGTGACCGACCAGTCGACGCGGGAGCGCTTCCGGTCCCATGTGCTCACCCAACGCCAGGAGTTCGCCGACTCGCTCCCCGACGAGCGAGCCGAGCGGTTCGCCGGCATCAAGATCGAAGGAATCCTGGAAGCGGCTTGCGGCGTTGTGGTGACCTACGACTCGTCCCGTGGCGCACCCGCCGTCCTCGGTCGCCACGCCATCGCGGACGCCGGCCTGTACTCGGTGTGCCTGGCGATCGAGAACCTCTGGCTGGCGGCGACGGCCGAGGGCCTCGGCGTCGGCTGGGTGTCGTTCTACCGGGAGGCGTTCCTGCGCGGCCTGCTCGGGATCCCCGACGGCATCCGTCCGGTGGCGTGGCTGTGCCTCGGTCCGGTGACCCACCTCGAGGACACGCCCGACCTGGAGCGAGCCGGATGGCGGCAGCGGCTCGATCTGGCAGCGGTCTGCCACCGGGACCGATGGGGGAGCCGGCTCACCCAGTCCGGCGGCTGATGGGACCCCGGGGGGCCGTCAGGTGCCGGCTGCTGTTGGTCGTCGTTCGGTGAGCAACGGCACTCGCCGGGTCACGTTGACGGCGTGATCCCCGAGGCGCTCATAAAAACGCCCGATCAACGCCAACTCGATCGCCACCGGAACCGGCACCGATCCCCCGCCGACGAGCTCGGCGATGAACCGCACGTGCAGGTCGTCCATCTCGTCGTCGAGGAGGTCGATCCGTTCCACACCGGCGGCACGCTCGGCGTAGACGTCGGTCGCCATGCGCCACATCGAGCACGCCATCTCGCCCATCTGCTCGATGTAGCCCCGAAGCACGGCCGGGATCTCGGCAGGCAGGTTCCGTGTGGCTCGCTGGGCCACGTGCTCGGCCAGGTCACCGCTCCGCTCGAGTTCCGGCAGCATCGAGAGTACCGCCAGCAGCCACGTCGTCTCGTCGACGCCGAGGCCCCCGGCCACGACGCGGTCGTGAACGAGTTGCTGAAGCTCGACATAGAGATCGTCGAGCGCCACGTCGTTGGCGACGAGGGCCCTCGCCTGCTCCCGGTCGCCGGTGAGGAGGGCGTGAGTCGCCCCCGCCACGGCCTCCTCCACGAGAGCGAACATCTGGATCACCCGGCGCTGGATCTGCCGGCCGACGTCGCCGGTCGGGGATGCCTCCGGCAGTCCGGCGTCGACGTCGGGAAGATCCTTCCCATTCGAGCCGAAGACACGACGCACAGGACCACCGTAGTGGTCGAGGTGCTCGACCACTCTGGCAAAAAAGCAAATTCTTGGTGAAGTTGTGGCGTGGCGACGACTCCTCGAGGAGTAGCGTCCGCGACAGTGGCACAGCGCGGTGCGACTCCGGTCGCGGTCGACGAACCAGACGAGCAGCGCGTCGTCGCGCTCGCCAAGCAGATCTCCCAGCTCGGCGGTCGCACGAAAGCCGGCGCCTACGAGATGTCGCTCACGACGCGGCTCATGATGCGCTTTGCAATGCGCCTGCCGCAGTTCCAGACGCAGCTGTTCCGTTTCGTCGACGTGTTCCCGGCGATGGGTGACCACGACGACACGGCCCGCCATCTCGCCGAGTACTTTGACGAGCCCGCCGCGCCCCACCTCGTGGCGGCGGGGGTGAACGCCACGAGCCACGTGCCCGGAGGCAATCGCATCGCGGCCGGCGTCGCCGGCCGGCAGATCAGGAAGATGGCAGGCCAGTTCATCGTCGGGACCGATCCCGCCGCCGCGAGCCGATCGTTGGCGGCGATGTGGCGGGACAACACGGCGGCCGTCATCGACCTCTTGGGCGAGCACACGCTCTCGCATTCCGAGGCGGACACTTACGCCGCTCGCCTCACCGACCTCGTGGAGACGCTGCTGACCGAGAGCGAGCGCTGGGCTCCGAACGAGCGCCTCGAGCGGGACGACCTCGGTCAGCTCCCGCGGGTGGCCGTGTCCATCAAGCCGACGGCCCTGGCGCCCGACTACCGGCCACTGACGGCGGATGCCGGGATCGAGACTGCGAAGGACCGGCTCCGCCCGATACTCGCCACCGCCGCCCGCCGGGGCGCCCAGGTCTGGTTCGACATGGAGCGTTACGAGGCCAAGGAGCTCACGAACCGGCTGTTCCGCGAACTGATCACCGAGCCGGGGCTCGAAGAGCTGCACGCCGGGATTGTCGTGCAGGGGTACCTGCGGGACAGCGCCGATGATCTCGTCGACCTCATCGGGTGGGCATCGGGACGGCCAGTCCCGATCGCCGTCCGGCTCGTGAAGGGGGCGTACTGGGACACCGAGACGATCGTGGCGGAGGCCGCCGGATGGCCGGTGCCGGTGTACGAGCACAAGGCCGAGACCGACCTCAACTACGAGCGTTGCGTCCGCATCCTGCACTCGCATCACGACCAGGTCCGGGCTGCATTCGCTTCGCACAACCTCCGGTCGCTGGCCTATGCCATCGAGACGGCCCGGTCCTCCGGCATCGGAGACAACGGCTACGAGATCCAGCTGCTCTTCGGGATGGCCGAGCCGGTCCACGAGGCGATCCGCCGCCTCGGCTTCCGGTTGCGGGTGTACGCCCCGATCGGTGAGCTCGTGCCCGGGATGGCCTACCTGGTCCGGCGGTTGCTGGAGAACACGTCGCAGGACAGTTTCGTCCGGAACCGGTACGCCGAGGACAAGAACCTCGACGCCCTCCTCGCCAAGCCGACGGTGCCGCCGGACGTCGCCGAGCGATCGCGACTCCAGGGCCAGCTGCCGGCGCCGGCCAAGCCCGGCGAAGGTGCCTACCACCCTGAGCCCGTGGCGGAGTGGTTCCGCCCGGAGGTCCGCCGAACGATGGCCGAGGCCGTCAGCTCGTTCAAGTCACCTGCCGCCGCCGCTGCCTCGGAAGGCGTGCCGGCGAGCGCGGCGTTCCGCATCGGCCGGTACGTGGCGGCTCGTATCGGGGGCGAGGACGTCTCGACCTCGCGGAGCATCGCCTCGGTCAACCCGGCCGACCCGGCCCAGGTTGTGGCGACGTCCGCCTGTTGCGACGCCGCCGAGGCGACCGCCGCGATCGAGGCGTGCGCCAGCGCGTTCGAGGGTTGGAGACGGCGACCGACCGAGGAGCGGGCAGCGGTCCTGTTCCGAGCGGCGCAGTGGATGCGGCAACGCCGGTTCGACATCACCGCCCTGGAGGTCTTCGAGGCCGGCAAGGGCTGGGACGAGGCGGACGGGGACGTCTGCGAGGCGATCGACTTCCTCGAGTACTACGGGCGGGAGTCCCTACGCCTGGCCAGAGGTGGCCACGTGCAGTCCCCTCCGGGCGAGCTGAACCGGCTGACCTACCGGGGCCGGGGCGTCACCGCCGTGATCGCTCCGTGGAACTTCCCCCTCGCCATCCCGACGGGGATGGTGTCGGCAGCGCTCGTCACCGGCAACTCGGTGGTCTTCAAGCCGGCTAAGCAGACGCCGGCCATTGCCCGCGTCCTCGTCGATGCTTTCGAGCACGCAGGCCTGCCGGCGGGGGTGCTGTCGTTCGTCCCCGGCGTCGGCGAGGAGATCGGCGACACTCTGATCACCCACCCCAAGGTGGCGGCGATCTCCTTCACCGGGTCGAAGGCGGTGGGCCTGCGCCTGAACGAAGGCGGCGCCCGCACCGTGCCGGGCCAGCGCGAGGTGCGGCGGGTGTTCGCCGAGATGGGCGGCAAGAACGCCATCATCATCGACAGCGACGCGGATCTGGATGTGGCCGTGCCGGCTGCCGTGCGATCGGCCTTCGGCTATTCGGGGCAGAAGTGCTCGGCGGCCTCGAGGATCGTGGTGGTGGGGGCGGTGGGGGGTGGGTTTCTCGAGCGGTTCGTCGAGTCCACCCGGGCGCTGCGCATCGGGCTGCCCGAGGAGATGGGCACCGAGATGGGGCCCGTGATCGACGAGGACGCCCTCAAACGCATCCGCGACTGGCAAGAGCGCGCCGCCGACTTCGGCCGGGTCGTGCTGCAGCGGGAGGATCTGCCCGATAAGGGCTACTTCGTCGGGCCGACCATCGTCGACGGCGTGGAGCCGGACTCACCGCTGGCGTACGAGGAGATCTTCGGCCCCGTGGTGGCGGTGCTGCGAGCCAAGGACTTCGAGCACGCCATCGAGATCGCCAACTGGAGCCAGTACTCGCTCACGGCCGGTGTGATCTCACGGAGCCCCTCGCACATCGCCCGGGCGGCCGAGGCGCTCGAGGCCGGGAACATCTACATCAACCGGGGGATCACCGGCGCGGTCGTCGGGCGGCAGCCATTCGGTGGGCACGCCATGTCGGGCTTCGGCCAGAAAGCCGGCGGTCCCGACTACCTCTACCAATTCGTCGAGCCCCGTGTGGTGACGGAGAACACAATTCGGCAAGGTTTCGCGCCGCCGGCCTCCGAGGGCGGCTAGCTCACCGCCTTGTTACCGATGGCGTAGCTCACCCGCGCTGCCGTTACAGGGCGGCGAGCTCCCGGGCCGCCTGCTCGATGTCGTCGGTCTGGGGGAGGATCGCCTTCTCGAGTGTCGGCTCGTAGGCGACGAACGTGTCGGTCGCCCCGACCCGGCGTATCGGGCCGTCGAGGTCGGAGTAACAGTGCTCGCCGGCCCAGGCCGCCACCTCGGCACCGAAGCCGGAAGTGAGCACGTCCTCGTGGACGACGAGCAGTTTCGACGTGCGGGCGATCGTCTCGGCGACCGCTTCGGTGTCCCAAGGGATGAGCGTGCGCAGGTCGATGACCTCCACGGACACCCCGTCGGTGGCCATCTTCTCGGCGGCGACGAGTGACTTCTGCACGGTGGCGCCCCAGGTGACGATCGAGAGGTCGCGGCCTTCCCGCACGGTCGCCGCCTTGCCGAGCGGCAGCACGTAGCCAGGCTGAGGAAACGGATCCATGGCGTACTTCTGCCGCAGGAGGTGCTTGTGCTCGAGAAACAGGACCGGGTCCTCGCACCGGAACGCCGCCCGCAGCAGTCCCACGGCATCGCGCGCCCTCGAGGGGAAGATGACGATGATGCCCGGGATGTGGGTGAAGATCGATTCGCCGGACTGCGAGTGCCACAGCGCCCCGCCGGCGATGTAGCCACCGATGGCGCAACGGATCACGAGCGGCACCGTGAACTGGCCCTGCGAGCGCCAGCGGGCGGTGGCCGCCTCGGCCCGGATCTGGTGCATGGCCGGCCAGATGTAGTCGAAGAACTGGATCTCCGCGCACGGCCGGAGGCCCCGCAGCGCCTGGCCGATCCCGCGGCCCACGATGTTCGCCTCGGCGAGCGGGGTGTTGTAGCAGCGCGCGATCCCATGGGTCTTCTGCAGGCCGTGCGTCGTCCCGAACACGCCCCCCTTGCCCTCGACGAGCTCGACGACGTCCTCGGGGGCGTCGGCCACGTCTTCGCCGAAGACCCGGATCCGCTGGTCGGCGGTCATGAGCTCGAGCAGCGTGAGGCGGATGGCGTCACCCATACCGACCGGCTCGCCGCGGCTGGCCAGCTCGCTCAGCGGGTCGCTGCGGTGGGCTTCAGTCGTGGCGGGGGCAGCGGCCTCCGGGCTCGGCAGCGGGATGTCCGGGATCGCCAGCACGTTGTGGGTGACGGTCGCCGGGTCCGGTCGCTGGCAGGTGAGCGCCTTGCGGGACATCTCGGCGACATGCAAGCGGGCTTCCTCCCGGATCTGCTCGGCCTCTTCGTGGGTCAACACGCCACCTCGGATGAGCTGGTGCTCGAAACGCAGGATCGGGTCGTGGTGCGCCTCGACCTCCAGCTCCTCGGCCGAGCGGTACTTGGCTTGGGTGTCCTGGGACGAGTGCGAGTACGGCCTCGTCACCGTGGCGTGGATGAGGCCGGGGCCTTCGCCGGCACGCACCCGCGCGATGGCGTCGGCGCCCTTCTGACGGCTGGCGAAGTAGTCAGTGCCGTCGACCTTTGTGATCGCCAACCCCCGAAACCCGCTCACCAACTCCGAGATCGGCGCCGG
This sequence comes from Acidimicrobiales bacterium, assembly GCA_050010115.1. Lineage (GTDB taxonomy): Bacteria > Actinomycetota > Acidimicrobiia > Acidimicrobiales > Bog-793 > JAKACA01. The sequence goes on along the minus strand of JBEKLQ010000022.1, from coordinate 21,071 downwards.
CGCCTGGTCCGACGCCCGCACGGAGATGGCGTAGCCGTTGTCGGCCACGAGGTAGAGCACCGGCAGGTGCAGGCGGCATGCCGTGTTCAGGCTCTCCCAGAACTCGCCCTCGGAGGTCGCCCCTTCGCCGAGCGAGACGTAAGTGACTTCGTCGCCGTATGCCTTGCAGCCATCGAGGTGCCTCGGCGCGATGTAGCGGGCCGCCTCCGCACAGCCCACCGCCGGAATGCACTGGCTCCCGGTCGGGCTGGTCTGCGACACGATGTTGAGTCGCTTGGAGCCCCAGTGCGAGGGCATCTGGCGCCCGCCTGAGCTGGGGTCCTCCAACGACCCGACGGCCTGCAGCAGGATCTCCAGCGGTGTGACGCCGAGAGCGAGGCAGAGCGCCTGATCGCGGTAGTACGGGAAGAACCAGTCGTACGAAGGCCTGAGCGACCTGGCGAGGCCGAGCAGCAGGACCTCGTGGCCGGCACCGGAGATCTGGAAGAAGACGCGGGACTGTTTTTGCAGCATGATCTCGCGGTCGTCGAGCACCCTCGAGGTGCACGCCAGCCGGTAGTCCTCGAGCAGCTGCGCCCGGTCGTAACCCCGGTACTCGTCGGCGTTGCCTGAGCCGTCGGCGGTTGTTGTTATCGCCGCTGCCGCCGCTGTCGCGGCGCTCGCCGGCTCTGCCTCGCCCAACGCCCCGGGATCGGCACCCACCTCACCCGGCTCGTCGTTGCGCTGACGCCCACCTCTGGTCACTCTTGTCACTCCGGCTCCTTTGAAGGGGGCGCACCGCTGGGCCCCTCCTGGATCGAGCACTGCCAGTGGCTGCGCACTTCGCGCACGGTGCGGCAGCCCGATAGGACCATTGCTCACCTTAGAGCCTCCATGGCGAGAAAAGGTGGGGGAACCCGCGCCGCCTGAGTGCTCCCCGGCGACACTTTCGCGGAGCACCGCCCGGGCGGCGTAAGGCTGGCCGGGAGGAGGCGATCGTTCGACTGGGCCGGAGATCTCGGGAAAGAAGCCACCGTCGACCCTCACCTAGACTGACACGTCAGTCAACAAACTCCGCCACCGAGAGAAAGCCGCCCGACATGCAGACTCGCCTGACCGAACTGCTGGGAATTGAGCACCCTGTGATGCTCGCCGGGATGGGCGGAGTGTCGTACGCCCCGCTCGTGGCGGCGGTGTCGGAGGCTGGGGGTTTCGCGTGCTTGGGCGCCTCGACGATGGGGCCCGACGGCATGGTCGCCGAGATGCGCGAGGTGAAGCGCCTTACGGACAAGGCGTTCGGCGTCGACCTGCTCACGGCGATGCCGGGGGACCTCGAGGCGCAGGTGCAGATGCTCATCGACGAGGGCGCCAAGGTGTTCGTGGCCGGGCTCGGCGTCCCCTCCGCCGTCATCGCCCTGTGCCATGACGCCGGCGTGATCGTGGTGAACATGTGCGGCAAGGTCGAGCACGCCCGGCGCGCTCTCGAGGCGGGTTGCGACTTGGTCGTGGCCCAGGGCACCGAAGCCGGTGGCCACACTGGGACGGTGGCGACGATGCCGCTCGTGCCGCAGATCGTCGACGCCGTCGGGGACCGGATCCCGGTCGTCGCCGCCGGCGGGATCTTCGACGGCCGGGGGCTGGCGGCGGCACTCGCCCTCGGTGCCGACGGGGTGTGGGTCGGGACTCGTTTCATCGCCACGCCCGAGGCGAGGGCGGTCAACGGCTACAAGGAAGCACTCGTCGCCGCCCGTGAGGACTCGACCGTCGTGTCCAGGGCGTACTCGGGCAAGACGATGCGGGTGCTGCGCAACGACTACACCGCCTACTTCGAGGCGCACCCTGTGGAGTTGCAACCGTTCCCAGCGCAACTCGGGCGCTCCATCAACGACGGGGCGCTTCATCTCGGCGGTCAAGCCGATCACCTGGGCGAATCGGTGATCGACCCTCACCGGGAGTGCTACCCCGCCGGCCAGGGCACCGGGGCGATCGACGAGGTCGTGCCGGCGGGGGCGTTGGTGAGGCGCTTTGTCGCCGAGGCAGAGGCGATCCTGGCTCGAATCGGGCGGCCGGCGCCGCTGACGGAGCCGGCGACGTCCAACTAGCCTGACTGACGCATCAGTCGATAGGAGCGGACATGCGCTGGAAGGTGGAGGACACGCCGGAGCGGGCGGCGTTTCGAGCGGAGTTCAAGGGCTGGCTCGCCGAAGGGCTGCCTGACGGGTGGGTCGACGCGCTCGAGCGCGAGGACGACGCTGCGTTCGCCGAGGCTCGAAAGGGCTTCGACTTCCTCTCCTGGATGGGGACCATCGGTCGTGCCGGCTATGCCGCCCCGATGTGGCCGAAGGAGTACGGCGGGCTGTCGGGCGAGGCGTGGATGCAGCAGATCGTGCGGGAGGAACTGGCGAGCCACCGGCTGCCGACGTTCGGCGTCAACCTCCTCGGTGTCGGCCTAGCCGGACCGACGATCATCGCCCACGGGAGCGAGGAGCAAAAGCTGCGCTACCTGCCGAAGATCCTCTCCGGCGAGGAGATCTGGTGCCAGCTGTTCTCCGAGCCGGGTTCTGGCTCCGATCTCGCGTCACTCGGCACCCGGGCGGTGCGCGATGGCGACGAATGGGTGGTCAACGGCCAGAAGGTCTGGACGAGCATCGCCTCGCTGTCCAAGTTCGGGATGCTGCTCGCTCGCTCCGACCCTGAGGTGCCCAAGCACGAAGGCCTCACCTATCTCATTGTGGACATGAGCTCACCGGGTGTGGAAGTCCGCCCGCTCCGCCAGATCACCGGATCGGCTGACTTCAACGAAGTGTTCTTCACCGACGTCCGGGTGCCCGATGCCAACCGCGTCGGGGACGCCGGCGAGGGTTGGAGGTACGCCAGGACGACGCTCATGAACGAGCGGATGACCCTGTCGGGCCTCTCGATCGACGCCGCCTCGATCATGGGCGGCATCCGCCGCGACCCTTGGGAGCACCTGCTCTCGGGAGTGATGGACCGGACGGATCCGATCGTGCGCCAGGAGCTCGCCCGGATCTACATCGCCCAGGAACTGAAGGAGATCACGGCGTTCCGGGCAAACTCGGCCCGCCTGGCGGGACAGACGCCCGGGCCTGAAGGCGGCGTGTCGAAGGTGTTCAACGCTGAATTCAATCAGTACCGGTCGAACGTTGCGATGGATGCCGGCGGGATGGGCTCGATCGCCTGGGAGGCAGTTGGTGCGGGCGCGAACGGTGGCGGCGACGGCGGGGCGAAGGCAACGGCGTTTCTCCGGGCGAGAGCGAACACGATCGAGGGCGGGACCTCCGAGGTGCTCCGCAACCAGATCGCCGAGCGCATCCTCGGCCTACCGCGGGACATCGAGGCCGACAAGGGAGTCGCCTGGTCGAAAGCCCGGCGGAGTTGAGCCCGACCGAGCTGAGCCCGGCCGGCTCCCGCGGCGCCAGCACCGACGGCCGTTCCGCCGCCAGCACCGCCGGCCGGCCGCTCCGGCGTGCGGTGAGCGACGCCGACAAGGCGTCCCGACGGACCGACATCCTCTCGGCAGCCAAGCAGGTCTTCGCGGAGCAGGGCTACCACGCCACGACGATCGCAGACATCGCCAGGCAGGCAGGCCTGTCGTACGGCTCGATCTACTGGTACTACGAGTCGAAGGAAGTGCTCTTCCACGAGCTCATGTCGGCCGAGGCGGCGGCATTGCGTGCCCACATCAACGACGCCGAGCGGCTCGTCCCCGCCGGCGAGGGCCCGGCCGCGCCGCTCAAGGCGGCGGTGCGGGCGACGCTCGAGTTCTACGGGGCCGACCGGGCGCTGGTGAAGCTGCTCTTCCGGGACGCATTCGCTCTGGGCGCTGCATTTGAGCAGCACCTGTATGCCATCCACGCATCGTTTGTCGACGACGCCGAGCGGTTGGTCGTGCTTGCGCAGCGCCAAGGCGCACTGGTCGAGGGCCCACCGAACATGATGGCGTTCGCGATCACCGCGCTTGCCGGGCAACTGGCTCATCGCCGGCTCACGACCGACGACGGGCTGGGTCCCGACGAAGCCGCCGAGTTCGTGGTCGAGCTGTTGCTGAACGGGCTGCGACCCCGCGACGGAGGACGTGAGGAAACACGAGCGTGAGCCTGGATCCTGATCGGACCCCCGTCATCGTGGCGGCGGGCCAGACCGAGAGCCGGGATCTGACACTCGGTCCCCTCGAGCTTGCCGAGATCGCTGCACGGCAAGCCCTTGACGCAGCGCCTGGGCTCGCTGCGGCGATCGAGCGGGTCACGGTGGTCAACATCCTGTCCCACCGTGCCGGCCGGGCTCCGGCGGCCTGGCTCGCTCACGCGCTCGGGTTGGGTTCGGTGGCGTGCGAGACGACGAACGTCGGCGGCAACACACCGCAGGCGATGGTCGAACTGGCGGCGAGCGAGATCGCTCGCGGCGAGCTCACCGCCACCCTCATCGTCGGCGCAGAGGCGGTCCGTTCAGGTCGGCTCAAGGGAGCCAGGCCGGCAGCGCCGCCTGTCGCCGGGCTATCGGCCGCCCGGACCTCGACAAAGTCCACCGCGCCGCCGCCGACTCCCGAGACGCCGCCCCCGGACCCCGTCATCGGCGCCGACCCGCAGGATCTGTCCGGCGAGGAGCGGATGGCGGGTCTTGTCATCCCCGTGCACGTGTACCCCCTGTTCGAGAGCGCTTTGGCTGCGCGGGCCGGTCGCAACCCAGCCGAGCAGCGGCAGTTCATCGGCCGGCTGATGGCGCCGTTCACCGAGGTCGCCGCTCGCCATCCGCACGCTTGGTTCCACGAGGCCCGGACGCCTGAGGACCTGGCGACGGTGAGCCCGTCCAACCGGCTCGTGGCCGAGCCGTACGTGAAGCGAGTGGTGGCGTTCCTCGGCGGCGCTCAGGCGGCGTCGCTCGTCGTCACCTCGCTGTCGGTGGCAACGGCGCTCGGCCTGGATGACGGCGCCCTCTTCGTTTGGTCGGGGGCGTCGGCCAACGACGTTTGGTATCCCACGGCCCGGCCGGAGCTGTGGCGCTCGGCCGGAGTCGAGGCGGCCGGCGCGGCTGCGCTCAACGCAGCTGGCAGCGGCGTGGATGACGTCTCGGCCTTCGACCTGTACTCGTGTTTCCCGTCTGCCGTGCAGATCGCTGCTGCCGGCCTCGGGCTCCCGGTCGACGTCGATCAGCCCGACGGGATCAGCAGGCTGACGGTCACGGGAGGGCTGCCTTATTTCGGCGGTCCCGGCAACAACTACACGACGCACGCGATCGCCACGCTCTTCGACCGGTTCCGATCAGCGGGTGACCCGGATGCGGTCGGTCTTGTCACCGCTGTGGGCTGGTACCTCACCAAACACGCCGTGGGTGTGTATGGGGCGTCTCCGAGGGTGGGGGGTTTCTCGGCGGCGGACACCGCCAGTGCCCAGCAGCAGATCAACGCGTCGGCGCTACCGCGAGTCGAGGCTGCCGATGCCGTCAGCTCGCTGGCGACGGTCGACGCTTCCACCATCATGTACGACCGCGCGGGTCACCCGGTCGCCGCTCCGCTCATCGCCACGCTCGACGACGGGCGGCGAGTAGCAGCTTCCGCCGACGATGGCGAGGTCGAGGCGGTCGCCGGGACGTTTCTCGTCGGTGCCCGGGTCCATGTCGAAGCCTCGGCGGGAGGCCAGGCCGCACCTCGTTACCGCGTCGTCGACTTGTCCTGATTCAATACACGCAGGCCCCCCCACCGAAGGAGCAACCACATGTCCGACACCAACCCAACTGCCGCCAGCGAGGAGCCACTCGTCCGCGAGCGGCACGGGAGAGTAGAGCTGCTCCGGCTCAACCGGCCGGCTGCACGCAACGCCATCGACGGGCCTACGAGCATCGCCCTCGGGCTTGCGCTCGAGGAGCTCGCCTCGGACGACGACGTGTGGGTCGTGGTGCTCACCGGCACCGGCGACAAGGCGTTCAGCGCCGGCATGGACTTGAAGGCATTCGTGTCCGGCCAGGCGGGGGACATCATGTCGGTGGAGCATGGCTTTGCGAACATCGCCCGCCGGAGGTTCTCGAAACCCATCATCGCCGCCGTCAACGGCGTCGCCCTCGCAGGTGGCTGCGAGATCGTCCTGTCGTGCGACCTCGTCGTCGCCGCCGAGCACGCTGCCTTCGGCATCCCGGAGGTGAAGCGGGGCCTGGTCGCCGCCGGCGGGGGGCTGCTCCGCCTGCACCGGCGCATCCCGTACTCGATCGCCCTCGAGCTGGCGCTCACCGGTGACACGATCTCTGCCCAGCGTGCAGCCGAGCTCGGTTTTGTCAACCGGGTGGTACCCGCCGACCAGGTCGTGGCGGAGGCGCTGGCCCTGGCGGAAAAGATCTGCGCCAACGCCCCCCTGGCCGTGCGGACGTCGAAGGAGATCATGCAGCGGTCGGTGGGGCTGTCCGAGGATGAGTGCTGGGAGATGAACACGACATTGATAGGACCCGTCTTCACCAGCGCCGATGCGATGGAAGGCGCCACCGCCTTCGCCGAGAAACGCCCGCCGGTCTGGAAAGGCGCCTGAGCCGCCAGCGGGGCAGGGGGTAACCGCATACGGTGCCGAGCTGGCCGGCGGGCGCCGGCGCCCCAGCCCGACCAGCGCCGAGTCGCACGTACCCATTGCGGCACCGGCAAGCCCGTGTAATCCTGTCGGTGGAGCAGATCCGTAGATCGGGTGGAGTCTCGGCGACTTCGCCGGTGGCCCGGTCGTCGGACCGGCAAGTCGCGTCTAGTCTGGAGTAGTCCTCAGGAAAGGGGGCCTAAAGGTGCTTGCTGATTTATTTGGGGCTGACGGCATCATCGTCATCGTCTGCGTGGTCGTCGTTCTGCTCTTCGGTGGGGCGAAGCTGCCAAAGCTCGCCCGCGGCCTGGGGAGCGCGTCGCATGAGTTCAAGAAGGGCCTGTCCGAGGGCGACCCCGAGAACCCGGCAAGCCTTGGCGGACCATCGGCCACAGTGAACGGACCGACCGCCACGCCCGAGGTTCACAAGGATGCCAGCACCAACTGATCCACTCACGTAGACGGCCGCCCCGACGGGGCAGCCCGGCGGCAGTGATTGGGTGCGCGCGGCGTCAGCAGCCTGCGCGGCCCCCGATCAGGTGCGAGGCACCGGCTCGCACCTCCCCACCCGATGCCCCCAGCATCGCCTCGCCCCCGGAGATATTGTCAGTCTCATGGACGATATCCTCGCGCTCGCTGATCGGCTTTGGCGTGGCGAGGCCGATATCACCGACCACCACCCGCTTGGGGGCGCCGGGAGCCTGACCGAGGTCGGCGACGGCGTCGCCTATGTGGCCTCCTTCGCTCGGGTGACTGCGTTCTCCACCGAGGACGGGCTGGTGCTCGTCGACACCGGTCACTCACTGGCTGCCCAGCAGATCCACGAGCAGATCCGTGACTGGACGCCGGCTCGAGCGGACCGGGGCCAGCGTTCCCGCCTCAACACGGCGATCTTCTCCCACGGGCACATCGACCACGTGTTCGGCGTGGGCGTGTTCGAGTCCGAGTCGCGGTCGCAGGGTTGGTCGCAGCCCACCGTCGTGGCTCATGAGGCGATGCCGGCCCGCTTCGACCGCTACGTGATGACTGCCGGCTACAACGCCATCATCAACCAGCGGCAGTTCGGCATCCCCGGCCTGACGTGGCCCACCGAGTACCGGTATCCGGACCGCACCTACAGCAACGAGCTGGCACTGGACGTCGGTGGCACGCGGTTCGAGCTCCACCACGCCCGAGGCGAAACCGACGACCACACCTGGACCTACGTCCCCGACCGCCACGTCCTGTGCACCGGTGACCTCTTTATCTGGGCATCCCCGAATGCCGGCAACCCCCAGAAAGTCCAGCGCTACCCGCTCGAGTGGGCAGCGGCGCTTCGCGAGATGGTCAGCCTCGGAGCGGAGATGCTGCTCCCCGGGCACGGGTACCCGGTGGCCGGGGCCGAGCGGGTACGCGAGGCCCTGACCTCGACCGCCGAGCTCCTCGAGTCCATCGTGTCGCAAACCCTGGACTTGATGAACGCCGGAGCGAGGCTGAACGAGATCATCCACTCGATCGAGATGCCCGCCGCTCTACTCGAGCTGCCCTACCTGCGGCCCGTGTACGACGACCCCGAGTTCATCGTCCGCAACCTCTGGCGCCAGTACGGCGGGTGGTACGAGGGCGACCCGGCGTCGCTGAAGCCGTCACCGGAGCACCAGCTCGCAGCCGAGCTCGCCGACCTGGCCGGCGGGGCGTCACGCCTGGCTGATCGGGCCGAGGCGCTCCTTGCCGCCGGCGACCTTCGCCTGGCGGGTCACCTGGCGGAGCTGGCGGCGCTCGCCAACCCGGCTGACCGGGCGGTGCACCGGGTCCGGGCTGAGGTGTTCGAGGCCCGCGTGGCGGCAGAAACCTCCACTATGGCCAAGGGCATTTTCAGCTGGGCGGCCCGCGAGTCCGCGAAGTTGGCAAACCCGGAGAGCGCCGGCTCCTAACCGGCTCCTAACCGGCTCCTAGCCGGCTCCTAGCCGGCTCCTAACCGGCTCCTAACCGGCTCCTAACCGGCTCCTAACAGGCGTGGGTTCCCTGTTGGTAGACGAGGTTCATCGTCGCCTCCAACAGTGTCGTCTTCCCTCCGAACGGCGACCGCCACTCCAGATCGAAGTAGTGATTGTCGTTCGCTTCGAACGGTTGGGTGTTCTGGACAAACGTGAACGACGTCGTGTCGGCTGCTCCCTGCGGCGCGAACCGGATCGCGCCGGGCTCCATGGTGGCGCCGTAGTTGACGAGGACGCGTAGGCCCATTGGTGCGCCGGTGCCGTCGAGACTCACCGTGACGCTCACCTCGCCGGTGGAGCAGATCTTCGCCCCGAGTCCGGACAGCGCCTGGAACGATGTGCTCGTCGTGGAGATCGGGCTGTTCCGCCAGACCCCGAGCTGCCGGTTGACCTGGGAACTCGTAGTCCCGGAGCTTGCGGCGAGGGCGACTACTGGGACCATCACGGCGACCACGGCTGCCGCGAGCACAGGTATTATCCATCGTTTCATTGCTTCACCTCCACCGCGGCCCGGGCAATCCCAGCCGCATACACAGCCACTCTGCGCCCGCGGGCTTGGGCCGGCCAGGGCCGAACGACCCTTCGCAACACGCTCGGGACCGCGACGCACCAGCAGATCTGGCCCGCTTCGCGCACCCGTGACTAATGTCGCGCCGTGCATCGTTCCCCGGGTCTTCTCGCGCGCCTTCTCGCGCGCACGCGTCGGCTCGTGCCGTTCGGCTTTCTCGCTGCCGCCGGCCTCGTGCTCGCCGGGTGCAACGAGAAATTCGGTGAGACGAAGGGCGCCACGAGCCAGTCCCATTTGGAGTTCAGCTTCTGGTTCTGGATGATGGTGGCCGGCATCTCGGTGGCGGTTTTCGTGTGGATCCTGATCTTCTGGTCGATCTTCCGTTACCGGCGCAAGGGCGACGAGCTGCCGAAGCAGTTCCACGAGCACATCGGGCTCGAGCTGACCTACACGATCATCCCGTTGCTCATGGTCGGCGTCATCTTCGGCTTCACCGTGGTCGTCGAGAACAGGATCGACAACGTCTTGAAGCCACCAGCAGTAATCGTGAACGTGACCGCCTACCAGTGGGGCTGGATCTTCCAGTACTCCAAGCCCGGTCCGGACCCGAGTGTGAACTGCCAGCAGCAACCGACTGACTGCGTGACGGTCCAGACGGCCCCGCACGCTGCCCCCTCCAGCCTGCCGGAGAGCTACACCTCGCCGCTGTACCCGCAGCTGGTCCTCCCGCAGGGCGAGACGGTCCGGATCTTCCTCCGCTCGGTCGACGTGATCCACGGCTTCTACGTCCACGCCTTCAACTTCAGCCGGTACGCGCAACCAGGGGTCACGAACTCGTTCGAGTTCTACCCGACCAACCTCGGCGTCTATGACGGGCAGTGCACCCAGTACTGCGGGCTGTACCACTCGGAGATGCTGTTCAGCGTGCGGGTTGATACCCCGAGCCAGTTCAAGGCCTGGTACGCCCAACACGCCCAGCAACAGCAGATACCTCAAACGGGAGGATCGTCATGACCCTCGCGGCCGACCGTGCCCTCCTGCTCACCGAGCATCACGAGGAGGAGCACGGTCCGTCGGGAGTCCTTAAGTGGATCACCTCGACCGACCACAAAGTGATCGGCAAGAGCTACACGATCACGTCGCTCGTCTTCTTCTGCTTGGCAGGGCTGATGGCGATGGTGATCCGGACACAGCTCGCATCGCCGGACGCCACGCTCGTGAACCAGCACCTGTACAACGAGCTGTTCACGATGCACGGCAGCTTGATGCTGTACTTGTTCGCCGGTCCGTTCGCCTTCGGTGGCCTCGCCAACTTCATCGTCCCGCTCCAGTGCGGCGCCCCTGACATGGCGTTCCCCCGGCTGAACGCCCTCAGCTACTGGCTGTATTTGGGCGGTGGCTTGATCATGATCGGCGGCTTCCTCACCGTGGGTGGGGCCGCCGACTTCGGCTGGGTCGCCTACGCACCGCTGTCCAACGCCGTGAACACCCCAGGCGCAGGTCCGGACATGTGGATCGTGGCGGTGGCCCTGACCGGTTTCTCGGCGATCTTCACCGGGGTGAACATCGCCGCCACCGTCTTCTACCTGCGGGCCCCGGGTCTCACGATGTTCCGGCTGCCGATCTTCACTTGGAACATGCTGGTCACCGGCATCTTGATCCTGATCGCCTTCCCCGTCCTCACCGCAGCCATCGTGATGCTGTGGTGCGACCGGCACATCGGGAGCCACATCTATACCGTCTCCGGGGGAGGAGTCCCGGTCCTGTGGCAGAACCTCTTCTGGTTCTTCGGCCATCCGGAGGTGTACATACTCGCCTTGCCCTACTTCGGCATCGTGACGGACGTCCTGGCCACGTTCTCACGAAAGCCGGTGTTCGGTTATCGAGGGATGGTCTTCGCCACGATCTCGATCGCGGCGCTGTCCACGAGCGTGTGGGCCCACCATATGTTCACAACGGGCACGGCGTTGCTGCCGTTCTTCAGCCTCATGACGTACCTGATCGCCGTCCCGACGGGCGTCAAGTTCTTCAACTGGATCGGGACCATGTGGCGAGGGTCGATCACGTTCGAGACGCCGATGCTGTACGCGGTGGGTTTCTTGATCGTGTTCCTGTTCGGAGGTGTGACCGGCATCCTGCTGGCCTCGCCGCCGCTCGACTTCGCCGTCCACGACACCTACTTCGTCGTCGCCCACTTCCACGAGGTGCTCTTCGGTAGCGCCGTGTTCGGTGGGTTCGCCGGCCTCTACTACTGGTACCCCAAGTTCACCGGCAGGATGACCAGGGAAGCCCTCGGGAAGGCGAGCTTCTGGTTCATGTTCGTCGGCTTCTGGGTGACGTTCCTGCCGCAGTACCTCCTGGGCCTGCACGGCATGCCGCGCCGTATCGCCGAGTACAGCGCCGCCACGGGTTGGCTGACGCTGAACCGGCTTTCGACGGCCGGCGCCTACCTGCTGTTCCTTTCCGTGGCGCTGACGATGGTCAACCTGCTCGTGTCCTGGTTCAAGCCCGTCGCCTCGGGTGACAACCCGTGGGACGCCCAGACGCTCGAGTGGGCGACGTCCTCGCCGCCGCCGCACCACAACTTCTTCTGGATCCCGCCGATCCGCTCCGAGCGGCCTCTGTGGGACTACAACCACCCTGACCACACGAAGCTGCACCAGGGCAACGGCCATGCGCCGGAGCGGGCGCCGGCGCTCGTCGGGTCGTCGAGCGTCCGCATCATCCAGCCTGGGCCCGGCGGTTCGGGCGACGAGACCGGGGGGACCGACCGATGAAGGTCGAGGCGTACGTGCTGCTGGCCATCGGGGTGTTCTTCGGCATCGTCTGCGCCCTCTACTGGTTCCTCAGCTACGAGACCAGCGGGACGCTGATGCTGCTGGGGACGATGCTGCTCGGTTTGTGCCCTGGCTCGTACTATTTCTGGTGGTCGCGGCGCATGAAGCCACGGCCCGAGGACAACCCCAACGCCGAGCGCGCCGACGGCGCCGGCGTGGTGGCGACGTTCCCGTCTTCGAGCATCTGGCCGTTCGTCCTCGGCGTGGGCGCAGCCTCCATCGCCCTTTCCCTGGTGATCGGGTTCTGGACGGCGAGCGTCGGCTTTGTGCTTGCCGGCGCGGCGGTTCTCGGCGTCGTCCGGGAGAGCCGCCGGGGCGGTGCGGTCTAGCTCAGGACCCCTGAGTCGTGCCTGGCATTCCCGGCACCACGTAGCGCCGATCTGCTTTGGACCAAACCGCCGCAGCTGGTATCGGCTCGATGTCCGACCAGACCGTCAGATACCGGGCGAGCAACGCCTCCGTGCGCTCGTTCGCCTGCCGTCGTAGCTGGGGTTCGTGGACTCGGAAACCCGGCGGAGGCACGACATCCATGAAGTCGAGCACGTCGAAGACGGTGTCCTCGTAGTGATCGGCGAAGTCCTCGTAGCCGACCTCGAGCAACTCCAGATCGCTTCGAAGGAAAGAGTCGCGCCAGGCCGCTTCCTGATCGACCAGCGCCTGTTCCAGCCAACGGACTGTTTGCAGGTCGGCGAGCTCGCTGCCCGGGCCGTCGCCGTCAGGGCCGAGATCCTCCCGTGGCGTACCGGCGGCTGGCTCTGGCTCGGCACCGTCCCCCAACTGGAACCACGCCTGGCTCCGGGCGGCCAGGAAGTACGAGACGGCTTGGCGAGCCTTGGAGCGTCGGGTAAGGAAGACATAGCGAGGTCGCGGAATCGCCGATGCCAGAACTTCAGCCTCAGCGGAGTCGGCTGAGATCCACGGCAGCTCGCGAAGGCGTTCCAGCAGCCACACGAACTGGTAGCGGTGGAGCTTCACACTGAAGATGCCGTTGTCGGTCGTGCCGAACGCCACTGCCGCAGCCACGAACCGGTCGTACGAGCCGCCCCGCCTGAGGCCCCACCGGCGCGCCCAGAGGTGGATGTGGTCCGGCCGGAAGTACTCCTCGGGCTGCCCCAGCAGGCCCGTGTTGTGGAGCGCTTCGGACAGGAGCCAGCTGCCTGATCGCGGTGTGCAGGCGATGACGCACGAGGACGTCGCCCTGCTACGCAACGGCGACACGGCTCACGGGGTCCGAGTCGGGTTGTCCCACTTGACCTTGTTCGGGAACACGAAGCTCGTCGACGACACGCTGACGCTGAGCTCGAGCGCCTGAACGTGATGCCACCAGCCTGCCGGAACGAACAGGGCTTCTCCCGGACCGACGGTGAACTGGTAGGGATGGGTCTTCGCAAAGCGTGGGAAACGCTGGAAGTCAGGAACGAGCGGATTGACGTCGCTGTAGACGCCGACACGGTTGGACAGGCAATGGGTCTCGAGGGGGGAGATGAGGATGAACCTCTTCCAACCACAGACCTGGTGGAACATGATGTTCATCAAGTCGTGGTGCAACGGCGTCACGGTACCGCCCGGGCCGAACCACAAGAAAGTGACCTTCTTCGCCTTCTTGGCGGCGAGGTAGCGGGCGTCGAGGGTGAAGTCGCGCCACAGCGGTGCCGCCACCGCCGACTCCAGCAGTTTGTTGTTCGCCACGAGGTAGAGGTCGTTGCTCCACTCGGTCGCGGTCACCTTGGCGACGTATTCGTCGAAGGGCATGCGCGTTCGGTGGACGTGGGCGTTCTCTTCGTAGGCGGCATCGGCGTCGCGATCCGCCATGACCTCGACCTCGGCCCCGCCGAGTGTCTCGGCGAGGTAGTCGGGCGTCCACAACGAGAGGGCCGGCCACTGGTCGCAGACGTCCTCGAGGATCACCGGGCGGTTCGGGGCGTAGTACTCGTGAAGGAATGCTTGGCGACTCAGCCCTGACCGGCGGTCGATCTCCCGCGCGGGTGGCGACAGATCCTGCATCTGCTGGCGCATGTCGAGGACGGACTCGAGCTTGCGCAAGTGCTGCATCACCGACTTGCCCGCTTCGAACGTCGGGTCGGAGAACAGCAGGGCGCAGGCAGCAGCCGCCTCGTCCTCGGGAATCCCCTGCCTCACCATCACGGCCACGGCCTGCACGACGGACATCCCGCGCAACATCGAGAGCGCGGCCCAACGGCGCCATTCGTACGTGAGCTCCTTGGCTTCCGCCGGAACCGCGGTGCTCAGCCCGTCGTCCCTCGAACCGGAGCTCACATCTTCATCGGGACGCGTCGAAGAGATCGGAGCCTCGCCGTCCTCCTGCTTCATGTGGGCGTTAGCCAACAAGCCGCCAGCGCGTGATCAGCGTTTCCGCGCCACTCGAAGTGGGCTGACGCGGCGACCGGCCAGGCCCTTCCGGCCTGGCATTGCGCCGCAGCCGCCGCAGCCGCCGCAGCCGCCGCAACTGGCACAGCTGGCGCAGCTCGAGCAGGTTGGTGTCGGTGTCGGTGTCGGCGTCGGTGTCGGTGTCGGCGGCGTCATGTACGTGAACTGGTCGGCCGATGACTTGGCCGAGGTGCCGCCCGGCGTCTTCACCGTCACGTCGACTGTGCCCGTTCCGGCCGGCGAGGAGACGGTGACTTGCGTGGGCGGCGAGGTCGACGTGATGGTCGCCGCCGCCGTGCCGAAGAGGACTTCGGACACGTTCGTCAAGTTCGTGCCCGTGACCGTGACGGGCGTCCCTCCCCCCGGCAGGCCGTTGTTGGGCGAGACCTGCGTGACCGTCGGAAGCTGGGCATAAACGTACTGATCGGCGCTGCTCGTTGCCGACGTCCCCCCGAGAGTCGTCACCGTGACGTCGACGGTCCCGGTCCCCGCCGGTGCGACGGCGATCACTTCGGTCGCGGACACGATCTTCTTGATCTTCGCCGCCTTGGTCCCGAAGTGCACTGCAGTGGCGCCGGCGAGATTGGTTCCCGTGATCGTGACGTGCGTTCCCCCGGCTGCCGGGCCAGTCGGCGGGGAGAGCGACGTCACGGTGGGAGCCGCGTCATAGGTGAAGTTGTCACTGAGGACCCGTGCCGACGTGCCGTGGGCAGTCTTCACCGTGACGTCCACCGTTCCCGCCGAACCCGCGGGCGACTTGACGATGATCTCGGCGCTGGAGACCGTCTGCTGGATCAGCGCCAACCCGGCGCCGAAGCGGACGGCATCGGCCGGCGAGAGGTTGGCTCCTGTGATCGTCACCTGCGTCCCGCCAGCAGCCGGTCCGACCGTCGGGGAGACACCGGAGACGATGGGCTTCAGCGTGTAGATGAAACGGTCAGCAGTGGACTTGGCCGACGTTCCTGCGGGGGTGGTGACCGTGACGTCCACGGTCCCGGTCCCAGCCGGAGCCTTGACGGTGACTTCGGTGTCCGAGACGAGCTTGACGATGGTGGCCGCCGCTGTCCCGAAATGGACTGCAGTGGCTCCGGTCAGGTCCGTCCCCGTGATCGTCACCTTGTTGCCACCACTCGGGCTGCCACCGTTCGGCGTGAGCCCCTCGACCGCAGGCTTGATGCCGGCGGCGGGCTCGATGCGCTCGCCGTCCGGTTCGGCCGCAGCCGCGGCCGGTGCGGGGAGAGCGTCGGCGAAGGCGTTGGCGCCCACCATCGACAGCCCGGCGGCCACGAGCCCTCGGATGAGCGTCCTCCGGCTGATCTGACCGTGCAGGAATCCCCGCGCAAGTTCTTCCTCTGACATCGTCTGCCCCCCCCCAAGCTGCTACGAGTCGATCGCTCTGTAGTCCAGAATATCAGAGGACGGCTTCCTGATACCGGCCTCTCGTTGGGTAAAGTACCACCAGCGGATGAACTGTGAAAGGGGTGAAATGACGGGCACGCAGAACACCCTGGCTCCCACCTCGAGTGCGGTCGGCCGTGCGAACTGACGTCGAGTCCGCCATGGCCCTGGTCATCACGAGCCGCTCCACGTGCGAGTCCTTCACGGCCGACCCGGGCGGTTGGGCCGCTGCACGTGGCCTCGCCAAGGACGATGCCGAACACCTCGCCGGGATGGCCGGCGATCTTGCCCTCCTCATGCCGTCGTTCGTCACCAAACGCGAGCGAAGCCTGAGGTGGGGCGCACAACGGACGCTCGAGTTGCTGGAGGACCTCGGCGAGGAGATCCTGAACGACTTCATGGACTCATCGGCCCCGGACGACCGGCCCGGCGTTGAGCTGGCCGCCTTCGTCGACTTCGTCGTCGATCGCACAGCCAACCTCGTGGAGGAGCTCGAGTACGGGGAGTTGTTGGCGGATATGGCGCGTTTCGAGCGGCACCGCTGCCGATGCTTGCTCGGGGCGACGAGGTCGTACGGTGAACCCAACCTCCCGAGCCAACAGGCGGCACAGGCGTTCGACCTCGGTCGAAAGCTCCGCTTGACGCCGAACGCCAGCGTCGGCCACTTCTCGTGGGATCTTCGCCAGACTCGTTCCTTCTCGCCCGATGCTTTGGCCGTCTTTCCATCTGACGCCTGCGATCTCCTTTTCTTCCACAACGGCATGGCTGACGGCATCCGCATCCTGCGGCTCAGCGCGGCGGCAGCCTCGGCCCTGGGCACAATCGCCGGCATGGGGCCAACCGGCATCACTCCCGCCATGGCGTGCGCCGGGCTCGCCGGGGTTGTCGACCACGAAGCCCTTCTCGGACCGTTCCTCCGCCAGGGCGCGCTGGAGTGGACGTGACGCTCATCGGTGCCGGCTTCAGACCCGAGCTGGAGGTGCTCTTCTCCGGGGACGGGCGTGTCGTGGAATGCGCGGAGCTGATCGCCAACCGATACTTCGGGAACGACGGCGTGGCTCGCCCCTGGGAGCTCGAAGCGCTGGAGGGACAGCCCCTCATCCTCCACGGTCTGTCCGGCAACGTCGCTTCGGTGACGGGACCGTCGGCCGCCTACCTCGAGCGGATCGACCGCCTTGCGCGCGAGACGCATGCGGCCGCCTACAGCGACCACCTGGCCTTCACGGGCACTCGCGAGCGCGACCTCGGACACCTGGCACCCAACTTGTTCGACGATGAGCTGCTCGACTGCTGTGCCCGCCACGTCGAGACGATCGCGAGGGCGACGGGCCGGCGAGTCCGACTCGAGAACCTGGCGACGACGGTGACAATCACCGGGTCGGCGTACACGCCCGAGGAGTTCTACCTCCGCCTGCTCGAAGCGTCCGACGGTTGGGATTGCCTCGTCGATCTGACCAACATCTGGATCAACTCGCAGAACCGGAGCGTCGATCCCGTCGGTTTCATCGACGCCATCCCGCCGGAACGGATCGGCTACGTGCACCTCGCCGGCGGGCAGCGGTTCCACGGCGAACTCGTCGACTCCCATTCGCAGGCCGTTCACCCCGAGGTCTTCGACCTGTTGGCGTACCTGCTGGAACGTGCGGCGCCCGAGTTCGTGATCATCGAACGCGACAGCAACTGGACGGGAGCCGTCGACGAGGTCCGAGCCGATCTCGCCACGGCACGGAGCCTCGTTGCCGCCTCGGACTTGGCGCGTGCGACCGTCCATGCCGTGCACGGGGCGCACCTCCATGGTGCCCAGGCACCAATCGCAGTCGCGGGAGGAGGAGCCGAATGACCACCGCGTCCACCGAGGCGGCCGCCCCGTCCGCTCCGACAACGCCGGCGGAGGACTTCGACATCGTCGACTCCCTCCACCCGGTTGACGTTGCCGGCAACGCCGTCGCGATCGCCCGCGAGGTGGGCCGGAGGGCGGCACCGTTCGCCGCCAGTCACGACCGCGAGGGGACCTTCGTCTTCGAGGGCTATGAGGCCGTGCGCGAGACCGGGTTCGGGCGGCTTGCCGTCCCCCGCGAGCTCGGTGGGGGAGGGCACGGGCTGCCGACGATGTGCGAGGCACTGGCCGTACTCGCCCGCTACTGCGCAAACACCGCCTTGGCCATTGCGATGCACCAGCACAACGTTCTCTCCATGGCCTGGCGGTGGCGACTTGGCGACGACGGGGTCGAACCCTTCCTGAGGCGGGTCGTGGACGACGGCCTGATCCTGTCCTCGAGCGGGACGCTCAACCCGGAGCGAGCCACCGTCTCCGGCGTCCCAGTCGAGGGTGGGCTGCGGGTGAGTGGCCGCAAGGCTTACTGCAGCGGCGCCCCGGGGGCCGACGTAATGCTCGTGCTGGCGCGGGTGCAGTCCGACGGCAGGTCGCTGCCGATGACCCTGATGGTGCCGCTGCAGGCGCAGGGCGTCGAGATCCTGCCGAACTGGGACGCACTCGGGATGCGCGGCTCGGGAAGCAATTCGGTGGCCCTGACCGACGTGTTCGTGCCTGATGCCAACATCGTCTTCAGGCCACCGCCCGAGGACGCCGCCGCTGCCGCCGACGGCGCCGACGCCGCCAGCGCCGTCGTCGCCGACCCCGACGGTCCTGGAGGCGATGGGACGGCCGACGCCGAGCCGTCTCCCGCGACGGCGAGCGGTGCGGCGAGTCGCCCGATCGGCAACGACCCTGCCCTCGCACGGGGGATGCGGATGCCCGGGCTCCACATCGCCCTCCCCATGATCACGGCCGTTTACCTCGGGATCGCCGGGCGGATGCGCGACCGGGCGCTGCGGATGGTGATCGGGACGGAGAGGGCCCAGAGTGCTGCAACGCACCGTCTCGCCGGTCTCATGACTCAAGAGCTCCGAACCGGCTGGTGGGTGCTGGACTCGCTCGTCCGGGAAACGACCGACGACACCCTCGGCACTCAGCGTCAGGCCAACGCCACTCTGCTTGCCAAGCGCCAGATCACCCTCAGCTCCGTCACGATCGTCGAGGCTGCCATGGAGATGATCGGCGCCCGGTCGTACATGCGGGATCAGCCCTTCGAGCAAGCACTGCGAGACCTCCGGGCGGCCATCACCCATCCGCTCCCACCGGAGCTGACTCTCACGTTCGTCGGGCGCGCCGCCCTCAACTGGGCAGCTGACCACCCGGAGGCCGGCGAGGCCTGACGAGCCTCTGCGCTCACAGCCGGGGGAGAGTCCAGTGTTGACCGCCATCGTGGGTGACAAAGAGCTCGCCCAGGGCCGCCTGCCCTCCGATGTCGACGGGCGCGTACACGGCCCAGGCTTCCTCGTCGGTCACGTACACGACGTCGTTGAATCCGAGTCCGCCGTCGGCTTTGTCGATCACCGCGGTCCAAGTCGTTCGTGGGTGTCGTTGATATACATCACCGTGTCGTTGGGCCCCCGCGCCGCTGCGGCCAGGTTGCCCGACGGTGACACCGGCGGCCGCGTCGCCGCGCCTGTGTCCGGCCGGCTCGTGGCTTGTCCTCCTCTATGCGAGCGGAACTCGGCGGCGGACCAGCAGTTTCCGAAGCGCCGGCTTACGTACCTTCGTGCAGCCAGAGTGGGCGCGGGCTCGCCACCGACTCAGCTCGGCGGCGGTGGCCGCCGGCGACCGGGCGGCTGAGGTCCACCAGCCGGTCTCGGCGATCGAGCTTGGGGCGTGCTGCCTCGGCGGAGCTGCTTGACCGGCGCGACCGGAGCACGCCCCGCCGCTCCGCCCGCTCCAGGCCTCCGCGGTCCCGTGCCGCTACGGCGCCCATCATCGGGCCTCGCGCGGGACCGCCCGATTTGTACCGCGAAACGGATCACGAGCACGGCCAACACGACCATGAGGACGGCGAAGAGCCCGAAGACCACGAGGAAGGCCACCGGGTGGGTTGCCTTGGCGGCGGCCAGCATCACCGCTCGGTCACGAGGTCGTATCCGTGGACACCGGCGCCGGCGGCGCCTTGCCCGCAGCATCGTCGCCGGGCCCCGAGAGCACCCTCACCAGGCCCTCCTGCACGACGCTCACCACGAGGTCGCCGGCTTTCGTGAACATGAGCCCTCTCGCCAACCCACGGGCACCGAAGGCCATCGGTGACTCCTGGTCGAACAGCAGCCACTCGTCGGCCCGGAAGGGTCGGTGGAACCACATGCAGTGGTCGAGGCTCGCACCCATGAAACGGTCGTCCTCCCAACGGATGCGGTGCGGGTGCAGGATCGAGTCGTACAGGGTCATGTCCGAGGCGTAGGCGACGACCGCAGCGTGCAGGAGCGGGTCGTCGGGCAGGGTGCCGTCGGCCCGGATCCACAGCTGCTGCTTGGGCTCGATGGACTCCGAGGCGGAGCTGACCCAGGGGAGGGCCCCGATGAACCGCTGGTCCATGGGCCGCGGCCTCTCGAAGAAACCCTCCCAAACCTCCCCAAACCCCTTCAACCTCTCTCGGAGCGTCGGGAGCGACTCGGGAGGCGGTACCAACGGCATCTGGACCTGGTGGTGGAAGCCGGGCTCCTCGGTGTGGAACGAGCACTGCAGGTTGAAGATCGCCTTGCCGTGCTGGATGGCGACAACCCGCCTCGTCGTGAAGGAACGCCCGTCCCGGATGCGGTCGACCTCGTAGAGGATCGGGACCAGGGGGTCGCCCGGGCGCAGGAAGTAGCTGTGGAGCGAGTGGACCTGGCCGCGCTCGACGGTGCGCCCGGCGGCGACGAGCGCTTGGGCCGCAACCTGCCCGCCGAATACGCGCTGGCGGGTCTCGTCGATGTGGGAGCCGCGGAAGATGTTGACCTCGATGGGCTCGAGATCGAGTAGCGCCACGAGTTCGGTGAGGGCATCAGTCACCTTCGAGACGATAGACTTACCCCATGTCCGCGCTGTCTGCACGCGTCCGCGCGTATCGCCAGAGCCCTCACTTCAATCGGATACTGAAGTTCGGGATGGTGTCGGTCATCTCGACCATCGTCGCCCAGTCGATCTTGTTCGTGATGTTCGACAGGTACTCCCTGGCGAGCGCGATGGCATGCAACGTCGTCGCCACCGCCGTGGCCACGGTGCCTGCGTACTGGCTCAACCGTACGTGGACCTGGGGCAAGCGCGGCAAGTCCAGCTTCTGGCGTGAGGTCATGCCGTTCTGGATCCTGGCCTTCATCGGCTTGGTGCTGTCCACCGTGGCCGTCGGCGTCGCCGCCCACAACGTCGACCTCATCTCGCACAAGAAGCTCGTCAAGGACCTCGTCGTCCACTTCGCGAACTTCACGACGTACGGCCTCATCTGGGTGGCGCGGTACGCGATCTTCAACAAGTTCATGTTTGGACCGGGCACGCCGCACAAAGACGCCATCGACACGGTTGCGGTGGAGAAGTCGGCCCATGGCGAGCCGG
>JBEKLQ010000021.1:0-45443 GCA_050010115.1 Acidimicrobiales bacterium | reverse complement strand
GCGCTCCTGCGCCAGGCCATGGCAGAGACGCAGAAGGTCGGCATCGCCACGTTCGTGATGCGCGGCAAGGAGCACCTCGTAGCGATCCGGCCCGATGATCGCGTGCTGACACTCGAGACGATGTTCTTCCACGACGAGATCCGTGACCCCGCCAGGGAGCTGGACACGCTGCCGAGCGAGGACGTCACGTTCCAGGGTCGCGAACTCGACACCGCCAAGCTGCTCGTCGAGTCGATGACGACACCGTGGCACCCCGAGGCCTACAAGGACACGTACCGGGAGGCCGTCGAGGAGTTGATCGAGCGGAAGAGCCGCGGCGAGGTCGTCACGGCTGCAGGCCCCGTTGCCGAGCCTGCCCCTGTCGTCGATCTGATGGACGCGCTGCGGGCGAGCGTCGAAGCGGCTCGAGCCAAGCGGGCATCAGGGGACGCTGGCTCACGTTCACAAGCCGTCCACGCAGCCCCGAGCTCCAAGGCGGACCTGCTCGAGCGGGCAGCTGAGCTCAAGATTGCCGGCCGGTCCAAGATGAGCCGGGCAGACCTCGAGTCGGCGATCGCCGAGGTCGAGCAGGCTCGGCCAGCCAGTGCCAGCGAAGAGGCCGCCACTTCGACGCGCCGGCGCAAGGCCTCCTAGACGGTGGCTCTCGAAGAAGCGACCCTGCGCCGCCGACTCGCGCCGCGTTGATGTTCTCTGGCGACGACCGTCACTTTCGCGGCGCGAGTGAGGTTTCAAGCGGCGCCGCCTTGCCCACTCACTGGCCGCCGGAACGACGGGGTGATTAGTTGGAACAGTAGGGGCGCTTACTGTGTTATAAATGATGGGTTCCCAGAGTGGAGCCAGGAGGGAGGTTCGCAGCAACGGTCATGAGTCGAATCCTCCAGCATCCCCAGGCTGACCAGAAGCCCGGTGACGCCTCGTAGGGGTAGTCGACCTACTGAGGTTGGCCTTCAGACGTGAGGTTGGCGGTGATGCGCCGGTACGGGCATCGCGCAGCGGCCAGAGCGCACAAAGCTCATCTGAGGCCTCAAGTCCCCCGGAGACCCAACGACCCTCGGGGTGCGGACAACTGAACAGATGGATGCCCGTTCCGGTTCACGGGGCGGGCATCGTCGCGTCAGGAGGCCCGTTCGGGTATCGAGTACCACGGCATCTCACCCGGGCATCTACCCCGTCGAGATCCGTCCTCGTGTCTCGGGCTTAACATCTCGGGCCCTTACATCTTGGCGAGGTCGCCGAACCTTGCGTAGTTGCTGATGAAACTGAGCTTGGCCAAACCCGTCGGGCCGTTGCGGTGCTTGGCGACGAGGATCTCCGCCACGCCCCGGTCGCTCGAGTCCGGGTTGTACACCTCGTCCCGGTAGACGAACATCACGACATCGGCGTCCTGCTCGATGGCACCGCTGTTGTGGGCGATCATGCCGTTTGCAACAAAACTGTGCGTCCCCGGCACATACGCGTCGAACACTTCCTCTTCACCGGTGCGGCTGATCTCCTCGATGCGCTCCCAGTCGACACTCGGTGCCGCCGCCACCATGCGGATCTCGACCGCTATGCGAGCCGGCGCCCGGACCGCAACCGCCGCCTTGCCCGCAGCGCTCCGCCCGGACACCTGGAGGCGGCCAGCAACGGGATCATGGAGAGCAGCCTCCCGCGGAAGCGGCTGGTTGACGACAGCGACGAGATCGCCGGCCGAGAGCTGTCCCACCTGAGCCCAGCCTTCGACCGTGAGCAGCGGGTGGTTGGCGGTGGCACGGAGCGACCGGCCATTGGCGAGGCGAACCGTGAAGACCGGCTTCGTGCCGGTCGACCAAGCCTGGGCCATCACCGAGCGAACGAGTTGATAGTCGCCGTCGAGCGACCAGACCGGCACGTTCGTCTCGCCTGACCGTGCGAGCTCGCCGATCGTCGTCACCTCGCTCGAATCCGCACGAGCGACGACGGTGTCGGCGGTCAAGCACTCTCGGAGGTCGGCGAGCATCGGCCGCTTGTCCGAACGGGACTCGAGGTTGCGCGAGAGCTGGCTGAGCGCCAACACGGGAATCTGCAGCTCCCGTGCGAGGATCTTGAGGCCACGGCTGATCTCGGAAATCTCGACCTGGCGGTTCTCGGCCGAGGTCCGGCCCGTCATCAGTTGGAGGTAGTCGACCACCACGAGCCCCAGCCCCCCTTCGGCGCTCTTCATCCGGCGTGCCTTGGCGCGGATGTCCATGATCGTCACGTTCGGGTTGTCGTCGATGTAGAGCGGTGAGGTGCCGATGCGGCCGATGGCGCCGGCGATCTTCGACCAGTCGCTCTCGACGAGCTTGCCGTTGCGCAAGCGGCCGGCATCCACCCGGGCTTCGGCGCACAGCACGCGCTGGGCCAGCTCGAGATGGCTCATCTCCAGGGAGAAGAACAGAACGGGCACGCCGATCCGGGCCGCATGAGCCGCCAGCCCGAGCGCGAACGCCGTCTTGCCCATCGACGGCCGGGCACCGACGACGATGAGGTTCGACGGCTGCAAGCCGTACAGCTGGTGGTCGAGGTCCTGATAACCGGTGGCGACCCCTGTGATCGTCTGGTCCCGGTTGGCGAGGTACTCGAGGTGGTCGAGGCTCTCCGTGAGCAGATCCTTGAGCGAGCGGGTCGAATCGCTCGACCGCCGCTGGGCCACCTGGAACACCATCGCTTCGGCGTGGTCGACCGCTGCGTCGACGTCGGTCGGGAGCTGGTAGCCGATCTCCGCTATCTCGTAGGCGACTCCGATGAGTCGCCGCAGGATGGAGTGCTCCTGCACGATGCGGGCGTAGCGCCCGGCGCTGGAGATCGCCGGCGTGTTGGCCTGCAGCGATACGAGGGTGGAAGCGCCACCGGAGGCTTCGAGCGTCCCTTGGCGGCGCATCTCCTCGGCGACGGTGACGGCGTCCGCTGGTTCGCCCCGTGCGTAGAGCGAAGTGATTGCTGCGAACGTGTGGGCGTGGGACGGCTTGTAGAAGTCGTCGGCCGTCACCTCCTCAACGGCGACCGCGATTGCGTCTCTCGAGAGCAGCATCGCTCCCAGCAGTGACTCCTCCGCCTCGAAACTATGGGGCGGGATCCGGCTGATGGAGCTCGATGAGCCGGTGGGACCCGACAGGGGGGTGGCAGCCTCACCCAGTGCAATTCGCGAGCCACGACGTGCCGACGCGCTCGAGCCAGAAGGTGGTGACGCCATGAGGGTCTCAGGATGCCGCGGTTGCCCTGGGGGCAGCTAGAGCAAGAAGGTGTGGAATAGCGAGCCGCTGGCAGGGGGCAGCCTGTGGGCAATCCTGTGGAGCATCCCGCAGGGCGCGGATGCCGGTGTCGCCACCCACTGCGGGCCGCCTGCGGGGCTGACGATCGGGCAATCCGGAGTCGCCACCGGGCGGCCGTCCGGGCGCGACGAAGCGAGCGGCCATCGGGAAATCGGCACAAGCGAGTGGCGGCGCAACACGGGTGAGGTCCATGCCGGCCGTCATTTCCTATCCTGCCGGCACTACCTCGACGGTGATCCTGAACTCGACCTCCGAGTGAAGGCGAACCCCCACTTCGTGGACGCCGATCGACCGGATCGCCTCGTCGGTGACGAGACGACGGCGATCCAAGGTCACACCGGCCTGCTGCTGAACAGCGTCCACGATGTCGTGCATCGTGACCGAACCGAACAGGCGCCCTTCGGCCCCTGCGCGAGCCGGGATCTTGATCACCATCGGCACGAGCTTGCGTGCGACGCTCTCGGCGCCTTCACGGTCCTTGGCGTCCTTCAGGTCACGGGACCGGCGCATCGCCTTGGCTTGGTCTTCGATCTTCGCCGTGGCGGCGATCGCCTGGCCACCAGGGATCAAGTGGTTGCGGGCATAGCCGTCGGCAACGTCGACGAGGTCCCCTCGCTTGCCGAGGCCGTTGACGTCAGACCGGAGCACGAGCTTCATCACTCGTCCTCCCCGGCTGTCGCCGGCACGAGGTCCTCGACGTCGAACACCTCGTCGTCCTCGTCTGCGTCGTCAACCAGCGTCGCAACGTCGTCGGCCTCGGGAGCGCCTGGCGCGTCGGGCGTCGGAATCCGTCGATCGCCACCGCGACCTGGGCCTCGCGGCCCGGGCCGGTCGCTGGTCGTGCGCTGCGTATACGGCAGCAGCGCCAGCTCCCTCGCGGTCTTGATCGCGAGCGCTACGTCCCGCTGGTGCTGGGCACAGTTGCCGGACACCCGGCGGGCACGGATCTTGCCCCGGTCGGACATGAACTTCCGGAGCAGACCCACTTCCTTGTAGTCCACCCAGGCGATGTGCTCCTTGCAGAAGATGCACACCTTCTTCTTGCCGCGCCGCGTGGTCTCCTTCGGCGCGCGCCTTGTGCCGCGGTCGCGGTCATTGTTCCTCGCCATCAGAACGGCTCCTCGTCGTAGCTTGCGTACTGCGCTTCGGGCTCGGGCTGCGGGGGAGGCCCAGCAGGCCGCCCGCCGGGTCCAGCTTCACCCGGGCTCTTCCTCTCGTTCTTCTTGATCTCTGCGCTCGCCCAGCGCAAGCTCGGGCCGAGCTCGTCAGCCACGATCTCGACCTTGGAGCGCTTCTCGCCCTCCTGGGTCTGCCAGCTGCGCTGCTCGAGGCGGCCGGTGACAATGACGCGTGCGCCTCGGTGCAGGCTCTCGCTCGAGT
This sequence comes from Acidimicrobiales bacterium, assembly GCA_050010115.1. Classification (GTDB taxonomy): domain Bacteria; phylum Actinomycetota; class Acidimicrobiia; order Acidimicrobiales; family Bog-793; genus JAKACA01. Next base: position 40,791 of record JBEKLQ010000021.1, on the reverse strand, counting down.
TCTCTGCCAGCTCTCTCCAGCAGACAACGTCGAAGAAGGAGGTCGCCTCCTCCCACTCCTGGGTCTGCCGGTTCTGCCAGCGGCGGTTGACCGCTAACCCGAAGGTCGCAGTCGGCTGACCGCTCGGCGTGAAACGAAGCTCCGGGTCTCGCGTGATGTTCCCGACGAGAGTGATGCTGTTGCCGTTGGACATGTCAGTTCTCCATTGCGTTCGTGTCGCTCAGCTGGACGCGGGTTCGGTGTCCGACGACGGTTCGCCGGCGTCCGCTCCTGCGTGATCGGCGGCGTCAGCCGCGACTGGCGGCGCTGCGGCCGCATCCTCGGCCCCGGAGGCTGCCACTGGGGTGGCGTCCGGAGAGCTGGCCGGTGCGGTCGCACCACGAGACTGGCCGGACGGCGGCGAAGACGAACCACTACGGCGCTGCGGCGAGGGGCGGGTGCGGCCCGCCACCTGGTCAGGCTGACGCATCACCTTGTGGCGGAGCACGGCGTCCTCGAGAGCGAGCACGCGCTCGACCTCGGCCATCGTTGCCGGTTCCGCGGTCGCCTCGAGAACGACGTAGTAGCCCTCGGTACGGTGCTTGATCTCGTATGCGAAGGTCCGACGGCCCCAGTGGTTGACACTGCCGGGCTTGCCGCCCCGGGTCTTCACGAGGTCGAGTACTCGCTCGACACGCTGACGGATGTCGGCCTCTTCCAGGTCGACATCGAAAATGACCATGACTTCGTAGGGGCGCACTGGGGCGCTCACCTCCTCCGGACCCGGGCCATGCGCTCGGGGCTCCGGCGCGACCGGAGCAGGGGTGGATGGGACCCAGCCATCGTAGCCGACGCCGAGGGCCGCTCCTTCCGCTCACCTTGCGCGATCTCCACGGGCCAAGTATGCGCACGAGGGTGTGTCATACCCGTCCGAGCTGCTCATTTCCCAGGCCAGGCCCGGCCAGGCCGCTGGCGCCGACTGGCCCGATCCCGCCGCACCGCAATGCAGGCGGCGCCCGCCGGGCGCCGCACTGCGTCGGCTCAGCCAGCCGAGCCCTTCCCGAGCGCCTCCCGCAGTTCCTCGGAGCCGTGATACGACTCGGCGTCTGACGGGAAGGCGCCGGTCCGGACGTCCGCGGCGTACTGCGTCACGGCCTTCGTCACGAGCCCGCCCACCTCGGCATAGCGGCGTACGAACTTCGGCGCGGGACCGCTACTGCGGGACATCCCAAGCAGGTCGTGCAGCACGAGGACCTGCCCGTCGCAGGCGCTCCCCGCTCCGATCCCGATGGTGGGCACCGACAGCTCCGAAGTCACCCGCTCGGCGAGAACGTCCGGCACGCCTTCGAGGACGACCGCGAAGCATCCCGCCTCCTCCAGCGCTAGCGCGTCCACCACGAGCGCCTCGGCTGCGGACACCTCGCGGCCCTGCACGCGGTAGCCACCCATGGCGTGCACCGACTGCGGCGTGAGACCGAGGTGGCCCATGACAGGGATCTCGGCGTCAATGATCGCCCTCACGACCTCGACCCGGCGTCGCCCGCCCTCGAGCTTGACGGCGCCGGCTCCGGCCCGGATGAGCCGGGCGGCGTTGCGGACGGCCTCGAACACTTCGGTGTGGTAGCTCATCCACGGCAGGTCACCGATGACGAGGGCTCGCGGCCGAGCTCGAGCGACCGCACCGACATGGTGCACCATCTGGTCGATCCCCACGTGGAGCGTGTCCTCGTAGCCCAACACGATCTCCGCCAACGAATCGCCGACCAGGATCAGATCGACGCCACCGGCATCGACCAGTCGGGCCCAGGGCTCGTCGTAGGCGGTGATCATTACCACCGGCTCGTGGCCGTGCCGCCGTTTGCGGCCTCTCACCCAGGGCACGCTCACGTGCTCACTCATGGTGCTCTCCCTTCCGTCCAGCGCTTGTTGGGCTGCCGGCGGTGTCGATGGGCTCTTGGTTTTGGTCTGGTTTTGATCGTCGTGAGGGACGAATCAGTCGGTAGGGCGCTCTCAGTCGGTCCGGCGCTGCACATGGACCTTCGTCCCAGAGCGCGCGCCGACCGGGAACATTCGCAGCAGGTGGTTCCAGGAGCACTCGGTGCAGACCTCGACGACGTAGCACGCGAGCCCGTCCCGATGCCGGACCAGGGTCCCGAGCTCGCCAGGGCTGAGCGCCCGACCACTTGCCGGGAGCCGGGGCCCGAAGGCGAACGAGACATGCACGAGCTGTGCTTCCTCGCAGATCGGGCACGCAGTCGAGGTCTGCCGTCCAAGATTGCGGGCGACCCGCAGCAGCTCCGGTTGGGCGTCGCACACGTCAAGGCGACCGAGGCGCCCTCGCCGGAACTCGCGCACCGTCGACTCGCGCATCAGCCAGTATTCGACGCGCCCAGGCGCGGGTGGTCCCCCTACGCCCCAGAAACTCTGACCGCCACCGATGCTTGCCATCTCCGGACAGGCTAACGCCCGGACCACGACTGGGTCCCTGATCCCGCGGCCAGGTGAGCGGGTGGCCGGGGAGGTAGGTAGTGGTACCACATCGCCGTGAACACGACCGTGGTCGGCATCAGGATCAGAAACTCGACGAACGTCAGCCTGCCGTACAGCAGCGTGCCCAGGTCCCAGCAGATGTGTACGAGGACGAACGGCCACAGCCGGCGGTAACGCCGGTACATGATGACGGTCACTGCGGCCCACGCGAGGATGGGTAAGACCCCCCACCCGTAGTAGAGGTGATAGGAGCCGCGCACCGCTACGGCGATCAGCACGACCCACAGCGGGCGGAGGCCAAGTTGCTCGAGCCTCCTCACGAGGTACCCCAGCACGACGATCTCCTCCGCGATCCCTGCCGCGATGGCGGCCGCGACGTAGGCGAGGCTGTAATAGGCGGGATAATGGCCCGGCGCTGGCGACGATGCCTTCACGCCGAGGCTGTGGAGCACCACGCCACCGCCCACGATCGGGATCAGGTTGCAGAGGAAGAAGACCGGCAGGATGAGCGCCAGGTCGCCTCGGATTTGCGATCGGTCAAGCCCGATGGCGCTCGGTCCGCCCTCCCCACCAGGCAGCCAGAGCAGGTACACGACCAGGGCGGCGGCAGCGAGCGGGAGGAACGTCTCAAGCACGACGAACGGAAGTCCCGCCCCGAGGTGCCCCGGGAAGATGTTCGGGATCCGAGGTCCCTCACTCTTTCCGAGCAGTGCACCTACGAGCGCCTGGAGCGCGGAGAACACGTACGGCAACGGGAAGATGGCGAGGACGATGAGGAGCTCGACCCTGAGGCGGCGGCGCTCGTGTGGCGACACCGCACGCGCCGACATGGCGGGCGGCACGTGGGCGTCGAGCCACGGGGGCGGAGGCGGGTAGGCGCCGCTGGCGCCCGCTGGGTAGCCCGGACCCGCAGGGTAGCCGGCGGCGGGCGGGATGGTCCGATCCGGCGGTGTCATTCCGGCCGGCGGCGCCGCCCCGGCCGGCGGCGCGGCCCCATCCGGCGGTGTCGTTCCGGCCGGCGGTGTCGTTCCGGCCGGCGGTGTCGTTCCGGCCGGCGGTGTCATTCCGGCCGGCGGCGCCGCGGGCGGTCCGATCGGAGCAGGTCCGATCCCCGCCGGCGCACCACCGGACAGACGCTCGCGGAACGGCGCCTCGGGAGGGGCCTCGGACAGCGGCGTCGGTTCGACGACGAGTTGCCGCACCACTGCCGGCCCCACCGATTCCGGTGGGGAGATCCAGCCGCTCCATTGCCACCCGTCCCACCAACGCCAGGCCGAGCGGCCCCATGGGTCGATGTACCAACCGGGGTTCGCGTTCCCACCGCCGCCCGGTGGTTCCCGAAACTCCGGCATGACCGAAGCGTAGAGGGCGTCCAGCCTGAGCAAGCGGAGAAGATCGGCAGACGCCCCCTACGTCCGATATAGGCACTCGACATATCGGTCCGATATGTCGTACAGTAATATTCGTGAACGGTTTACTGGAAATGGCCATTCTCGGGCTCCTCAAGGAGCAGCCGATGCACGGCTACGACCTGCGCAAACGGTTGCGGAGCGACTTCGGCCTTCTATCGAGCCTGTCGTTCGGATCGCTGTACCCGGCGCTGGCTCGCCTCGAAAGTGAAGCCGCCGTGCGCGAGCTGCATGGCGTGGACGAAGCAGCTTCCGCCGACGTGATCGCGTTCACCGGGTCCTTCGCGGGGGAGCGGGCGGCGTTTCGAGCACGGTTGGCGGCACGAACGAAGGCCGAGTCACGCAGCAGCGCCGCTCACAGATCCAGCTCGAGGACGCGGAAGGTGTACGAGCTCACTCCGTACGGCGACGAGTTGTTCGAACGGTTGCTGACCGATGAGCAGCCGCGCGGCAAGGACGCTAAAGCGTTCACCCTCCGCTGGGCGTTTGCCCGGCACCTCACTCCTGAGGCACGCATCCGGCTCCTCGAGCGCCGCCGGCGGCAGCTCGAAGAGCGGTTGTCCACGTCTCTCCGGGCGGCGGACTTCCGCCGGCGCCCGCTCGATCGTTATGAACGCTCGCTCGTCGAGCACTCCAACGCTGCCATCCAGCTCGACCTCGACTGGGTTGACCGCCTGATCGTCCTCGAAGAGTCCGCCCGGGCTGCTGTGGCCCTCGGCAGCCAGACCAGAGCCGAGACCGAAGTCTCCTGAGGCAGGAACGCCTGCCCCTCCAGCAGTCGCAGCCCAGTACGAGAGCTCAACAAAGTCAAAGGAACTACTGATGACATCCAAGACGATCAAGATCGCCATCGCCGGAATCGGCAACTGCGCCAGCTCGCTCCTCCAAGGGTTCGAGTACTATCGCAAGGCCGATCCGACCGGCACCGTGCCCGGCCTCATGCACGTCGTGCTTGGCGGCTACCACGTGGGCGACGCGGAGATCGTCGCCGCGTTCGACGTCGACGCCGAAAAGGTCGGCCTCGATGTCGGCAAGGCGATTTTCGCCGGGCGGAACAACACGATCCGTTTTGCTGAGGTACCGGTGCTCGGCGTGACCGTCGAGCGAGGGCCGACACTCGACGGCCTCGGCAAGTACTACCGCCAAGTCGTTGATGAGTCCCCAGCCGCGCCGGTCAACGTCGCCGAGGTCCTGCGGTCGAGCGGCGCTGAGGTGCTCATCGCCTACCTCCCGGTGGGATCGGACGAGGCGCAGAAGCACTACGCCGCGGCTGCTATCGAAGCAGGCGTGGCATTCGTGAACGCCATCCCGGTGTTCATCGCCAGCAACCCCGAGTGGGCCCGGCGCTTCACCGACGCCGGCATCCCGATCATCGGCGACGACATCAAGAGCCAGGTCGGTTCCACGATCGTCCACCGGGTGCTCACCCGGCTGTTCGAGGACCGGGGCATGGTGCTCGACCGGACGTACCAGCTGAACGTCGGCGGCAACATGGACTTCCGCAACATGTTGGAGCGCGAGCGGCTCGAGTCGAAGAAGATCTCGAAGACCCAGGCGGTCACCAGCCAACTGGACCGCAAGCTCGGCGAGGACGACATCCACATCGGTCCGTCCGATCACGTGCCGTGGCTCGAGGACCGCAAGTGGGCCTACGTGCGCATGGAGGGCCGCAACTTTGGGGATGTCCCGTTGAACCTGGAGCTCAAGCTCGAGGTGTGGGACTCGCCGAACTCGGCCGGGGTGATCATCGACGCGCTCCGTTGCGCTCGCATCGCCCTCGACCGCGGAATTGGTGGTCCCCTCATCGGCCCGTCCGCATACTTCATGAAGTCGCCGCCGGTGCAGTACCGGGACGAGGAGGCCCGCCGGTTGGTGGAGGAGTTCGCGGTCGGATCGGGCGAGTAGCTGCCTCGCCAACCACCGGCCCTGTAGGCGCTGCGCTCCCGCGTGACTTAGTCGTACACGAACCGCCCGTTGGCGGCAGAGGCACCGATCAGGAGCGACTCCATCGCCTCTGGCCCGAGCGGCTCGGAGAACAAGAAACCCTGCCCCATCCTGCACCCCATCTCTTTCAACACCTCGAGCTGGCGGCGAGTCTCCACACCTTCGGCGACCACGTTCAACTCGAGCACCCTGGCGAGCCCGATGACCGCCTCGACGATCGCATCGTCATGTGGGTCGACGCCGAGGCCATCGATGAACGAGCGGTCGATCTTGAGCGAGTCGATCGGCAGCTGGCGCAGGTAGCTCAGCGACGAGTAGCCGGTGCCGAAGTCGTCGACGGCGAGGTGCACGCCGAGGTCACGGAGCAAGCGCAAGGTGTCCAGGTTCGAGGCGACTTGGGACAGCAGCGTGGACTCGGTGATTTCGAGGTGCACCGAGTCCGGCGGCACCCCCGATGACTCAAGCGCGCGAGCGACCGACGCGACCAGATCAGGTGATGCGAGTTGGCGGGCCGAGAGATTGACGGCGATGGAGTAGGGGCTCATCCGAGGGAAGCGCTGCCTCCAGAGGGCGATCTGGCGCAGCGCCTCGGAGAGCACCCACTCGCCGACGGGAACGATGAGTCCCGTCTCTTCTGCGAGCGGGATGAAATCCAGCGGCGAGATGACGCCGCGATCCGGGTGCGCCCAGCGGATGAGAGCCTCGGACCCGCAGAGCGCCACGTCTCCCAGTGTCACAACGGGTTGGTGGACCAGGTACAGCTCACCGCGCTCGAGCGCCCGACGTAGCGACGCCCCGAGATCCACCCGGGAGCGGGCACGGGAGCGAAGATCCTCGTCGAAGAACTCGATTGCGGCCCGACCCCGGTCCTTGGCTCGGTACAGCGCGACGTCGGCCTCGCGGACAAGATCCTCGGCGACGGTTCCCGACCGCGCGATTGCGACGCCGATGCACGCAGTGACGAACAGCTCGGAGCCGTCCTCGAGCTCCATCGGTTCCGTGAGGCATTCCGATACGCGAGCAGCGAAGCGACTCGTCTCCTCCTCGTCGGATGTCTCCCGGACGATGGCGAGCTCGTCACCACCGAAGCGGGCGACGGTGTCCCCGACGCGCACGGCTCCCGCCAGCCTGGCTGCCATCTCCGCCAGCACCAGGTCCCCAGTTGCGTGGCCGAGCGAATCGTTCACGTCCTTGAAGCTGTCGAGATCGAGGCAGAGCAAGGCCACGCGGGCCCCGCGCCGTGCCGCCTGAGCCAGCGCCGTTCGGAGACGGTCCATCAGCAGCTCCCGGTTAGGGAGCCGGGTCAGCCGATCATGCAGCGTCGCGTGTCGTAGTGCTTGGGCCGCTCGCTGGCGCTCGGTCGTGTCCTGCGCGATCACCGACATCCCCACGACCTCCCCGCGGTCGTCGCGCACTGGTGACACCGTGCACGACACATGCACGACGGATCCCTCTTGGTGTCGCCAGACGGTTTGATGGTCCCGCAGCACCTCACCCTCACGGACGCCGGCCAGTAGAGAGCCGGCCTCGTCGGCCCGTTCGACTTCGAACAGCCTGGCGAATTGGCTGCCGACTGCCTCTTCGGTGGGCAACCCGCTCAACTCGCCGGATGCCCGGTTCCAGCTCGTGATCCGCCCGTCCAGTGTGACCCCGAAGATGGCATCGGCGGAGGACTCGATGACGGCCGTCATCTGCCGCAGCATCTGCTCAGCCTTCAGGTGTTCGGTCACGTCGGTGGCGTTCACGACGATCCCCGCCACGGCAGGCACGTGGAGCAGGTTCCGAGCCACGCCACGGAACTGCCGGATCGAGCCGTCCGCATGGCGGTGGCGGAAACTGACCCGCATCACCATGCCGGGCGACTCGAACAGCGGCGCCATCTCGGCGAGCGCGTTGGCGACGTCCTCGAGCGGCAGCAGTTCGGAGTGATGGCGCCCGATCAGCTGATTCGACTCGTAGCCGAGAGTGGTACGGACGCCTGGCGAAACGTAGGTGATCAATCCGAAAGCGTTCGTGACGAGGACGGCGTCGAACGCATGCTCGACGAGAGCTTGGGCGCGGAGATGGTCCGCGTGGCTCTGTCCTCCGCTCAGTGCCACCATCAGCTCCCTCGTCCTCCGTCGGCGGCGCCCCCGCCCCGACACGCGGGAGGGCCTAGTAGTCAAGCGGTGGGGGGCTGTCGCGACCGTCGCCGCCAGAACCGTTCTCGGAACTGCCCTCGCCGTCGATCTCGTCAGCCGCCGTGCCAGCTTCGGCTTGGCGCTTCCTCCACCACCCGAACAACCTTCGCTGTGCCTCATCCTTGCCGATCGGACCCTCTTCCAAGCGGATCTCCAACAGCCACTCCAGCGCCTCGCCGACGAGGCGGCCCGGCGTGATGCCGAGCAGCGCCATCACCTCGACTCCATCGAGCTCCGGACGGATGGAATCAAGCTCCTCTTGCAGGCGAATCTCCGCCAGGCGTCGCTCCAATTCGTCGATGCGAGCGCCGAGCTCGCCGGCCTTGCGGGCGTTGCGCGTCGTGCAGTCGCAGCGGGTCAACTCGTTCAAGTGGTCAAGCAGCGGACCGGCATCACGGGCATACCGGCGCACGGCGCTGTCTGTCCAGCCCATCTTGTAGGTGTGGAAGCGCAGATGGAGCTCCACGAGACGGCAGACCGCATCGATCTCCTGCGTCGGGTAACGCAGCGCCTTCATCCGCTCGCGGGTCATGCGAGCACCGACGACATCGTGATGGTGGAACGACACGCCGTCAGGCCCGATCGAACGCGTCCTCGGCTTGCCGATGTCGTGGAACAGCGCTGCCAGGCGGAGCAACTTGTCCGGGCTCGTCTTCTCGACGACGGCGATCGTGTGAGCGAGGACGTCCTTGTGCCGGTGAATCGGATCCTGCTCGAGCTCGAGTGCCGGAAGCTCCGGCAGGAACTCCGCCGCGAGGCCTGTGCGGACACCGAACCACAGACCGGCTGACGGTGAAGGCAGCACGATGAGCTTGTCGAGCTCGTCGCGTATACGTTCCGCCGACACGATGGCAAGCCGATCCCGCATCGAAATCACCGCCCCGACAAGCGCCGGGTCCGGCTCCAGCTCGTAGCCGGCTATGAACCGCGCTGCTCGCAGCATCCGCAGCGGGTCGTCCGAGAACGACGTCACCGGGTCGAGCGGCGTCCGCAGGCGCTTCGCCGCCAGGTCGTCAAGGCCGCAGTAGGGGTCGATCAGCTCCAGGCTCGGCAGCCGGAGCGCCATCGAATTCACCGTGAAGTCGCGACGGGACAGGTCGGTGGTGACGTCGTCGCCGAAGGCAACACTGGGTTTACGCGAGTCCTGATCGTAGGCCTCCGCCCGGTGAGTGGTGATCTCGAGGCGCCGGCCGTGCCACAGCACACCGATCGTGCCGAACCGCTTGCCTTGCGTCCAGACAGCTTCCGCTCCGTCGCGCACGAGCGATTCGATCTCGTCAGGGAGCGCGTCGGTGGTGAAGTCGATGTCGACGGTGTCATCCGCCGGCACGCCGCCGGGCCTCCCCGCGATGGCATCTCGCACGGTGCCGCCCACGAGGTAGAGGCTCTTACCGCCCGCGAGGAAACGCCCCGCCAGCGGCCGAGTGAGATCGATGATCGGGCGGACCCGCTCGGGCACCACGAGCGGCGACGGTAGCTGGCGGCGGGTGGTCACCCGGGCACGTCGCCGGCGTGGAGCTCGGCCGCTGCAGCGACGACGCTGAGCGCAGCGCCGCCAGCTGGGCCGGCGCTCGACACGGGCTCAGGCACATGCCGCACTCCAGCCAGCGCCGCAACGCAGGCGGCTGCTGACAGCGCGAGCGCATCGAGGTCGTAGCCCCCCTCGAGAAAGGCGATGCGCCGCCCCGGTGGGCAGAGCTCCAGCGTGCGTCGAGTGAGATCGGCGTAGTCACCCGCCGTCAGGCCGAGGTTGGTCAGCGGATCCTTCCGGTGGGCGTCAAAGCCCGCCGAGATCAACATCCATGTCGGGGCGAACCGCTCGGCTGCCGGATCGATCACCTGGTCGAAGGCGGCACGGTACGCGTCGCCGCCCGTGCCGGCGGGGAAGGGCAAGTTGATCGTGGCGCCGAGCCCGAGGCCCTCGCCGATCTCGCTCACCGAGCCAGTGCCTGGGTAGAAAGGGAATTGGTGCATCGAGACGTAGCAGACGTCGGACCGGTCGTAGAAGATGTCCTGCGTGCCGTTGCCGTGATGGGCGTCCCAGTCGACGATCATGACCCGCTCGCCCTCGGCAGCCAGCGCCGCCGCTGTCACTGCCACGTTGTTGAACAAGCAGAAACCCATCGCCCTCGCCCCCAGCGCATGGTGACCTGGGGGCCGAACCGCCAGGAAGGCCGCCTCCGCCTCGCCGCCTCGCAGGCGCTCGACGGCGTCGGGGCCGGCTCCGGCCGCTCGCAGTGCCGCGTCGTATGAGCCCGCCGAGGCGACGGTATCAGCGTCGATGGAACCGCCGCCAGCTCCACAGAAGCGCTCGAGCGCTTCGACGTAGAGCCACTCATGAGCCAGCGTCAGCTCCTCAAACGTGGCAGGACGCGGCTCGAACTCGACCAAGGCGTCACTCACACCGGCTGCGGCGATGCCACCGAGGACGGCCGCTAGCCGGTCAGGGCGTTCAGGGTGATGCCGCCCGGTGTGGTGGTCGGCGAACATGTCGTGCCGACCCAGCAACACGGTCATGGCCAACGACGGTACCGTGCCCGGAGGCCAGCCTGATCGGCCAGTAGGCTTGGCCGTCGTGCGCGCGCGTTCCCTGCACGTGGCACGCCGTGCCGGCGTCGTGGCCGCGGCGATGCTCGTGACCCTCGGATCCGCGCTCGTCGGCCTCGCCACTCCTGCGGCCGCCGCCAAGGTGCAGGGCCAACTGGTGCTCGAGTCGCAGACGCCAGCGTTCGTGGCGAACCAGAGCGGCATCACGCTCGGGCTCGACGTGAGCTCGGCGCTGCCCGCCTCGGCGTTGTCGATCGAAGTCACGCTGTACTCGATGGTCCAGGCCCGGTACACGTTGCACGAGACGCTGTCCGGCTCACTCCCCAACCTGTTGACCCCGCTCGGGAACCCGGGGGTCATCCCGCTCGATCTGAAGAGCCTGGGCTGGGTGTCCGGCAGAACGGTGGCCGTGCGCCTACCGGTCTTGGCCCCGGATCTCCCCGGCGACGCGACCAGCAAGGCGGATGCCGGCACGAACGGCGTAATCCTCTCCGTCGAAAACTGCCTCCCGCCGGACTGCGGCGGTGTCTATCCGTTGCAGGTGTCCCTCCTCGCCCAGGGAGTGACGCCGGTCGCATCGTTCACGACCGACGTGATCCTGACCCCTCCGTCCGAGGTGGCGGGCACCCATCCGTTGCGCTTCTCGTGGGTCTTGCCGCTCGGAGCTTCCCCGGCGATCGCCCCATCCGGCGCGCCCGAGGTCGACATCACCGACATCGACGAGATCGAGACGCTGAACACGGTCTTGGGCGAAGCCCCCAACGCGTCGGTCTCCCTCGACGTCTTCCCCCAGTTCGTCGAGTCGCTGGAGGAATTGAACGGGCCGGTCGCCCAGGCGGCTCTCGTCGCTCTCCGGACGCTGACCGGGTCGGGAGGCCAGGCCGATGTGCTCCCTTCCACGTTCGCGCCGGTCGACCCCGACGCTCTGGTCTCGTCGCACCTGTCCAGCGACGTCACGGCTCAGCTGGCCCGGTCGCGTCAGATCCTCTCGCCCTCGTTGGAGTTCGAGGCACATGAATTCGCAGCAGAGCGCCCGATCGGGAGCGCCGCCCTCGCGCTATTGGAGCACGCCGGCATCACGCGGCTCATCGTGCCGAGCTCGGGAGCGCAGCCGCTGAACTCCACGTTCTCCCAGTGGACACCCACGACGCCGTTCATCATCCCTCGCTCCGGCGTGGAGGCGATCGCATCGGATCCCGGCCTCGAGCAGGATCTCGCCAGCAAGGCGAGCCCGGCACTCAGCGCCCAGCAGATGCTGGCTGACCTCTCCATCGTGTACTTCGACAACACCGGCGCTGAGCAGGGCCTCGCTGTCGAGTCGCCCATCGGTTCGACACCGAGCGAGGCCTTCGAAAAGGCCCTGCTGACCGGCTTGTCGGAGAGCTCGGTGGTCCGTGCCGTCACGCTCGCCGGCATCTTCGACAACGTCACGCCGGGTTCCAGCCCGACCTCACCTGATCAACGGTCCCTCCGGTCTCCCAACACGCCCCCAGGGGCGATCATCCCGATCGACGCCATCCGTACGGCCCGGCAGAGTCTGGCGGCGCTGACGTCGATGCTCCCGGCAACCCGTCCGTCCCGCTCCCGGCCGCCACTCAGCGACCTCATCCTCATGGCCGAGCAGGCGGGCGCCACGCTGCCCCAGCGCCTCTCCTATCTCGACACCATCGATCGCCAGGCCGGGAGCTTGGCTGGCCTGGTCAGCCTGCCGTACTCGAGGACGATCACGATGACGTCCCTCCGGGCCAAGATTCCCATCTCGATCGTGTCGAGCGCCCGTGTCCCGCTGCTGGCCGAGCTGACAGCCGCGAGCCCGGACCTCGGGTTTCCGAAGGGGCACACGTGGTTCGTCAAGCTGTATCCGCGGACCAACGTCGTTGAGATCCAATTGACCGCCCGCACGACGGGCAACTTCCCCCTGCAGCTCGCCCTGACGACGAGGACCGGCTACCTCGTCAGCTCGGGGACCATGTACATCCGTTCGACGGCGATCTCGGGCGTGGCGGTGGCGCTGTCCATCGGGGCAGCGGCGTTCCTCGTCATCTGGTGGTCACGCTCGATCCTGACCAAACGCCGCAAGCGCCACAAGCTGCGCGGTGCGGAACTGGCAGCAAGCGCTGTGGTCGGAGGCGACGACGCGGCGGGCGCCGGCGGCGCGTGAGCGACCCGCCTGAGGAGCCCGTGGCCGGCGCCGCCGGCGTCCTCGTGCGCCGTGGCACCGGGCTCGGCAGAGCGACGGCGCTCATGGCGGGCGGCACGTTGCTGTCCCGCTTGACCGGGCTGGTCCGCTTGCTGGTGGCGGCGTACGCCCTTGGTGGGAACCGGCTATCGGACGCCTTCAACCTCGCCAATAACACACCAAACATCGTCCACGACTTGGTGCTCGGCGGTGTGCTGTCGGCGACGTTCGTGCCCCAGTTCGTCGACCGGTTGGCCCGGCGATCCGAGGCTGAGGCCCTTGAGTCGATCTCAGCGGTGGTCACGCTGTCGGTCGTCGTGCTCGTCGTGGCGACGGTCGTCTTTGTACTGCTCGCGCCACTCGTGATCGACCTGTACTCGGTTGGTTCGCACGGCGCCGCTATGGCGGCAGAGCGGGGCGTGGCAACCGACCTCCTCCGTCTGTTCGCCGCCCAGCTGCTCGGCTACGGGGTGATCAGCCTGATGGGGGCCGTGTTGAACACGGTGCGGCGGTTTGTGCTGGTTGCGTACGTGCCGGTCCTCAACAACTTCGTGGCCATCGCCGTGCTCATGGAATTCGCCGCCACGGTCGGCCGCCACCCGAGCCTCGCGAACGTGCAGCACGACCGGGGGATGCTGCTGCTGCTCGGGCTCGGCACCACCGCCGGCGTCCTCGTGCAAGCCGTGGCCCTCGTCCCTGCATTCCTCCGCTCGGGTCTCCGCCTGCGACCGGTCTGGAAGCCGAACGATCCGGCCATCCGCGAGATCGCGTCTCTGTCGACCTGGACGTTCGGCTTCGTCGTCGCCAACCAGGTCGCGGTATTCGTCGTGCTGGCGATCGCCGTGCACCTCGGGGCATCACGGGTCACGGAGTACTCCTACGCCTACCAATTCTTCCAGCTGCCGTTCGGGATGATCGCCGTGTCGGTGATGAGCACCGTCGTCCCGGAGTTGGCATACCGGTACAGCACCAATGATCGGCCGGAGATGGCGCGCCAATTCGGGCTCGGTTTGCGGCGGATGATGGCAGGGATTCTGCCGGCCACCGTCGGTTACCTCTTGATGGCCGGACCGCTGATCGCTTTGATGCTGGAGCACGGAGCGTTCAATGCCGGCAATGCGCGCGAGACAGCCCAGCTCCTCGCCCTGCTTGCCGTCGGCCTGCCGGGATATTGCACGTACCTGCTGTGCATCAGCGTCCTACAGTCCATGCGCGACACGCGTTCGGCGTTCTTCCTTTACTTGTTCGAGAACGGGTTGAACATTCTGTTGGCACTTTTGCTGACAAAAGTTATCGCAGCGGGCGGACTCTCGCTGTCCCTGTCGATCGCCTACGGCCTGGCCTCGATCGCGGCACTGGTGGTCGTCCGCCGGCGCATGGGCTCTCTCGGGGGGCGTCAGGTGGGCCGATACCTCAATCGGGTCCTGCTGATGACCCTGGCGATGGCGATCGTCGTGGCATTTGTCACCGTGGCTGTCGGGTCTTCGAGCGGTCCGGGCCTGACGCTGCGGGTCGTCTGCGGTCTAGGCTCGGGTGTGGCGACGTATGGATTGGCGGCCGGGCTCGCCGGTACCGTCTCGGGCTGGCAGACTGCGAGGAGGCGCAAGGCCGCAAGAAGGGGGACTCATGGCGTCGATACGCGTGGTTACTGACAGCGCTGCTGATCTGGACCCTGCGCTCGCCAAGGATCGGGGTGTAGCCATCGTCGCTCTCGACGTGCGACTCGGCGATATCGGCCCCGAGGTGACGGGCACGTGGACTCCGCAGGAGTTCTGGCAGCAATGTGCCAAGAACCCGGCGCTGCCGGAGACGTCCGCTCCGTCACCGGGCGCGTTCGTCGAGGCGTTCACCGCTGCCGCCGACGACGGCGCTGACGGTGTGGTCTGCATCACGCTGTCGTCGAAACTGTCTGCGACGTACCAGGCAGCCAGCGCCGGCGCTCAGGAGGTCGCCGATCGGATCCCGATCCGGGTCGTCGACTCCCTGTCGGTGACGATGGGCGAGGGGATCATGGTGCTCGACGCCGCGAGAGCCGCCAGGGATGGCGCGGGTCTCGACGAGATCGCCGGACAGGTCACCGAGGCACGGGACAAGGTGCGCGTGTACGGGGCGCTCGACACCCTGGACAACCTGCGTAAAGGTGGCCGGATCGGAAGCGCCCAGGCGTTCTTCGGGTCGCTGCTCGCCATCAAGCCGGTCATTGAGATACGCGACGGCATCGTCGAGGCGGAGTCCCGGCAGCGGACGAGATCCCGCTCGCTCGAGTACCTCGCCGACAAGGCCCTCAGCGCCGGCGACGTCGAGCAGATCGCAGTCGTCCATGCCGATGCGCCCGACGTCGACACGTTTGTCGGTCTCCTCAGCGGCAAGTTTCCCGTAGACGAGATCCTCGTCAGTTTCATCGGCCCGGTGATCGGCACGCATTCGGGTGCCGGCGGTATCGGCGTGTGCTTCAAGCTGAGATGACAGCAGCGACTCAGACACCGAGCCTCGTGAGGCGCTGCGGGACCGCGACCAACTGGCGAGCCGTCTCGGGCGCGGCGGCGAAGGGCGACGCCAGTCGCCGAGCGCCGCTGTAGCCTGCCCGACATGTCTCCCGACACGGGTATCGGTGGTGGCAGCACGACCGGCGGCACGAACGGCAGTAACGCCACTGGCGGCACGCGCCCTGCCAGCCCCTCGCCGAGTCCGGGCAACGACTGGGCCAAGGTGCTCACCGCGAAGGTGGAGACGGTGGTCTCGCTCATCCGGGACCGGACGGTCACTCCTGTCCTCCGGGCGGTTCGCTTCGTCATCTTCGGCCTGATCGCCCTGTCCATCGGCACGGTGCTGGCGGTCGTATTCGCCGTTCTCGCTGTGCGGGTACTCGACGATTACGTCTTCCACAGCCGGGTGTGGGCGAGTTATCTCGTGCTCGCCGGAATCTTCGCGGTTGCTGGACTGTTGTTGTCACGGATGCGCCACCCGCGCACCTGAAGTGGCCGGCAGTGCCAAAGACGATCGAGTACGAGTGAGGACACATGGGAACCGGTAGCAACCGCGACGTCGTCATTCTCGGGTCGGGTCCCGCTGGGTTGACGGCTGCCATCTACACCGCCCGCGCGGATCTTCATCCGCTCGTGCTCGAGGGCGAGCCCTCGTCGACGAGTGATCAGCCGGGTGGCCAGCTCATGCTCACGACCGAGGTCGAGAACTACCCGGGTTTCGTGGACGGTGTCATGGGACCGGAGCTGATGCTGGCGATGCGGGGCCAGGCCCAGCGATTCGGTGCCGACATCGTCACAGCGAAGGCGACCCGGGTCGACTTGTCCGCCTCACCGATCGAGATCTGGACGGGGGACGGTCCCGAGCCCATCCGCACGAGGGCACTCATCATCGCCACCGGTGCACGCTCACTGATGCTCGGCCTCGAAAGTGAGGCCCGGCTGCTCGGCCATGGCGTGTCCACGTGCGCGACGTGTGACGGCTTCTTTTTCCGGGACAAGCCCATCGCTGTCGTCGGCGGTGGCGACTCCGCCCTTGAAGAGGCGCTGTTCCTCTCAAAGTTCGGTCGGTCGGTGACCATCATCCACCGCCGCAAGGAGCTCCGGGCGTCGAAGATCATGCAGGACCGGGCGTTCCGCAACGAGAAGATCCAGTTTCTCTGGAACTCGACGGTGGTCGACGTGCTCGGCGAGTCCAGCCTCGAAGGTGTGAGGCTCCGTGACACCGAGACCGGCCATGAGCAGGACCTGGAAGTCGAAGGGTTGTTCGTTGCCATCGGGCACGCGCCCAACACGGCACTGTTCGCCGGCCAGCTGGACATGGACGCTGCTGGATACCTGGTCACGACGCAAGGGACGAAAACAGCCGTCCCCGGTGTTTTTGCATGTGGTGACGTGCAGGACCATGAGTACCGCCAAGCTGTCACGGCGGCGGGCTCGGGCTGCACGGCAGCGATCGATACCGAGCGATACCTAGCGGCGCTCGAACACAACTGAGGAGAGGCAATGGCCGACAACATCATCACGGTGAGTGACGACACATTTGACGAGCAGGTCGCGCATGCGGATCTACCGGTGCTCGTCGACTTCTGGGCCGAGTGGTGCGGGCCCTGCAAGATGGTCGCGCCCGTACTCGAGGAGATCGCCGACGACAAGAAGGGCTCGCTCCGCATCGTCAAGCTCAACGTCGACGACAACCCCCGGACGGCGCAGCGCTACCAAGTCATGAGCATTCCGACGCTGCTCCTCTTCAAGGACGGCGAACCGCAGAGCCGGATCGTCGGCGCCCGCCCGAAGAGCCAGATCCTCTCCGAGGTCGAGCCTCACCTCGGTTGACCACCTCGCTCGGCTGCCGGGCGGTCGACCGACAGCCCGGTGCCAAGCGCAAGAAACCCCTTTATTTCCACGACCTTCTGAGCCGCGCAGAGTTCACGCAGCCCGTACGATAGGGGGGATGTCCACCGCCGTCCACGCGCCCGGGTCCTTGCCTGGCCCGACCGATTCGGACACAGCGGATTCGGACTCGGCAGTTCTCCCGCTCGTCCTCGGCTCGACCGGCGAGGCAGTCACGGACCTCCAGTTGCGGTTGGTCCGTCTCGGGCTTTCCACGGGCGAAGATGACACCGGGGACCTCGGCCCTGGGACTGTTCAGGCGGTGGCCTCATTCCAGCGTCAGCGCGGCCTTAGGTCCGATGGCATCTGTGGGCGGGAGACATGGGCAGCGATCGTCGAAGCCGGCTACGGCCTCGGTGACCGATTGCTCTACCGCCGTACCCCGATGGTCCACGGCGACGACGTGGCGGATCTCCAACGGCGCCTGAGTGCGCTCGGCTTCGATCCCGGTGGGGTCGACGGGATATTCGGAGATCGCACCGAGGAGGCGCTCGGCGAATTCCAGCGCAACATCGGGCTGAACGTCGACCGGATCTGTGGTCCGAGGACGATCAGCGAATTGACCCGACTGACCATCCGGCCTGGTGGTGAGGACCTCGTCAGCACCGTCCGGGAGCGATTGATCGCGGCCGCTCGTGGCGCGACGCTGTCCGGTCGCCGAATCGCCGTCGGGGAGCAGGGTGGCTTCGCCACCGGCGTCGCGGCCGTCTGCCGGGCGCTGGCAGCGCTCGGCGCCGAACCGCTCGCGCTCCATCACCCTGACGAGTCCGAACAGGCGCTGTCGGCCAACAACGCGGCGGTCGACTGCTACATCGGGCTGCGGCTTGCGCCCGACCACGCCTCGGTAAAGACTGTGTATTACCGCGGCTACCGCTACGAGTCCGAGACCAGCCACCTGCTGGCCGACCTGATGAGAGAGGAGGTCGTGAAGCAGCTCGGTCTCGAGGACGGCTCCACCGAAGGCATGGCGCTGCGCGTGCTCCGGGAGACGCAGATGCCGGCTGTTCTGGTCGAATTGGGTGCTCCGAACCTCGTCGTCATGCACGTGGTCGAGCTTGCGCAAGCCATCGTGAGCTCCCTCGAGCAGTGGCTGATGGTCGACTGGGAGAGTGTGTCGTCCACAACCTGATGCACAGGTTGTGGATCAACTTCGATCAGCAGTCGAGACGCTCGCCCTTGACCTCAGGTGGAGCTACGGACCCGCCGGGCTCTCGCCAATGATCACCCGGTAGATGCGCTCGAGGTCGTCGAGGTTCGCGAATTCGATGACCACCCGGCCATGCTTACCGCCCATCTCCACGGTCACGCGCGTATTGAGATGGTCGCCGAGCAGTTCCTCCAGGTCGAGCACGCCAGGGGGGCGGAGGCGGGTCGGGGGAGACGCCTGGCCTGAGAACTCGGACGGTTCGCCACCCACGGGGGGCGTCGGCCGCAGCCCAGTGCGGCCAGCCGCTCCGCCCGCGCCGGGGGCGTAGCCGAGACCACCGCTCCCACCTGGGGCGAAGACATCACCGTCGCCGGTGTCGCGTAGAAGTTCCAGCTCGGCGCTATCGGCTCGGACGGCCGCACGGACGAGCTCCTCGAGGGCCCGGACTGACAGCCCGAGCTGAATCGTCTCGAGGGCCAATCGCTCTTGGAGGGCGCGATCGGGCGATCCCAGCAATGCTCTCGCGTGGCCGGCCGTCAGCAAGCTGTCGCGCACTTGCCGCTGCACGGTGGGTGGCAGCTGGAACAGCCGGAGGGCATTCGTCACCGCTGTGCGACTCTTGCCGATCCGGCGGGCGACTTCGTCATGGGTCAGGTTGAAGTCCTCGATCAGCTGCTGATAGGCACCGGCCTCGTCAAGAGGGTTGAGATCCTCCCGTTGCAAGTTCTCGACAAGGGCTTGCTCGAGACTGGAGACGTCATCGACCGGACGAATCACAGCCGGTATCGTTGCCAGCCCGGCTCGGTGAGCGGCCCGAAAGCGGCGCTCCCCGGCGATGATCTCGTAGTCACCTGGTGCCGCCTCGCGGACAAGGATCGGCTGCAGCACGCCAACCGCCCGGATGGAGTCGACGAGCGCCGTCAGTGCCTCTTCGTCGAACTGCTTCCGCGGCTGGAACTGGCTCGGCTTGATCTGATTGAGGGGCAGGTGCACGAGCTCCGAGGTCGACGACGCCGGTCCACCGGACGGGATCAGTGCCCCGAGGCCACGCCCGAGCCCGCTACGCCTGGACACTCGCCACCTCCTTTGCCAGCTCCCGATACGCAATAGCGCCCCGGGAGGTCGGGTCGTGAGTTGTGATGGGTTCGCCGAACGAGGGCGCTTCTGAGATGCGGACAGTGCGCGGGATCACGTTCTTGCAGACCACCTCGCCGAAGTGCGCTCTCACCTCGGTGACGACCGAGTCGGAGAGCTTCGTCCGGGCGTCGTACATGGTGAGCACGATCGTGGTTACCGCAAGTGTGGGGTTCAGGTTGGAGCGGACGAGTTCGACGTTCCGTGCGAGCTGGGAGACACCTTCCAGCGCGTAAAACTCGCACTGGATGGGGACGAGCACCTCCGTCGCAGCTGTGAGCGCGTTGAGCGTGATGAGCCCGAGCGACGGCGGGCAGTCGATGAAGATGAACGCGAAGTCTTCCCGCACTGTGTCGATAGCCCGGCGCAGGCGGTGTTCTCGACTGAGTACGGGGACCAGTTCGATCTCGGCACCCGCCAGATCCAGCGTCGATGGGGCCAGGAAGAGGTTCTTGATGCTCGTCGGCTCGATGCAGTCGTCGAGCGCGACGTCGTGGAGCAGCACGTCGTACATCGAGCAATCGAAGCTCCGGGGATCGATCCCAAGGCCCGTGCTGGCGTTGCCCTGCGGATCGAGATCCACGATGAGCACCCGATGACCGAGATCTGCCAGAGCGGCGCCGAGATTCACCGCTGTCGTCGTCTTGCCCACGCCGCCCTTCTGATTGGCGACTGCGAGCACCCGAGCAGGGCGTGCGGACCCATCCGGCACAGGACTTGCTCCGGCCTCTAGGCCCGGCTGATCCAGCTGCACGGGTTGCACGAGGGGGCCGGGCTGCGCAAGCGCGTCGGGCTGGTCGGTCATGGGTGCCTCGCCGACACCAACTGTAAACGGAGAGTTCGCCTGCTCTCCTCCTACCAAATCCGACATGCGTCTCCCGTCACGATCGTCCGGCGCGGTCACGTCAGTAGTCCTCAGGGGCAACGTAGCCGATCGCGGGCTCGGCTTCGGCAGCTACCTGCGCCCGCTGAGCGCGTTCGGTGCCTCCCAGCCGGTTCGAGTACCGATCCTTCATCTGCTGCAGCCGAGCGTACG
The DNA here is from genome assembly GCA_050010115.1 of Acidimicrobiales bacterium. Classification (GTDB taxonomy): domain Bacteria; phylum Actinomycetota; class Acidimicrobiia; order Acidimicrobiales; family Bog-793; genus JAKACA01. The sequence continues at coordinate 20,370 of JBEKLQ010000021.1, read as the reverse complement.
TGTGCTCGTCCACATCTGGCCCGATGGTTCGCTCTAACAGCGGGAGAATCTCGTCACGCAGGTACGTGCCGCGCACCATCCACTGGTAGTACTCCCGGCCGTCATGAGAGTAGGGACCGTACAGCCGCCCTCCGGAGAAGGTCCGTTGCAACCAACGGAACATCGCCTCGTGGCGGACGTGCATCCTCAGCGTGATCTGCGGCTGGCGCCCATCGCCACCAAAATGGCCCTCTCCGACCAGCAGACCCGTCAAGAAACCCACCTCGAACTCAGTCGCCATCCGTCGTCCTCGGGTTGTGGGGGGTGTTTCACCGTAAAGTACCACGTGAAACATCGAGGCGGTTGGGATGTGGATCCACCCGCGACGGGGGCGGCTGGCGGGATGAACCTGCGAGGCCTAGGGGTGTTACACCGTTGGGTGTCACGTGGAACATTCGCGCTCGCGCTTGCCGCCTGAGATCTGCGGTCATTCCGAACAAACGGCGTGCCCGCGGGATCAACCTCAGCAGGCGATCCCGATCCGAGCAGACGCCCAGGCGCGGGCCCGACAGGGTGAGCGATCCGACGTCGGAGGGGGCAGCGAGGTCAAAAGAGCGGGCGCTTCGCCGGGACGCCGTTACGCCGGGGATAGCGGTCGCCGCAGGCTCGCTCGGCTCGAAGCACCGCGTAGTGGAAGCCCCTCGCCCGCCACTCCTGTGCCGGCGACAGTCCGAGCTCCGCAAGGCCAGCGACGGGCCAGCGCCGCTCGACCTCGGGACCGGAGTCCAAACACCGTGTACCAGACTCCGCCTTAGATGGGACCGGATCCGAGTCGTAGCCGACAGGAGGTTCCGACACAATTAGGACCCCGCCAACTTGCAGCAGCGACGCGGCGCACTCGGCGGTCACGGCCGGGCGCCCAAAAGATCGGGCGACCACTACGAGATATCGGTGACGCTGGAGCCCTGACTGACCAGCATCCTCGGCGCGGGCGGCCAGGACTTCCACCCTGGAGGCCAGACCCAGCTGCTCCACCGCGCGGCGTAACCACTCGGTCCGGCGTTGGGACACATCGAGCAGGACGATGCGGAACCCAGCACCGCGCGGCTGAGTCGCGAGCACGAGTCCGGGCAAGCCACCACCGGCACCCAGGTCGAGCAGGCGAGGCTCCGGTGAGGCGTTCCGCTCGTCTGGTGGCGAGGCCACTCCGTGCTCGGGAACTGGTCCGAGCACCGCCTCGCAGACGTCGGCGAAGCCGTTCGCGTGCTCGATCTGCCGATCGATCGGCTGGGCCCCGAGAAATCCGAGCTCCCGGGCCTCGGTCAGGAGCGTCTCCAGCCCGTTCACCGAGAGTGTCTCGGTTGGGCCGGGGTGCTACTCGGCGTCGTCGTCCTCGCCAAGGTCGTCCTCGTACTCATCAGCCCTGCCGTCGGAGGTTGCGGAGTCGCTGTCCGCTTCACTCACCGCGTGCTCGTCCGGCGCGTCGTCAGCATCATCGACGTCGTCCTCGGAAGCACTGGCGACCGGAGCTGGTCGGATCACGACGTAGCGACGGGGATCTTCCCCTTCTGAAGTTGTCGCGGCACCCGCGATACCGTGGACCGCGTCGTGGACGATCTTCCGGTCGGGGGCACTCATCGGCTCGAGCGCCTGGCTCTGGCCGGTCTCCACCACCTCGGCTGCGACGCGCTGCGCGAAGTCCTGCAGGGCGGCTGCTCGCCGGGCGCGATAGCCCGCCACATCCACGTGAATACGCCCGGTGTGCTCGTCCGACCGGTGCTGGACAGCCGTCCGCGTCAGCTCCTGTAGCGCATCGATCGTGGCACCGCGGGGCCCGACCAACAGGCCGAGGCCCTCGCCAGTGACGGCCACCTCGATCACGTCGTCAACCACGTCGCTCTGGACCGTGGCGGCAAGTCCGAAGCACCGAACGACCCCTCCCACGAAGGACTCTGCCAGTTCAGCTTGGGCTTCGATACTCATCTCTTCCTCCTTGGGCGCACCTGTTGCGCCGATCACGCGTTCATTGGGCGTATTTGGACGAGCCGACTGCCCGCCCCTCGTCCGCGACCTCGATCGATTCCGTCCGGATGTCGAGCGAGTGCCGTCACTGGGGGACTCAGGACCCGATCGCCGTCGTGGCGGCATCTCCGCCGTGCCGCCACCGTCGCTGCCCGATACCTCGCCGGCCGAGCCCTGTTCCGACTGCTGGTGGGTGCCCTGGGGTCGGCGATTGCGGTTCCGGTTGCCGCCAGGCGGCCGATTTCCCTCGGGTGCGGTCCCGTTCCGGTCAGTGCTGGGTCGCGCAGACTCCTCCGCCGTCCCTGCCTGGCTCTCAGTTCGAGACGGTGTCCGGCCGCGACGGCGGCTCTCTGTAGACGAACCGGCTGTGCGTCGTGAAGGTCTCTTGGCGCGAGCTTGAACTGGGCGCACGCGTGCGCGAATCCGGGCGTTGCTCCGGCGGAGGCCGAACATGGCGTTCTTCGGCTCCTCGAGGACGACGACCTCGACGTCCGACTCGGCGACTCCAAGACGATCGAGCGCGGCCTCCAGCGCTTCGGCGACGGTCTTCCCAGTTGTCTCGATCCACTCCACCGTTAGCGCGGCCTCCGAAGCCGGCGGAGCGGCGACGCGTCGGCTGGCCCAGGTTCGGTAGCTGCCCCCGGCGCGGAACCGTTGCCACCAGCCTCCTCCGCAGGACGAACACGGGGCGGCTTGGTGGCCTTCGAGGCGCCATTGCTGTCGGCTGGTTGGCCGGGACGATTCCGACTAGCTCCCGGATTGGCCGGCTTCGTACCCGGTGGTCGAGAGCCGGGCTTCCGTGGGGCCTGCGGGCCGGACGTGGGCCTCGGTCGTGTCGGCTTGGCCGTTCCGCCGGCTTCAGCTCCACCGGGCCGTGGCCGTGCCGTGCCAGCGCCCGTGGCCCCCCCTTTGGACTGGGCGGGTCGACCATTGCGCGCACCGGCTCCTGGCTTCTGGCCGGGCCGGGCTCCTGGAGGACGGGCTCCTGGCTTCTGGCCGGGCCGGGCGCCCGGCTTCGCACCTGGTTTGGCTCCTGGCTTCCCGGGCACAGCTTTAGCTCCAGTGGCAGGTTCCAGTGAGGCCGTGCCGGAGGCTTCCCGGAGGCGGTCCATGAAGCCCATCTTCGGCCCAGCCGGTGCGGGCGGCATGCTCGCCTTTTGCTCCCGTAACTTGTGCACGGCATCGATGATCTGCGGATCTCGCTTGTACATCCACTCCTGCTGGGCGATCCTGAACGCGCTCGACACGATGAAGTACAGCCCGACGCCAGCGGGGAACTCGATGTAGATGAACACGAAGATCAGCGGCATGAACTTCTGGATCTGCTGCATCTGCTGATTGGCGCCGGCGGTCGGGTTGCGGTTCGTGATCTGCCAGATCGAGACGTACTGCAGTGCCACCGCGATCAGGATCACCACCACATAGGGGGCCACCGACGTCCACGAGTGCTGGTGCGACCGGACCGAGTCGGCCAGGTTGACGCCGAATGCCTCCATTTTCCCGCCGCTGTGGATCAGGTTCTCGTACAGCCGGGTCTTGGGCGGGATGTACAGGGGCTGACCCACGACGTGGGCTGCGGTGCCCTTGCCCACCGTCACCGTGCGGGTCATCCCCCGGATGGTGTTGTAGAGGACGATGAAGAACGGGAACTGCAGGAACATCGGCAGGCAGCCGCCCGTCATGCTGACGCCGTTGTCCCGGTACAGGGCCATCGTCTCTTCTTGCTGCTTGAGACGGATCTCCTGCTTCTCTTCCGAGGACATCCCCGGCTTGGCCTTGTACTTGTTCCGCAGCTTCATCATCTCCGGCTGGAGCAGCTGCATCTTCATCATCGACCGCGTGCCCTTACGGGTGAGCGGGAAGACGACGATCATCGTGACGAGCGTGAGGAAGACGATTGCCAGGCCGTAGTTACCGGTGACGCTGTAGAACGCCGCGAGGAGCCAACCGAACAGCTTGGCGAATGGGGCGATCGCGTTTGTGATGAAGCTGGCGAGGATCATGGGGCGCTCACTTGGCGGGGACAGGATCAAAGCCGTGGCCGCCGTACGGACGGCAACGGACGATTCGGCGAAGAGCGAGCCAGGATCCGCGTACGGCCCCGTACTCCACGATGGCGTCGGCCGCGTACTCGGAGCAGGACGGGACGAAGCGGCACGGTGACAGCCGGCCCACACGGGCGGCCTGGTACAGACGGACGGCGAACAGCAGCGCTCGGACGGGACGGCTCATCGCACGGCCACCCCGCTTGCACGCTGCATCGCTTCGATCACTCGTCTCCTCAGCTCTTGGAACGAGACGTTCCGCACACCCGGCTCCACCCCGATGAGGTACGCCCCGGGCGGGACGCATGACACCGCGTCTCGTGCGACTGCACGAAGTTGGCGCCGACATCGGTTGCGCTCGGTGGCTTTGCCCACCCGGCGGGGGACGGAATAAGCAACCCTGCGACATTCATCGGCAGGTTGGGCTGGCTCGTAGTGTACCGCTACCGGTCCTGAGCGGCCACGTCGCCGTGAGCGCCGGAGCACCGCGAACGAGCTCCGGCCAGAAACCCGGCCGAATACGACGTCAGGCACCGCCTCATCTCCGTTCGGACTGGTGCCAAGGTAGCTTCGGTCCGGCGCCGTCGCGCGACGCTGACGACCGCTTACGCGGACAGGCGGACGCGACCACGACGCCGGCGAGCCTTCACGATGGCTTGGCCGGCGCGAGTGGACATCCTGTGCCGGAAACCATGCTTCCGAGCACGCTTCCGGTTATTGGGCTGGAAGGTGCGCTTCATCTCGCTCTTTTCTTCGTCGCACGTGCGGGTCGCGGATGCCTGACTGCAGGTCGCGCCGCATCCGGTTCGGGGGCGGCTGCAACGCGAGCCTGAGCACTCGCCTCCGTCGGCGCATACGGACGCGCCGACTAGGCGTCGCGAAGGACAGACAGGACTCTAGCGGCTAGCCGGGAGAGATTTCAAACCGGAGACGCCGGTGTCCCGACCGTCACCCAAGCGCCCCTGAGCAGGAGCTACGTCAGCTCGCCGGCCAGTTGCCCGATGACCGTATAGGAGCGATACACCAGCTGCGAACAGGGTAAAGGCACCCCGGCGGCGCGCCCGGGACTTCCCGAAGCACGCGGCCCGGCGGCGAAGTACTATGCCCCCACTTGCGTGGCTTCGCCCGCCGTCCACACCTGTGGATTCCGGTGTGGAGAACATCTCGACCGGAGTGCCCCGAGCTGGTGACTGAAGCCCAACAACTGTGGAATGACTGCTCCGTGGCCCTGCGATCGCAGGTGTCGGAGGCCACCTGGAAAGCGTGGTTCTCCGGGATCCGGCCGGTCGCCGTCGCCAATGGCGCCCTGGTGCTCTCCGTGCCCAACGCGGTCGTGCGAGAGCGGCTCGAAGGGCGCTTTTCGGCGCTCTTGCACGACGCGCTCCACGACGCCTCTGGGAAGGACTATCCGGTCCGCTTCGATGTCGAGGTCGCCGAGGCGCCACCCGGATATGACGCGCCGACAACGGCCGCATCAGGGCCAGGCCACGGCGGCGGCTTGGCGCCGGATGACTTCAGCTCGTCCGACCGTCAAGGCCAGTCGTCCCGGCCTACTGGTGGGACGATTACGAATGCCGCCCGCGGAACAGCCAGTGCCGATGCCCCGTTCAACCCCCGCTACACGTTCGACGCGTTCGTTATCGGACCGTCCAACCGCTTCGCGCACGCCGCCGCGTTGTCGGTGGCCGAAGCTCCCGCCCGGTCGTACAACCCGCTGTTCGTCTACGGGAGCGCCGGGCTCGGCAAAACGCACCTGTTGCAGGCCATCGGCAACTACGTCCACGAGAACTTCCCCCGGTTGCGCGTGCGTTACGTGTCGACTGAGACCTTCATGAACGAATTCGTCGAGACGCTGCGAGCCAAGGACGATATGGGCGCGTTTCGTCGCCGCTACCGGGAGTGCGACGTGCTCCTCATCGATGACGTGCAGTTCATGGACCGTAAGGAATCACTCCAGGAAGAGCTGTTCCACACCTTCAACTCCCTGTACGGCGCTTCCAAGCAGATCGTCCTCACCTCCGACCGGCCTCCCAAAGCCATCGCCACACTCGAGGACCGCTTGCGGAGCCGGCTGCTCTCCGGCCTCACAACCGACATCCAGCCCCCCGAGCTGGAGACCCGGATCGCCATCTTGCGCACCAAAGCGGAGCATGAAGGAGCGGTGGTCAGCGATGAGGTCCTCGATTTCATCGCTTCCAACGTTCGCGACAACATCCGTGAGCTGGAAGGCGCCCTCATCCGGGTCACCGCCTTTGCCAGCTTGAACCGGCAGCCCCTCACCCGTGAGACAGCAGAGACGGTGCTGGCCGACATGGTGGCAGCGAGCCAGCCGCGTCAGATCACCGCCGGTCAGATCCTCGAAACCAGTGCCAAGCATTTCGGCTTCACCCTCGAAGACCTCTGCGGCCCGAGCCGGCGACGGCCGCTCGTCATGGCTCGTCAGATCGCGATGTACCTGTTCAGAGACCTGACGGACTACAGCTACCCGGCGATTGGCCGGGAATTCGGAGGCCGTGACCACACCACCGTCATCCACGCCTACGACAAGATCTCCGGGCTCATGAAAGAGCGCCGCAACGTGTACGACACCGTCACCGAGCTCATCGTGCGCTTGAAGAACAACAGTGGATGAAACTGTGGAGATCCACAGGACACCTTGCTGGCCACCATGTGGGGCGATCGGGGCGATCGGGGGACGCTGGGGGTGTTCATCCCCAGGCGATGTTGCTGGCCACCGAAGCCTGTGGGTCGACGTGGATAACCCGCCCCAGCGCGAAGATGGTGTGATCAGGGAGGATCTGGGCTTCTCCACAGTCCACAGCCCTTACTACTGTCTCGAATTTTTGAACAACTAAGAAGGAGCTACCAACGGTGAGGTTTCGAGCTGACCGTGACACCCTCCTTGAGGCTGTCGTCACAGCGAGCAGAGCAGCTACGGCCAGATCAGGCTTGTCGTCCGGGATTACGGGGTTGCAGCTTTCACTCCGCGGTGACCAACTGGAAGTCATCGGTTCGGATCCGGACCTCGTCATCGAGGCGCGTTGCCAGGTCGCGGGTGATTCCGACGGGAGTGTGCTCGTACCGAGCCGTCTTGTCTCCGACATCGTGCGGTCTTTTGACGACGGTGTGGTCAACGTGGCCGGCGGCGACGAGGAGGTGCGCTTCTCGTCGGGGCATGCCGAGTTCACCGTCCGGGTGGCGCTCGGGGCCGAGATCACACGCCTCGGTGTCCCTGAGCTGCCGGGCATCAAGCTGCCGGCGGCCGATTTCGGCGAGGGCCTTCGCCAGGTGGTTCGTGCCGCGTTGACGGACGACTCCCGGGCACCCCAGCTCACCGGCGTCCTCATGGAAGCGACCGAGCATGGCCTCCGGTTGACGGCCACGGACTCCTACCGCTTGGCATTCCGTGACTTTGAGGGCCTCAGCGTCCTCGAGCCAGACTCGAAGGTGCTCGTCCCCGCCAAAGCACTCGGCGAGGTCCAACGTCTGGTCAGCGGTGTCAAACCCGACGACGACACCGAGCTCGTCTTTCGTCACAGCGACCTGGACGCGGTGTTCGACCTCGCCTCGGTTCGGATCACCACTCGCTTGCTCCGGGGGGCGTTCCCTGACGTGCAGCGGCTTGTACCGACATCGTACGAGTACGAGCTCAGTGTGCGCCGCGAGGAGTTCGCCTCGGCGTTGCGTCGCGTGCGGCTTCTCGTACGAGACAGCAAGGACATCACCACCCCGGTGCGGTTGTCGTTCCGGGAAGGTGGGGTTGAGCTGGCCGTCTTGACCCCCGAGAGCGGCCGCGCCGTCGAGGCGATCAAAGGCGAATTCGCCGGAGCGGACCTGATGGTGGCATTTAACCCCACCTACCTCCTCGAAGGCGTTGAGGCGGTGAGATCCGACACCTTGCTGCTCAAAGTCACCGATCCCGGCAAGCCAGCCCTGGTCTGCGGCGACGGCGAAGACGAGTTCCGCTACCTGCTCATGCCGGTGAAGGTGTCCTGACCGCGACTGACCCGCCGACCGATCGCGACCGGACGGTCATCATCCGACTCGAGGTCGCTAACTTCCGTAACCTCGAGTCCGCTCGCCTGCTCCCGTCGACGACCGGACTCACGGTGATCCGCGGCGATAACGGTGCCGGCAAGACCAGCTTGTTAGAGGCGCTGGTCTACTGCTCCGTGATGCGATCGTTTCGAGGCGTCCCGAAAGAGGCGGTCATCCGCAACGGCCACGAACGGGCCCTAGTCCGCTGCGAATTGCACGCCGGCGCGCGCCACGTCGAGATCGACGTCGCTATCCACCTTGGGCGCCGCGACCGGGCCGAACGGAACCGCCAGCGGGTCGACGGCGCCCGGGATCTATTGGAGGTGCTCCGGACGACGTTGTTCACTCCGGACGATCTCGAGCTTGCGAAAGGGTCGCCGTCGCTCCGCCGCGATATCCTCGATGATGTCATCGAGGCGACACGACCTCGACTGGCGGCAGAACGGGCGAACCTCGACCGGATTCTCCGCCAGCGCAACGCGCTGCTGCGCCAACTGGCCGGCCGTCTGACCGGGGAGGCCGCAGGAACATTGGCCATTTGGGACGAACGGCTAGCCGACACGGGTGAACGAGTGGCTCGTGCGCGGACCGAGCTTGCTTCCCAGCTCGAACCTCTCGCCCGAGAGGCCTTCACAGCTCTAGCGCCGAGCGCCGGCCGTCTCGAGCTCCGGTATGCCCGGTCTTACGAAGGCGTGCTTGTCGACGCGATCGCCAAGGCGCGCGACGATGACCTGCGCCGGCAGGTCACCACCGTTGGTCCACAGCGGGATGATCTGGAGATCAGCGCCGGTGGTCTCGATGCCCGCACGCGGTTGTCGCAGGGTCGCCAACGTTGCGTGGCGCTTGCGCTCCGCTTGGCCACGCACCGGCACGTGACCGACGTGACGGGGGTCACGCCGGTGCTCCTGCTCGACGATGCCTTCTCCGAGCTCGACGAGGCGACGGCACGAGCGCTCGTGAACGAGCTCCCTACCGGGCAAGCACTACTCACCACAGCTGGCGCCCTCCCGCCCGACGCCAGCCCGGATCTGGTCGTGCACCTCGTCGACGGGGTCCTGCGATGATCGGCGACGATCCCGGTGGCGGCCTGGGCATGCCGATCGGCGAGGCGACCCGCCGGCTGTTGCGTGCCCGAGGCCTCGACGCCAGTCTGACCCTCTCCGAGGTAATCACGGCGTGGGCGGACGTCGTCGGCGAGCACGTCGCCGCGCACGTCCGGCCGGCGGCGGTGCATGCCGTCACGCTCACGGTCGAGGTCGACGAGCCGGCCTGGGCGACTCAGATTCAGTTCCTGTCCGGGAGCATTCTGGAGGGTCTCGCAGCACGGCTCGGTGACCGGGCTCCGGCGAGCCTGCACGTGAGAGTGGCACGCCCCCGTGGAGCCGGTGAACACCAGCGGAATTGAGGGGGAAAACCTAAAGAAAACCCTCCCCGTCCTGCCCGGTTCCATCGCTCCCACCCGGTACAATAAGAGCTATCGCCGATCTTGCCCTCTCGCTTGCCGCGGGCAGCAGTTGGCCCTTGCCGTGCACCCCCGTTGGAAGGCCGCGCCCGTGGTGTTGGAGACCGAGAACAGAGACCGGATGTCGGTAAGCGCGTCGTACGACGCCAGCGATATCACCGTCCTCGAAGGCCTGGAGCCCGTCCGGCTCAGACCGGGGATGTACATCGGCTCGACGGGCCCGAGCGGCCTGCATCACTTGGTCTGGGAGGTCGTCGACAACTCGGTCGACGAGGCGATGGCGGGGTACTGCACCCGCATCGACGTGACCCTGCTCGCCGACGGCGGATGCCGGGTGGCGGACAACGGCCGGGGCATTCCGGTCGATCGCCTCCCGAACCAGGACAAGAGCGCCGCCGAGGTCGTGTTGACGGTGCTCCACGCTGGTGGGAAGTTCGGAGGCGGTGGCTACAAGGTCTCCGGCGGCCTTCACGGCGTCGGTGTCTCGGTGGTCAACGCGCTGTCGAGCCTCCTCGTGCTCGAGATCGACCGCAACGGCAAGCACCACCGGATGGAGTTTCGCGACGGAGGCAGCCCGGTCACGGCCCTCGAGATCGTTGGTGAGGCCCCGCGAGGGCGCACCGGCACGACGGTGACGTTCTGGCCGGACGCCACCGTCTTCGATGAGGTGGAGTTCCGAGCTCAGACCGTGCTCGAGCGCCTGCAGATCATGGCGTTCCTCAACAAGGCGCTCGAGATTCGCTTCAAGGACGAGCGCCCGGGCCGCCAGCTCGAGGAGACGTTCAAGTACACCGGCGGCATCGTCGACTACGTGAAGCACCTGAACACCGCCAAGGAGGCGCTCTTTCGCAAGGTTGCCTGGTACGTGCAGTCAGAGGACGATCAGGAGGCGGAGGTGGCGCTGCAGTGGAACACCGGCTTCTACGAGAGCGTGTACTCCTTCGCCAATGGGATTGCCACTGTGGAAGGCGGTATGCACGAGGAGGGGTTTCGGAAAGCCCTCACGAACGTCGTGAACAAGTACGGCAAAGCGTGGAACTTCGTGAAGGAAGGGGCTGAGACGCTCGACGGCCGTGACATCCGAGAAGGTCTCACCGCCATCGTGTCCGTGCGGCTGACCAACCCGCAGTTCGAGGGTCAGACCAAGGGCAAGCTGGGTAACACCTCGATGCGGTCGCTCGTTGAGCGGGCCACGAACGCCAAGCTGAGCGAGTGGTTCGACGAGAACCCGAAGGAAGGCCGCCAGATCGTCCAGAAGGCTCTGCTGGCCCAGCGGGCACGGATGGCCGCCAACCAGGCGCGGGACCTCACGCGGCGCAAGAGCGCCCTCGACGGTGCCGGGCTACCCGGCAAGCTCTACGACTGCTCGTCGCGTGACGCCCGCGAGTCCGAGATCTTCATCGTGGAGGGCAACTCGGCCGCCGGCTCGGCCGTGAAGGCCCGCGACCCGCGAACCCAGGCGATCCTCCCGATCCGCGGCAAGATCCTGAACGTCGAGCGGGCCCGCATCGACAAGATGCTGAAGAATGCCGAGATTCAGGCGCTCATCATGGCGATCGGCGCCGGTTTGGCCGACGACTTCGACCTCACGAAGATCCGCTACGGCAAGATCATCATCCTCGCCGACGCCGACGTCGATGGCTCGCACATCCGCACGCTGCTGCTGACGTTCTTCCTCCGGCAGATGAAGCCTCTCGTGGAGGCCGGCCACGTCTACGCCGCCCAGCCCCCGCTGTACTCCGCCGAGGTCGGGACCGCGAAGGTGTACCTGAAGGACGACGCTGCCAGGGCCAGGTTCCTGGAGGAGCACCCCAACTACTCCAAGGACTTCCAGCGCCTGAAGGGCCTCGGCGAGATGAACTGGCAGGAGCTGAAGGAGACGACCATCGAGGCATCGAAGCGGTCGCTTCTGCAGGTGACGATGGAGCAGGCGAGCATCGCCGACGAGGTCTGCTCCGTGTTGATGGGTGACGACGTGGAGCAGCGGCGCCACTTCATCCAGACGAACGCAAAGGACATCCGCTTCCTCGACATCTGATCGGGAGCTCGTGAACCATGCCCTCTTGTCTGATCGTGAGAGGCGACGGAGTAACTATGAATTCCGGAGGCAGACCGACTAATGGCCGCACGAGACGGCAACGGCAGTAACGGATCGGGCTCCGCCGACTCCCCTGACGGCGGAGGGGTGGCGCTCGGTGTCGTGCCGATCGAAATCCAAGAGGAGATGGAACGCTCGTTTCTCGAGTACTCCATGTCCGTCATCGTCCAGCGAGCCCTCCCGGATGTGCGCGACGGACTGAAACCGGTGCACCGCCGGATTCTCTACGCGATGAGCGAGGAGAATCTCCGGCCGGACCGTCCGTTCGTGAAGAGCGCCGCTGTCGTCGGTGAGGTCATGAAGACCTTCCACCCACACGGCGACATGGCGATCTACGACGCCCTGGCCCGGATGGTGCAGGACTTCAGCCTTCGCTACCCGCTGATCTCCGGTCACGGGGACTTCGGCGCACCGGGCCCGAACATGGGGCCGGCGGCCGCCCGCTACACCGAGTGCCGGCTCGCGCCTCTGGCCATGGTGCTGCTCGACGGCATCGACGAGGACACCGTCGACATGATGCCGAACTACGACGGCTCAACCACCCAGCCGACGGTGCTGCCCTCCCGCTTTCCGAACTTGCTCGTCAACGGCTCGCAGGGCATTGCGGTGGGTATGGCGACCAACATCCCCCCGCACAACCTCGGCGAGGTGATCGACGCCGTGCTCCACGTACTCGAGCACCCGGAGGCAACGCCCGACGAACTGATGAGATTCGTGAAGGGCCCTGACTTCCCGACTGGGGGCCTGATCCTCGGCCGGGCCGGCATCCTCGATGCGTACCGGACCGGGCGCGGCTCGGTGAAGATGCGAGCGGTCGCGGAGATCGAAGAGGGCAAGGGCGGAAAGCCGCAGATCATCGTCACCGAGATCCCGTACCAGACCTCGGTCGACGCCATCGCCCAGCGCACCGCAGAAGCGGCGCTTGCCGGGGACGTGCCCGGAATCGACAGCATCGAGAACCTCTCGGCCGGCGAGACCACCCAGCTCGTGATCACTCTGAAGCGCGACGCCAACGCCAACGTCGTCCTCAACAACCTGTACAAGTACACGCCGCTGCAGACGAGTTTTGGCGTCAACATGCTGGCGCTCGTCGACGGCGTGCCCCGCCTGCTGAACCTTGCGCAGGCGGTCAAGGCGTACGTCGATCACCAGATCGAGGTCGTGACCCGGCGGTCGCAATACCGCCTGGACAGGGCCCGGGCGCGTGCCCACATCGTCGAAGGCCTGCTCAAAGCGCTCGACATGCTCGACTTGGTGATCGCGACTATCCGCCGCTCAGAGGACCGCCCGGCAGCCAGGACGGCGCTGATGGCCGAGCCGTTCTCCTTCTCGGAGATACAGGCGAACCACATCCTCGACATGACGCTCGGTCGCCTCACCCGCCTTGGCCGGGCGGAGCTCGAGGAGGAGATGGCGACCCTACGGGAGACGATCGCCGAGCTGGAGGCGATTCTCGCCGACCCGGCACGGCTGCGCGGTGTGATCGCCGAGGAGCTGGGCGCTGTGCGCGAGAAGTTCGCCGACGAGCGGCGCTCACGCCTCGTTCACGACCCGGGCGACTTGAACATCGAGGACCTGATCGACGACGAGGAGATGGTCGTCACGGTGACCCGGGCAGGGTACCTGAAAGCGGTGTCGTCCGACGCCTTCCGGATTCAAGGGCGCGGCGGGCGCGGCGTGCAGGGCTCCCGCCTCAAGGAAGAGGACCTCGTCCGCGAGATCGTGCACACGACGGCGCACGCCCACCTGCTTTTCTTCTCCAACCTCGGCAAGGTGTACCGGCTCCGGGCTCACGAGATCCCGATCAAGGAGCGCAACGCCCGAGGGACCCCAGCGGTGAACCTGCTGCCGCTGGAGCCGAACGAGAGCATCCAGGCGATCATCGACGCCCGGTCTTTTGACCCTGAGGAGTTCCTGCTCTTCGCCACGAAGTCCGGTCAGGTGAAGAAGACCTCCATGCGCGAGTACGACAAATCGCGCCGGGAGGGTTTCATCGCCATCAACCTGAACACCGGCGATGAGCTCGTGCGGGTCATTCAGACCACTGGCGACGAGGACCTGTTGTTGGTGAGCCAGGCCGGGATGGCGATTCGTTTCTCCGAGTCCGAAGTGCGACCGATGGGCCGGGGCGCCGCCGGCGTGCGGGGGATGAGGTTGCGTGCCGGCGACGAGCTTGTCTCGTGCGACGTCGCCCGTGAGGGCGTGGACCTGCTGATCGTTACAGAGGCCGGGTTCGGCAAGCGCACGAAGCTCGACCACTTCCACGCCCAGGCCCGGGGTGGCCAGGGCGTGAGAGGGATCAAGCTGACCCAGCGCCGCGGCTGGGTGGTGGCCGCGCTGATGGCTTCGTTGGACGACGACATCCTGATCGTGGCATCCGGCGGCGTCGTGATCCGCACTGCGGTGCGGGAGATCGCAGCGCAAGGGCGCGACGCCACCGGCGTGCGGGTCATGAACCTCGATCCCGGGCAGACCGTGGCCGCTGTCGCTCAGGTGAGCGCCAACGACGAGGAGTGATCGGCAGGCGGGCTTGCTGCCGTTGCAGGGCGACTCCGCAAGGGGATCATTACGAACCGCCGCCCGATGGAACCTCGCACAGTCACTCGGCCCGTCTCGCTCCGGCCTAGCTAGCTAGCTAGCTAGATGGCCGGTCCTGCGTGGCGGTGTATCGTCGTGGCTCGGCCTGGGTCACCCCCCGGCCCACGGGGCTATAGCTCAGCTGGTTAGAGCGCAGCACTGATAATGCTGAGGTCAGAGGTTCAAGTCCTCTTAGCCCCACCACGAAAGTCCTGGTGAAAGGCCATCTTCTGGTCCGGCGGACAGCTCCTAGTGTAGTGACACCTAAATAGACGCGCGATTATGCTAACGTCTTGCATGGCCAGACCACCTGCCCCACCGCTCCCGCTGAACGAGAAGGAGCGCACAGCGCTCGAGGACATCGCAGCCAGCGTGTCGTTGCCGTACCGGGCTGTACGCGAAGCCAAGGGTCTGCTGATGGCTGCAGATGGTGTCGCCAACACCAAGATCGCCACGGACCTCGGGGTCTCGCGTTCCACTGTTCTTCAGTGGCGGGAGCATTTCGAGCTCGACGGCGTCAAATGGGTGGGCAAGGTCCGCGAGGGCCGGGGGCGAAAGCCGGTCATCGACAAGGCCGTCATCGACCAGATGATCGACGACACCCGGAGGACGACCCCGCCGGATGCCACACACTGGTCGAACCGCACGATGGCGAGCCACAGCGGGCTGTCCCGCACGACGGTGCAGCGGGAGTGGAAGGCCCGTGGGCTGAAGCCGCACCTGCAGAAGACCTTCAAGATCTCGAACGACCCGAAGTTCGAGGACAAGCTGATCGATGTCGTTGGGCTGTATCTCAACCCGCCCGACAACGCCATCGTCTTCTGCTTCGACGAGAAGTCCCAGATCCAGGCGCTCGACCGCACACAGCCGAGCCTGCCGATCAAAGAGGGTCGTCCTGGCACGGTGACCCACGACTACAAGCGCCACGGCACGACGACGCTGTTCGCCGCCCTCGAGGTCGCAACAGGACAGCTCATCGGCAAGTGCTTCGCACGCCATCGCCACGAGGAGTTCCTGGCCTTCTTGAACCTCATCGACCGCCAGGTCGAAAAACGCCAGCAGATCCACATCATCTTGGACTAATCCCGACCTCGCGATTATCCCGATACGGGCGCTGGCCCCGGGCGAAGGGCCTTGTGCAGGTGGGCCTCTTGTGGCCGGTGGCGCCGAGGAGGTCGGGATAATCCCGCCGAGTTGAATCGGTCCTTCTACTGGGGCGTGGTGCCCTGGGGAGGGAGGAACGGTGAGCAACGTCGCGTGGTCGCAAGGTGATAGTCCGCTGGCCCGTTTTGCAGACGGATATGGGGCGGAGTTGGCGGGGCTCGGCTTCACGCACAACTCGGTGGTCATCCATGTTGTACTGATGGGCCAGCTGAGTCGGTGGATGTCTGAGGTCGGCATCGTTGTCGCAGACCTCACCGAGGACACGGTCGAGGGGTTCTTCGATGCTCGGCGGGCTGGCGGGCAACGGCGGGTGCCGACGACGCGGACACTCGTCCCGCTGTTCGGTTATCTGAGGAGCCGGGGCGTTGTCCCGCCGCCGGAAGCTGCTACCTCGACACCGTTGGAGGATCTGCTGACGCGCTATCGGCGCCATCTGCTCGACGACCGCGGGCTCGTACCCTCGACGGTCCTGAACTATGAGGGAAGGGCCCGACAGTTCTTATCGGAGCGCACACTGGCTGGCGGCGGCGACACCGGGGTCGACGGCCTGTGCGGAGCCGACGTCACCGGCTTCTTGCTGCGCGAGTGTTCCCGGCTTTCGGTCGGCTCGGCCAAGAACAGGGTGAACGACCTGCGCTCCCTGCTGCGGTTCCTCCATCTCGAAGGCTTGGTCCAAAGCGACCTCGCCGTGGCGGTGCCGCCTGTGGCGGGGTGGCGCGACACAGGGCTCGCCCCCAGGCTGGCTGCCTCAGAGGTCGCCGAGCTCGTGTCGAGCTGCGATCGGTCACTACCGACCGGGCTCCGGGACTTCGCCATCTTGATGCTGCTGGCCCGCCTCGGCCTGCGATCGCGTGAAGTCGTCGGCCTCGAGCTCGATGACATCGACTGGCGGGCGGGTGAGCTGACCGTCCGCGGCAAGGGCGGCGGTGTGGACCGTCTGCCGTTGCTGAGCGATGTGGGCGAGGCTCTCGCCGCTTACCTGTATGACGGTCGTCCCCGAGCCGAGAGCCGCAAGGTCTTCCTGGCCACCTTGGCACCCCAGCGGGGGCTCCGCCCGGGCTCGGTGAACAACGTGGTCCGCCGCGCCTGCCAGCGCACCGGACGTGACCCCGTTGGCCCGCACCGACTGCGCCATGCTCTTGCCACCGAGCTGCTCGCTCAGGGAGCGACGCTGCCTCAGATCGGCCTCGTGCTTCGTCACCGCGATCTCGCCACTACGGCGGCGTACGCCAAGGTCGACGTTGCTGGACTTCGCAGCGTCGCCCAGCCCTGGCCGGGAGCCGAGCGATGAGCCCGCTCATCGATCAGGCCAACGACTACCTGGCCTTGCGCCGAGCCCTCGGCCACAACCTGGACCAGGCACACCGGCTCCTGCCGGACTTCGTCGCGTATCTCGACGCGATCGGCGCCGAGACCGTCACCATCGAGACCGCACTCGTGTGGGCACAGCGTCCAGACGCCGATCCGGCCACCACGGTGTGGGCACGGCGGATGACGGTGGCCCGCGGCTTCGCCTGCCACATGGCGGGCGTCAACCCGAACACCGAGATCCCACCGGTCGGGCTCGTGAGCTTCCGACAGCGCTGGCGCCCACCGTTCATCTACTCGGCTGGGGACGTAGCCGCGCTGATGTCGGCCGCTCGCCGAACGATCCCCACCCTGATGCGAGCGGCGACCGTCGAGACGCTCATCGGCCTGCTCAGCGCCTCGGGCATGCGGGTCGGCGAGGCGATCCGCCTCGAGCGGGACGACTTCGACACCGCCGAGGGCCTGATCGTCGTGCGCCAGTCGAAGTTCGGGAAGTCCCGACTGGTGCCTCTCCAGTCGAGCACCGTGGACGCCATGTGCTCCTACGCGGAGAAGCGGGACCAGCTCGTGGTGAGACAGAAGAGCTCGACGTTCTTCATCTCGACCGCCGGAAGCCGGCTCCTTTATGCCGACTTCCAGAAGACGTTCCGGAAGCTGGTCGACGTCGCCGGCGTCGGAGCCAGTGCCCCGCACCATCCGAGGATCCACGACATGCGCCACAGTTTTGCGGTCCACACCCTGGTGCGATGGTATCGGTCGGGCGAGGATGTTGGCGCCCTTCTGCCACGGTTGACCACTTATCTCGGGCACCGGGATCCGTGCTCCACCTATTGGTACCTCTCGTCCGCTCCTGAGCTCTTGGCCTTGGCAGCCGACCGCATGGAGGGGTTGGAAAGATGAGCGCGGTCGCGCCCACTATGCAGCTGTTCTTCACCGAGCGGCTCGCCAAGCAGCGCCAGGCGAGCCCGGCCACGGTGAGGTCCTACCGGAGCACGTTCGTGCTCCTGCTCCGCTTTGTGCAGGGCCGGACCGAAAAGGCTCCATCCACCCTCGACTGGGAGGACCTCGGAGTCGGGGTGATCTCGGCCTTCTTGGACCATCTCGAAGCCGACCGGCACAACAGTGCCCGCAGCCGGAACACCAGGCTGGCCGCAGTGCGGTCGCTGTTCCGATACGCCGCTCTTCGCCATCCCGAGCACGCCCAGCTGATCCAGCAGGTACTGGCCATTCCCCAAAAGCGCTTCAACAAGACCGACGTGTCGTTCCTCGAACCGGACGAGGTCGCTGCCCTACTTGCTGCTCCGGACCAGAACCGGTGGGAGGGTCGGAGGGATCACGCCCTCATTGCCTTCGCCGTACAGACTGGCCTCCGGCTCTCCGAGCTGACCGGGGCCAACTGTCGCGACATCGAGCTCGGCGCCGGCGCGCACGTCCGCTGTCTTGGAAAGGGTCGTAAGGAGCGTTGTGTCCCGCTGACTGCCGGTACCGTCGCCGTCTTGCGGGTCTGGCTGCAGGAGCGGGGCGGTCTGCCCGACGATCCCCTGTTTCCGACTCGGACAGGGCGTCGCCTCAGTGACGACGCCGTCGAGGCTCGCGTCAAGTTCCACGCGCTGGCCGCCACCCGAGGGGCGCCATCGCTCGCACACAAGAATCTGACTCCTCATGTCCTGAGGCATACCTGCGCCATGACCCTTCTTCGAGCCGGGGTTGAGGTGATTGTGATCAGCTTGTGGCTGGGTCATGCCGATATTCGTTCGACCCAGTGCTACCTCCACGCCGACCTGAGCATCAAGGAGCGGGCGCTCGCCCGCACCACACCATCGTCTTCAAAGCCCGGTCGCTACAGGGCTCCGGACAGGCTGCTCGCTTTCCTCGAGAGCCTGTGATTATCCCGACCCTCGGGCTGTGCCCGCGGTCACGTAGTCCGCCGTCAACTGGCGTTTGTTGGGCTCGGGGCGCCCGTATCGGGATAATCGCGAGGTCGGGATTAGTCCAATAACTCCGATATCGGGGTTATTGGACAACTACGGCACCCACAACCACCCGGAGGTACGGAAGTGGCTGGCCAGGCACAAGCGATTCCACTTCCATTTCACCCCGACGAGTTCTTCCTGGCTCAACTTGGTCGAGCGATGGTTCCGCGAGATCACGACACAGCGCATACGCCGGGACAGCTTCGGCAGTGTTCCTGTGCTGATCCAAGCCATCGAGAGCTACATCGCACACAACAACGAGAACCCCAAGCCATTCATCTGGACCAAGACCGCCGACCAGATCATCGCCAAGGTCCGCCGAGGGCGCGTGGCCCTCGAGGCAGTCCGCCAATCGCGCGTTATTTGAGTGTCACCGCATTAGCGGGAAGGGGGCAGGCCCCCCTCCCGGCCTCCTCCCGGCGCGACCGCGTAGGGGTGTGAGGTAGTCGGGCCGGCAAAGCCGTCCCTCGTGCGCTATCGCGTCGTGCGTGACGAACGTGGTGAACATCAATGAGGTGCTGGATGGTCATGTCAGCCTCGAGATCGACTGCGTCGACCGGCTGTACCTGAACGCCTACGTGCCCAACTTGCAGGTCGGCCCACAGGTGAACCACTTCCTCGAGCGACACCTCGGGTTCCGACTTGGGTCGCCGGCGCTCATCGAGAAGATCGGCAACCGCTTCCGCCGCGAGGTGAAGGCCTTCGCCGACTCGAAGGCCATCCCGATCCTGCAGCTGAAGAAGCCGGACCGCTCCCGCTGGGACGACCGCAAGCTCGACCATGTGAGGCCGTACCTCGATCGGGCCGAACATGAGGGACGCTTCGGCGTCGTCGCCATCGTGGCCGCGCAGGAGTTCCAGTTCGTCTACTCGGCGACCAGGCGCGTCGGCGCAGGCGGTGGCGTCTACTTCGTCTTCGACAAGAAAGAGCGGCGAGTCGGCATCTACTACTTCTACGTCCTCGATCGCGACTTCGGACCCGGCTTCATCAAGATCTGCACCTACTTCCCGTATCCGGCCAAGGTCTGGCTGAACGGCCACGAGTGGGCCAAGCGCCAGGCCGAGCGGGCGAGGATCAGCTTCACCGCCCTCTCGAACGGCTTCGCCTCCTGTGATCGACCCGATCGCCTGCAGGCCATCTGCGACCGCTTCGGTCCTGCCGACGTCCAAGGCTTCTTCGATCGCTGGATCTCCGCCATCCCGACGCCGTTCACCGAGACCGACCGAAAGGCCGGCTACTGGTGGGAGCTGTCGATGCGCCAGGTCGAGGTCTCCCGCACCCTCGTCTTCGACGACCCTCGCCGCGCGAGGAGCTTCTTTGAGTCCCTCGTCCAAGACAACGTCGGCATCGGGCGCCCGGAGCAGGTGGCGATGGTCTTCGCTCGCCAGGTGCGCAAGACGACGAAGGAGCCGTTCCGCCAGCGCCTCTTCTCGCCGGGCACCGAGGTGCACATGGACTTCACCTACAAGCACAGCCGCGTCAAGCAGTACCTGAAAGAAGGGAGAGCACTTCGCATCGAGACCGTCATCAACAAGCCGTCCGACATCGGGCTCCTCGCCCGCATCGAGCATCTGCCCGAGCTCTGCCGAGGATCACCGAATTTGTACAGCCTCGATCATCGAAATTGCACAGGGCACTGAGCCTTCGAGGACGGGCCTTTGCTGGATCGTAGAGTCAATCGAGCGGCGGGTGCCTCCCTTCGTC